>CAIXBQ010000132.1 GCA_903917705.1 uncultured Verrucomicrobia subdivision 3 bacterium | reverse complement strand
CTCAGGCCGCACATCAGGCGCGTGCGCGGACGCCTGACGTTCATGCTGGCGGCGGTGGCTGACGCCACCGCTACGCCAGCACCGGCACGCCTTCACCGGTTTACGAACGTCCCACTCGGCGTGCCTTTCACTGCCGCGCGCACGCGTCGAACGTCGCAGGTGCTCGAACGGTTTCCGCGCGATCCAACCATTTAGGTTGGCGAATGATTTAAGCGCGCGGCCAGGCGGGGAAAAGTTAGTGGGTCGCTGACTCGTCGCTGTCGCTCCTCGCGGTGGCGAACGCGCACTGCGTTTGCGATCGCCTTTTTTCAGAGGCCGCGAGGCTTCGCCACGGCCAAGGCACAGCAATATCACGCCCAGGCCGGCGGCTTGGGCGTGCCGGGAAAGATTGCCAGTGTGGAAGAAACCAGGCTCTCACAGAGCGGACACTTGCGCTCGTGCCTCGCGCCAAGTATCCGCACTGTTCGGCCCGCGCCCGTGACGGACTCATCAGTTTGCCGCCTCTGCATTCGCTAACGCATCTGCTCCACAGATTCCGCAGATCGCTCCCGCTCATTCCGAAGTCAGCAAATCTGACGAGACCGTCAAGGCAGACACCGGGCGCGCCCAAATTGTAAAAGGCAAAGACCTCGTCGCTGGCGCTCCTCGCGCGGCTCGAACCTTCACTGCGTTCCGGTTCTCGCTGATCGCGCTCGGGCGTGGCGACAAAAACAAAATGGCCGCGCGACTTCGTCCGGCCAAAAAATTATTAGCCCGCGATGCTTCGCACGGGCAAGACACAGCAATACGGCGCGAGGCGTTGCCTATCGCCGAAGACAAAAGCAATAGCACCGCGCGGCTTTCGCATCACCGCCAGATCCTCCGCCACCTTGGTCGAACACAGGTCATTGGCTTTGCCAGCACCTAGTTCAAAACCAGATTTGTGCGGCGCTGGCGCCGCCATGGCAAGTGCCGCGCCGGGCGGTCATTGGAGGCGTTGGTAGAAAAGTGGTTGTAAGCCGGCGGCGACGCTTCGGTTATTCGTGCCGCAATGCTTCGACGGGATCCATTTTGGCGGCGCGAACAGCGGGGTAGATGCCGAAGATGACTCCAACCAAAGCAGAGATACCGAACGCCAGCAGCGGCGACCAGATGGTAATGATGGTCTTCATGCCGGCCGTGTGCGAGACAATGAGCGGAATCGTGACACCGAGCATAACGCCCAAGATGCCGCCAATGCCCGAGAGCATCACGGTCTCGACCAGGAATTGAATGACGATGTCGCGTCGCCGCGCGCCGAGGGCGCGACGAATGCCGATCTCGCGAGTTCGTTCGGTGACGCTGGCAAGCATGATGTTCATGATCCCGATGCCACCGACCAGCAGGGAAATGGCCGCGATGGAACCCAGCACGATGTTAAAAATCTGTTTAGTGCGCTCCGCGCGCCGGAGCATCTCCAGCGGTACATCAATCTGATAATCCTTCTTCTTGTGGTTGCGCTCCATGACCGCTTTGATCGCCCCGGCAACCGTGGTCACCTGATTCAGCGACACCACCTTCACCGTGAGTTCGTGGAGTTCCACACGCTCAGCTTCGAAGCTGCCCGCGCGGCGGCGCATCAGAACTTCGCCGTAACGCAGCTTGGCAGTTTCCAACGGAATAAACATGCGATACGCGGCGGACTTATCCTTGGATTCGGTCGGGTCATCCGCTTTGGCCTCGTGCCCGCGCGCTTCCATGACGCCGATAACTTGATAGTAGTCCCCGCCGATGCGGACGTCTTTGCCCAGCGGCGATTGCATGGGAAACAACATCGGCACCATCTCGGCGCCCAATACGCAGACGCTCTTCTGGTTGGCCATGTCTTGATCCGTAAAAAAGCGCCCGATGGCAACACGATGATTGCGCATGGTGGGATACCACGGCACGGTGCCAGCAATCTCACAATCCACTCGATGGCTGATGTTCCAAACATAATCCCGGATAATTCGTGCGGGCAAAATGACCGTGACGCCGGGAATGGTGGCGGTGATGCGGCGAACGTCGGCATAGGTAACGCCGTATTGCAACACGCGGCTCTGACTGCCTTGATCGGAAACTTTTTGTTCGTCGGGCGGTTTGACGCTGTGCAGAATGATGTTCTGACTGCCGAGACTTTTGATCTGTTCCTGCGCTTCATAGCTCGCCCCTTCGCCGATCGCGAGCATGGCGATGACCGAGCACACGCCAAACACAATGCCCAGTACCGTGAGCAGCGAGCGCAGGCGATGCAGCCACAGGCTGCGAATGCCCAGACGCACCGCGCGTTGCAGGCGCGCGACCGAGAGGCCGCGCCAGACGCTGTTGGTTTTGAGTTGGGCTTTAATGACGGACATCGCTTTCAATGTGGCCGTCGCGCAAACGGATGGTGCGGCGGGCGCGGCGGCCCACCGTAGGATCGTGCGTGACGATAATCAGCGTTTTGCCCTGGGCGTGCAGCTCGTCGAACACTTTCAAAATTTCCACGCCGGAAGTGGAGTCGAGATTGCCGGTGGGTTCGTCGGCGAGGATGACGAGCGGATCGTTGACCAACGCGCGGGCGATGGCGACGCGTTGCTGCTGGCCGCCGGACAGTTCAAAGGGTTTGTGATCGAGCCGGTGCTCCAGACCGACGCGCTTGGCCAATATGGTGGCCCGCTCACGCGACTCGGCTTCCGGCCGGTCCTGGTAGTAAAGCGGGATTTCAATATTCTCTACCACCGAAAGCTGCTGGATGAGATTGTAGGATTGAAAAATAAAACCCAGCCGCGCGCCGCGCACCGCTGACAGCGAGTCGTCATCCATTGCCGACACGTCCTCGCCGCCGAGGAGATAGTGGCCGGTCGTGGGCCGATCCAGGCAGCCGAGCAGATTAAGGAGCGTGGATTTGCCACAGCCGGATGATCCCATGATGCTGATGTAATCGCCTTCGGCGATGTCGAAGGTGACGCCACGCAAAGCTTCCACCAGGAACGTGCCCATCTGGTAGGACTTGTGGACGTTGTTGAACTGGACGATTGACTTGGGCATGGCCGGATGCGATTTAAGCCTTGCCCGTCGTTGAAGCCACTTTCGCCGGCATCGCAGGAGAGCTCAGCTTGGCCGGCGTACCTGGTTTTTGATCAGCCGGCGAATTGCCGTTGTCTGCGCCGTCCGCTTCCAGGGCTTCCGGCAGCCGCAATAAAACGCGTTCGCCCTCGTTCAAACCGCTTTTGATCTGGATGAAATCGTCGTTGAACTCGCCGACCTCAATCTCGCGCCGCTCGGGTTTGAAGGCGCCGGCCACATAGCAAATCTGTTTGCCATCGTCCGGCGTCACCGCCTGCACTGGGATGTAAACCACGTCGTCCAATTTGTTCACGAGAATTTCCACCTTGGCACTCATGCCGGGTTTCACCCAGTCGTAGGTGCCGTTGATGGTGATCGTCGTGACATAGACTTTCATGTCAGGATTCATCCAGCGATTCTGTGAATCCGGCAGCACGCCCACCTTGCTGATCTCCCCATCGAGAACGGTTTCGGGGAAGGCATCCACGGTGATGCGCGCCTTGATACCTTTCTGAATCTTCTTGATGTAGCTCTCGTGGATTTTAACCTTCACCGCCATGTGGGTCATGTCCGGGATGGTGATGATGGTCTGGCGTTCGCGGACGGAGGCGCCTTCACGAATGGGCTCGCCATTGCCATAATCATCGTCGCGCCCGCCGCCATACACCACGAGTCCGGTTTTCTGGGCGATGATGGTGCATTTGTCGAGTTGCTCGTTGAGGTCGTTGAGTTGACGGTTCTGCACTGCATACTGGCCCTGGGCGGAGCGCAGCCGGGCGCGGGCCTGCGCGAGTTTGGAGATGGCCATGCGACGTGACTTGTCTAGTTCGCGAATAGTATCGGTGTAGGCGGTGAGCGATTGTTCGGCGGTTTTGGGGAAATCGTATTTCAGATACAGCGCGCCAGCGGTCTCAGCCGTTTTCACTTTCAACTCGGCGCTGTCCTGGGTTAATTGATCGCGCACCAGTTCGGTGCGCGCGACAAACTGTTTGGCGAACAGCCGCTGCGTGCCCTCGAACGTGGCTTTGGCCTGACCGAGTTCCTTCTGGGCCGCCTGTAAATCGTCCTGAAAACTGCGCAATTTTTGTTTGGCTTCACCGTCGCCCAGAACTTCGATGTTGGCGTATTTGGAAAAATCAATGATCGGCGTGGCAAAAGAGCCGGCCTCGGAATCACCGGCGTCCAGTTCCAGATCCGAGGAGACATTCGTTGCTCCGGGATGACTTCCGGCGACCATCGCTGCCGCTGCGCCGTTGGCGGCGGCTGGCAATTTGAGAACGCCAGTGATGGCTTGCGTATGCACAGTCTGGCTCGTCGTATCTATTACGGTCGCGATGGTAGTGGTGCCATTTTCGATGACCGAGGGCGGCGCGACTTCGGCGGTGGCCCCCGCTTCCTGCGCCCGCGTGGTCGAGGTCACATTGTTGGTGCTCGCATCCGCCAGAATTTTATCGAGGCCATACTCTTTGATGATTTGCGAGGTGACGCTGTCGCCCAAAAACTTGTCCAAATCCATCCGCGCAAACCGGGTTTTTTGTTCGGCGGCCTTGATGTCGCTCTGGTTCTGGTTTAATTGGATTTCGTAATTTTGCTGTGCATCAATCAGACTCGCCACGGCCTGCTGATACTGCAGTTCCTGTTGCGCGATCTGCTTTTGCAACTCTGACGAATCCAGTTCCACCAGCTCCTTCTTGTTCTTCACATCGTCTTCCGTAACGAGATAACCTTCCTCGACGATCCTCAATATTTTCGTGCCTTGATAGCCCACGCGGACTTCGCATTTAACCTCCTGCGATTCCAGAGCCGACAGACTGCCTCCTTCAAGCACATTGATTTCCAATGGGCCGCGCCGCGCCGCAAACGTCGGCACCTGCGGTCCGGTGCCGGTACCGCGGCGTAATCCCCACCAGGCCAGCAGCACCATCAAAACAACCACGACGGTCTGTCGCCAACGCGGCTGCCGGCGGATGAACAATAGAATATTATTTAGTTTTTGCATTCGCTACTTCCTCCCATTGGCCGTTGTCTTTGATGTAAAGGATGCCCATGTTGTTCCAAAATTGCAGCCGGGCAATCGTGTGGGTGACGAGCGCCTGCGTCCGCTGGTTTTTCGAATCAATCAGGGCGTTCTGCGCGTCCACCTGATCCTGCGCCTTCGAACGGCCCCATTCAGCCAGCAGTCCCTGTTCCTCGACGCGCCGCTCGGCGAGGCGCACGCCGATCTCGCTGATCTCGTAATTACGCTTGGCTTGGTCCAACGTGCGCCAACTGTCGCGCACCTGCAGTTGGATCTGGTCCTCCTGCTCTTCCAAAGTGCGCGCGGCTTGATTGCGGGCGATGATCGCGGCGCGATAGGAATTGCGCTCGGACGTGCGGTCCAGGCCAGGATCAACATTCAGGCCGGCGTCCCACGCGTAGCGCGATGGCTCGGGCAGCGAAAAATTCCTGGCCGGATTGCTGGCCAGACTCGCGTTGGCCACCAGGTCCACCTGCGGCTTGAGAAAACTTTCCGCCACCTTCACCTGGCGCTCGGCATCCTCAAGCTGGTCCTTGATAGTCATGAAATTCAGCCGAGACGCCAGCGCCAGTTGGACGGAATTATTTGCGCTGAGGTCGGGATGATGGATTTGCAGCGCCTCCAGTTCTTTGTCATCCAATACGACACTGGCATCCACCTTGAGCCCAAGTTGGATTTTGAAATTATCAAGCGACTGCTTGTAATTGACCACCGCGTTGATCCAGGCACTTTCAGCGGTCAACTCCTGCTGTTCTTGACGGCCAAGGTCCGTGCCCGCCACGCGTCCTTCCTGCGCCAGGGCGCGGGTGCGGTCGGCGTTCCGGTGCGAGCTTTGTAGATTGAGAAAGCTGTTGTGCACCGCGTCGCGGTTGCCCAGCACGTTGTAGTAGGCGGAAGCAATGCCCACGCTGAAATCCTTGCGGAACTGCGTGAAGTCGCGCAGCGCATAGAGCAAACTGCGCTCGGCCTGCGTCAAATGTTCCATGTCCTGCTTAAAACCGGCGTCGCGCCACAGCGGGCGGACGAACGCCGCGCTTAACTGCGAGGAAGTGGCCAGGCGCGGGTCGCCCGAGACGAAGCGCAGAAAATCCGCTGTGAACGCCGTCGTGATCCGGCCCATGTCGCGAATCAGCCAGTTTTCGCCGACCGAACCATTGGCGCTGACACTGCGATCCTCCATAAAGTGGTCGCTCAAAGCCGGCGTTTCCGTGGCGGTGGCGTTGTAAGCCCCCCGACCGCTCGACGAAAAGAGCGGTGTAAACTGATGCCGGGCCAGCGTGAGCGACAGCGCCGAAAGATAAAGTTGCTCCTTGCGCGACTGATAACTGCGGCTGTGGCGAACCGCGGTGGCCAGCGCGTCTTCCAACCGCAACACCCTCGCCCCGCGTTCCGCTTCGCCGTCCGGCCCGAGATAATCCACCACGTTCGTGATGACTGGAAAACTTTCCAGCTCGATGGCGTTGGTCTGCTCGATGGTGAAGGCCGCGTCCATGTTCTTCACCGCCGGTGTTTTTTGTTGAATCACACCATAGACTGCCCGATCGGCGGAATTGCGATAATGGGCGGAAGTGCATCCCACCATCGCTATCGCCATCGCCAGGAGCAACCCGGATCCGGAACATTGCGCAGTCCATTTCATTTGCGTGTCAAGGTATAGACCAGACTGTCGCCGATTGGTGACAATTATTTTTGGCCCCGAAGTTTTGAGGCCAACTTACTTCACCCGATTAAACTCCGCCCCAACTTAAAGTTGCCGCAGCGGTAATTTCTAAAATCACTTTTAGCCGGACATTCCCATAGGTTTTGCGACCCACGGCCGGCGTGGGCCTTTTTGGTGAATTTTATGATTTTCTTCTCGTTCCAGATATTTGCAAGAACTTTGTTCCAGTCCGCCATCGGGTTTTCGCTTGCACAGGGGACGATTCGTCGCCAGTTTCGTCGTTCCTCACGCTTTTCCATGCCAACAGAAGACCAGCAGCGCCTCACGTTCAGTCAGCAAATTTTTGAATCGGACTGTGGCATTGTTTGTTTGAGATTCCGGTGTCAGTTTATACAAGGGCCAATTCGCCAGCCGACCGGCCTCGATTCGGGCGATGTCCTCCACTTCGGTCGGCGAGCTGTTGCGCTTGATTATTTTGGAAGGCAGTTCGGTATTGGGTCCCAGGTGACGAGGGGGCGCATGTGGGGATTTATCCAGTATTGCGGGGCATTGTCAACCGCCGCAGGAGAGAGAGGGTTCGAGTCCGGTGCGATCCCTGATGGAACACAACCGCTCCAGCACCTCAACAACCCAGATTATGCCCTTCTTGTCCTGACCGCAGTAACGCTCAAGATGGGTTGTGGTTTTCTTGCTAAAGTTCAATGTTTTATTTTCTCGCGACATTTGAATTTTGTTTTCAGACTTGCTACTAATATTAAATTCTATGCATCCCTATTCCACCCGATCCGTTTTCCTGGCGCTTGCCTCACTGGTCTCCCTGTCGGGCATCACCGTTGGTGCCACCGAGCGCAAGATTTCGTCTTCCGCCATGGAAGTGACCATCGACGACAGCTTTCCCCGGGTGATGCAATACCGCTGGCTGGCGAATGGGGCGCTCCTCTACGGGCAGGAGGATGCCCTCTCCAAGGTGACCCTCAACGGGACCGACTACGTTCCGAAGATCGCGTACACCCAAGTATCCTCGAGCACCGGGCGATATACCCTGACCGTGGCTGAACTCCAGGTCGCACTGACCGTGGAAATTTCGGTAGCGGACAACTCGCTCGACTTCAAGGTTGTCAGCATTGCGGAGAAAGGTCCGACCAAGGTGAAGACGCTGGAGTTCAAGGACCACAATCTGGTCTCAGTCCGGAGCACCCAGTCCGGGGCCAGGCTCAGCGCCTGCACCGGGATGGAAGGCGACGAATTCTCCGATATCGCCACCCGCAAACCAGGCTTCGAACGCAAAAGCCATGCAATTGTGAATACCACCCAGCTGGCGGCGGCCATGGCCAACAACACCATCCAGAACCGCCAGCAGGTGGGCATCCAGACCGTCGCCAAGCCTGAATACGTACGGACCGGCCTGTCGAATAGCTCCTGGCGTTATCGCTATCTCGACACCGAGATCGTCGAGCTGCCCTGGTCGAAGGTGGTAGTGGGCGGCGACCTGAATGGCGACCAAATGGTCGACTGGCAGGACGGGGCCATCGCCCTGCGTGCCGTCCAGAAGCCGAAGTTCGGCGCCGAGAAGCTGCGCAATAGCGTCTGCTACATCGTTATGAACTTTGAGAGCCTGGCGCAGAACCCGTTCCTCCGCACCCTCGACAACATCAAAAAATTCTCCAACCTCATCGACGGCTTTGGCCAGCTGGTGGAGCTGAAAGGGTACCAGTCTGAGGGACATGACAGCGCCCATCCTGACTACGGCGGCAACTACAACACCCGGGCCGGCGGACTCCAGGATCTGAATTTCCTGATCGCGAAAGCGGCCGACTACAACGCCAGCATCGGCTTCCACATCAACCACACTGAAGCCTATCCGGAAGCCCGGACCTTCACCAAAGAGTTGTTGAAAGAACCCCGCGAAGATGGCTGGGCATGGCTCGACCAATCATACCACATCGACCGTTTTGCCGACATCATCTCGGGCCATCTTGATGCCCGGCTGGAGCAGTTGAAGCGCGAGGTACCGGGACTGGCGTTCACCTATGTCGACACCTACAGCGGACAGGAATGGGAAGCCTGGAAGCTTTCGACAAAACTGAACAGCCTCAATCTGGCGATCTGGACCGAGTTCGCCCAGAACCTCGATGCCTACGCCATCTGGACCCACCAGTCCTGGGGGCCAAGCAAAATCAGCCGGTTCCTCTTCAATCAGGAACGGGATGTATGGAACAACCACCCGCTGCTCAAGGGCGGTACGGACCGGAACCGGACCGGCCATTCCGGCTGGCAAAACCACAAGGACATGCACGAGACGCTCGAGATGTTCTACAGCAACGTCCTGCCGAACCGTTATATGATGCATTTCCCGATCAAGCAGTGGACGGATGACCGGGTTGATTTCTCCGGTGCCGACATCAGCACCCGGATGGAGAACGGCAGTTTCACACTTTACAAAGATGGCCAGGCAATCGCCCGCGGCGAAACCATGTTCATCCCCTGGGATCCGGCCGGGGAGACGAAAATTTATCACTGGAACCCCGCGGGCGGCGCCACCACCTGGAAGTTGCCGAAGAGCTGGGCGGAGCAGAAATCGGTCGTTCTTTACCAACTCACCGACCTTGGCCGGGTGCTGGTTGGCGAACCCAAAGTCGCCGATGGAGGCATCACCATCGACGCCAAGGCAAAAACCCCCTACGTCGTTTACAAGACCCGGGAAGCAGGCAAGCCGATTGTCTGGGGCGATGGAAGCCTGGTCAAGGACATGGGCTTTGACAGCCATGGCTTCAGCGCCTGGTCAAAGGGGCCGGTCGTTTCTTCGCAACCCGGGACGACCAATTTCGACCACATCACCATCGAAAACGATCCCGATGGCAATTCCTTCCTCAAAATCCTTGGGAACAACGGCGCTGGCGGTCGCGTCTTCCAGAAGATCACCGGCCTGACCCCGGGCGTTTCGTACGCCGCCTCGGTCTGGGTCCGGGCCCGTGGCGGCCGCACCGCCTCGCTGCAGATCTCCGGGCATGGCGGCGCGCCAGCCGTGGCTGCCATCACCGACACCACCGTCGTCAACACCGACGAAAACCACAAGTATCGCGGCACCGAGTTCCAGCGGATCAAGGTCTATTTCACTCCGCAAAAGCGGAGCGCGGTCGTGGAACTGGCGGCCAGCGCCGGTTATCCCGATTCGCTGGTCTGCTTCGACGACGTCCGAATCGTCGCTGCCCAACCGCCGCCGCAGGGCAGGCATCTACTGTTTGAGGACTTTGAGAACTGTGACCAGGGCTGGGGCCCGTTTGTCTATGCGCAATACGGGTCCGGCCGGACCCATCTTTCGGAACTGCACGAAGGCTATACTTCCGACACGCTGAACGGCCGCTGGTCGCTCAAGAGCTTCAGCGAAGGGATGAAGGGGGAAGTCATCCGCACCATCCCGGCAACCCTGCGACTGGCACCGAAGAGCAAGTACGAGCTGAGCTTCGCGTACCTGTCCGAGAAAGACGGCCAGTACTCGGTCGTCGCCCGCTCGAAGGCGGATGGCTCCACTGTGCTCCAGCAGGCTTTACCGGCGTCCAAGAAAAATATCTGTACCGCCGAGTTCACGACCGGAGATGCCGACGACTATTACATCGCCTTTGAAAAGGCCGACCCGGGTGACGGGACGCTGGTAATCGACGACTTCACGGTCGACGGTCCCGCCCCGATCCAGTTGCCGGCACCGGCCGCAGCCCCCGCCGACGGCAGAATCCCCGCCTATATGATGACGGTTTCCGCCACCTCGGCCCAGCCGGGAAACGACGCCTCGGGAGTGATCGACGGCAACGAAAAGTCGATGTGGCACAGCCGCTGGAGCCCGAAGGCGGAACTGCCGCAGTCCATCACCTTCGCCTTCGAAAAAGCCTATGCGGTCAACAAGCTAACCTGCCTGCCGAGGCAAGACGGCAGTTCCAACGGCATCATCACCGGCTACAAAGTCTATGCCAGCCAGGATGGCACCACCTTTGCCGAAGTAGCCAGCGGTACCTGGGCGAAGGACAAAACCGAAAAGACCGCCACCTTCACCCCGACGACCGCCAAGTTCTTGCGCTTCCAGGCCACCGAAGGTCACGATGGCTTTGCCTCCGCTGCGGAAATGAAAATCTATTACCAGCCGTAACCGACGAAGCACTGGAGCGTTTGAAGAGTTGCCCTATTCCACGTTGACGACGGGACTGGTCGGCCCCTGATATTTGGGCGCGCCGGTGTGATCCTTGAAGTGGATTTTATCCCAGGTTTCGCCCTCGTCCCAACGCGGCGCGGGAAAGGGTTTTTCCCAGTCCGCCAGCTTGGCCAGCAAATCGCGGACCTTGTCCGGATGCTCCGCCGCCAGATTGTTTTTCTCCGGCAGGTCGGCGGCGAGATTGAACAGCAGCGGCGGCGCACCCTGGATCCGGATCAACTTCCAATCGCCATCGCGCACGGCGGCAACGACGTTGAACCGCCAGAACAGGGCGGTATGCGGACGCGCCAAGTCTTTACCAGTGACGAACGGCAGCAGGTTGACACCGTCGCTATCAGCCCAGGCATCGGGCTTCGCGCCGCCGGCGGCCAGCAGCGTCGGCAGCAGATCAAGACCGGTTGCGGGCGCGTCATACGTCTTCCCCGCCGGCAACATCCCCGGCCAGCGCATCAGCAGCGGCACGCGGATGCCGCCCTCGAACAGCGTCCCTTTCCAGCCGCGCAGCGGCGTGTTGTAGAACTTGCTGTAAGTCGCTCCGCCATTGTCGTTGATGAACACCACCAGCGTATTGGAGGTCACGCCCGCCGCGTCCAGCGCGGCCAGCGCACGACCCACGCCCTGGTCCAGCGACACCGTCATCGCCGCCAGCACCCGGCGCTGGGGATTTTTGATCTCCGCGATTTTCTTCAGCTCGGACGGCTTGGCCTGCATCGGACTGTGGACGGCGTTGAAGGCGAGGTAGAGGAACCATGGCTGCTTTTTATTCGCATTCGCCTTGATATAGGTTTCCGCCTCGCGGGCGAAGGCGTCGGTGAGGTATTCCGATTCCACCACCTGATTGCCATTGCGCAGCATGACGTTGGTCTTGTTCGTCGGCGCGAGGTAATCATGTCCGCCGGCGAGGAACCCGTAGAAATCGTCAAAGCCGCGCTCCCATGGCAGGTAAGGTTTTTCCGCGCCGAGATGCCATTTACCGATCATACCGGTGTGATAGCCGAGCGCCTTCAACCGCGCAGGCAGGAGGCTGGTGGCGGCATCCACACCGAACCCGTCGCGAAGATTATTCTCGTGACCGGTGCGGGCGGGCGTCTTGCCGGTCAACATGCCGGCGCGCGACGGACTGCACACGGGGCCGGGCGCATAGCCCTGCGTGAACCGCAAGCCCCCGACCGCCAGCGAATCCAGCTTGGGCGTGGCGATGTCTTTGCAACCCTGAAACCCGAAATCGGCGTAGCCGGCATCGTCGGAAACAATGAGCAGCAGGTTTGGCCTTTCCGCAGCGAAACCATGTTGCGAACCGCCGAGGACGATGGCACCGAACACGAAGAGAAGCATCGCCAGCATTCGTGATTTCTCCGGAGATTGTTTAATATGTTTTCCGATCATCTTCATTTTCACATCAAGGAACCAAAACCACACGTTAATAGCCAGCACCGTTCGTGACCGGAATTGAAATCGCGAAAAGCGTTGCCGCCAGCGACAAATATTCCGTCACCACCTGCCACGGGCCGGGTGCGGGCAATGTCATCCTGCGTTCAATCCGGTATTGCTGACCCAAAGAGGCCAATGAGCTGGAGATGGAAACCGCCGCCGGTTTTAGTTCTCTTCGCGCAGGGGTTTTTTAATCTTCAGCTCCTGCCGCCAGGCATCAAGTTGGGCTGCCAGCCGGGCGCACACCTCGGGGTTTTGGGCGGCAACATCTTTTGATTCACCGGGGTCAGCCACGAGATCAAACAGTTTGCCGGAGAAAAGTTTCCATTTACCTTCCCGGATGGCGTTCTTGGGAAAACAAATCGGCCGGTCCGGCACAGGGTCTTTGCCGACAAAGGCGGACCAGATGTTGGTCCCGTCAAAGTGCACTTTACCCGGCGGGGGCGAAACCTGCGCCACGGCGAGCATGGTGGGCGTGAGGTCCATCACATGCAAAATGTCCGCCCGCACCAGCCCAGGTGGAATGACGCCCGGCCAGCGTGCCACCCAAGGCACCCGGATGCCGCCTTCCTTGTTGGAATGTTTGCCGCCGGAAAACGGATGGTTGGAGCCGGCCACCTCGGCGCCGTTGTCGCTGATGAAGATCACCAGCGTTTTCTCCTCCAGCTTTTGCGCCTTGAGTTCGGCCAGCACCCGGCCGATGCCATCGTCCATGCAACTCACCATGGCGGCATAGCCGCCCCGCGTTTTGTCGGGGCTTCCCTTCACGCCAAACCGCTGCAGATACGCCTCGGGCGCCTCATACACGCCCAGAGTCGTCGCATAGTGCGGCGCGTTATAGGTCAATTCGAGGAAAAAGGGTTGCCGGTTATGGTCCCGGATGAACTGACGGGCGCGATCGGTGAACAGGTCGGTGGTGTAGCCCTGGCGGAAGATTTCCTTCTCCCCTTCCCACAGGTCATGCTTACCGTCCGGCGTGCCGTTCTTCTGGGTCGAGTCCGTGTGCTTGAAGTAGTCGAGCTTGCCGCCGCGAAAACCGAAGAACTCATCGTAACCCATGTGCGTTGGGGTGACGTTGCCCTCGTACCCGAGATGCCATTTGCCGACCAGGCCGGTGACATATCCGGCATCGTGCAACAACTGCGCCACGGTCGTGGCCTTGCCAAACAGCGGCACGCTGCCACCCATGAGCACAGTGCGGATGCCATTGCGCTCGGCGTAGGAGCCGGTGATCAGGGAGGCGCGGGTTGGCGAGCAGACATTGTAGGCATAGGCCTGGCTGAATCGCACGCCAGCCTGCGCCAGCGAGTCGATGTTCGGCGTGGGTATGTCCTTGCAGCCGAAGCAGCCCAGATCGCCGTAACCAAGGTCGTCCGCAACAATGAGCAGGATGTTGGGCCGGCCGGGCGCAGGCGTTTCCGCCCGCATCATGCCTGGGAAAGCAACGGCCAGAAAAAGGACTACGTAAGAGTTGAAGATCGATTTAATCATACACGGGTTAAAATTACTTTGCGGCAGCCTCGGCGATTGGTTCGATGCGCAGGTTGTCGAACCAGTAAACCCCTGGCGGGTGATACGCAAATAGCATCACTTTGATTTCGGTGACATCGGCGCGAAATTTCGTCGGGTGAAAGATCTGTGATTGGGTCGTCCAACCGTCTCCCTTCGAATGGCAATCAACGAATGTTTCCCAGCGCCGCCGACGCTCGCCCGCAAATACACCGTAGCCGCGCACCCAGACTTTCGCGCCGCCGCGGCCCTTGAAATCGAACGTAATGCGATACGCCTGCCCCGGCTTCACGAGCATCGGCGCGGAATACAGCGACAGACCGTAAGTCTCGGCGATGGCATTTTTGCCCGGCTGCGGGATACTCCAGATATTGGTCAGGCCGGTCTTGATCCACTGCGCCTGCATCGTCTGTTCGCTCAAACGTGTGTCCATGCGAATCGCCCGGCCATGCCCGGCGTCCGGGGCTTGCGTCCATTGCACCCCCAAACCGTCCACGCGATCCCAGCCAGCAGGCTTCGCCGGATTCGCCGCATCCGTTTTTTCATAATCGCCATTCTCCAAGATGTTCTCGGCGTGAACCTTACCGGCCCCTGGAAAAAGCGCGATCGCTACCGCTGCCAAAACCGAATAATTGAAATTGAAAATCGAAGATTTCATTTTGTTCTTCCTTCCGCCATCGCGCGGAAATATTCGCCGGCCAGTTCCTCGTAACCCTTCGGAATGCCGTCCTGCACGCCGATGCGGATTTCCTCGCGCATCCAAGCAGGCAATTTGTCCTGCTCGCGCCGCACGGCGACCTGCTGGGCCACGGTCTTCTTCGCCTGGTTCAGCGTCGTCACCGCCTGACTAAAGGCGCGACGCACGCCGAGGCCATCATTTTTTCGCGCTGAATCTTCGAGATGCTGCATCGCATTGACCGACGTTTCCAGCTCGCCGCTGGAGACATGGTACTTCCGCAACTGCAACGCCAGCGCTTCCGCCTGCTGCCGGATCTTCGCCTGCTGCTCCGCGAGCCGCGGCATTTTCTGGTTTGAACCCGGCGCGGTCGGGCCGCGCAAACCTTCACCCGCAAACCCGCTCAGCTTGCCACCGCCGGTGGCGCCGCCATGATCGCTCTTGTCCGAATCTTTCACACTGCCCTGCTCGAACGGCTCGGGATCCAGCCGCGTCGGCGTCTCGCGACCGCCCTTGCCCTCCGCCGTGTCGGAGACCATCTGACCATGACTGCGGCCGGACCGGCCTTCGCCCGAACGGCCGCCGACTTCGTTTTGGTTCGGCAATACGTTGCCCGTCACACCTTTCGCGCTCATGTCGGAAATCGGCCCATCGCCAGTGCCCCAGCCGGCCCCTTTGTCGAGCGAATCCATCCACGAACTCGTCACGTCCTCCACGGCGGGCGTCATCGCGTCTTCCTTGTCGAGCAACTCGCCGACGATATCCTCGAGTTCCTTTGGCAGTTCCGCCATCGCGATGTCCGCCGGCGCCGGCGGCTCTTCCATGCTCCATTTGATATTGTCTGGCGCCGTGGCCAGCCAGCGTTCAAGGTTGTTCTCAAGTTTCTTCGCATTTTCCAATCCCGACTGCTCCGCCGGCACGGCCAGCTCCACGTTTTTCTGCGCCAGCGCGTTGGTGGCCGCCTGCACTTCCTGATAAACCGAATTCAATTCCTGCGCCAGCGATGAATCGGCAAAATCCTGTTGCGGCAGCTTGCTGAAATCCGTCAGTTTTTCCTCAAAATATTTTGCCCACTTTTCCTCCTCGCGCGACATCTCACCGAGAATGTCTTTTTGCTCCTGCGTCAGATCTTCCGGCCCCTTGTCGGCGAGCAGCTTGCTCTTTTCCAAAATCCGTTCCTGATCCGCGATGAATTGTTTCGCGTCATCGAGCAACTGTTTTTCCTGCTCCACGAGCGCCGCCGGCGGCTGCCTGACATCCTTGCCATCGGCGACCGACTTCAATTTGTCGGCGCGGGCGTCGGCCACCTGCCCCAACAAGTTCAACAGACGCGCCAGAATCCGCTCCTGCCGCAATTCAATGTCCGGCACGCGCGCCGGCAAATCCGTTCTGGCCAAGGCGGCCAGTCCCCGCAAATCCGTTTGCACCCCTGACATGTCCTGGTAGACCAGCGGCGACAGCGCCTCGGAAAAGATTTTCCCATCCGGCTGCTGGTCAAATAACACCACCGACTGCCGGCCGTGGCTGATGGCGTCATTTTGTTCCGCGCCAATCGCCATCGCCTGATTGCCCACCGCGTGCCGGGCAATGACATCGTCGAGATACATTTTCAGATTGGACGTAAGCCGGGTGGATTTTTCCTGCGATGCCACCGCGCGCTTCAGTTCCGCGAACGCCGGTTCAAGCGGATCACCCTCGGGCAACGTGATGTCATCCGGCGATTTCACGCGCAGCACAATGGGCCGCGACCGGGACGGCGTGCCACCGGGCCGGAAATCATTCGCCAGCGCTTCGAGATAATACGTCGCGCCCGACTCAAACACGCGCGGATCAATCGTCAGCACGAGCGTCTCCCGCACCGGGCCGGGACTGCCGGGAGGGCCGAGATAAGTCCATTTTTTCACAACCGTGCCGGAATCCTCTTTTTCCGCGGGTCGCGCGACGATGAAGATTTCCGCCAACCCGAAGTCATCGCGCGCCGCCACGTCGAGCGACAGGGTCTGGCCGAACTGCACAATGCGGTTGCGGTCCGCCGTGACGAAATCCACCTCCGGGGGATTATCCGGCAACAATTGAACATCGCCGCGCGCCAGCGTCACCGCGTCCGGGGCGGCGCCGGTCCGCACGGAGATTTCATATGCGCCGGCGTTGGTAACGGTTGCGGTCGCCGTCCAGACTTCGCCCTTGTTTTTGAACTCCGCCGTTTTGCCGGATTGATTCCACGTCGCCAGGTCAATGGCCGGTTGCACCCGGAAGGAGATTTCCAGTTCCGAACCCGGCAGCACGCTGACCGGCGCCGGGGGACCGGGAATCGTTTGCGGCATGCGGCCGGTGTAAGCCGGCGGCGTGACGCGAAACAGCGGGTCTTTCAGGTGCGGCAGCGGCTGGACCTTCACCTGGACGCTGCGCGTATAGCTATCGCCGGCAAAAACGCGAAACGCAAACGGCGTCTGGATGTTGGCAAAGGTGTGGAGAAATTTCTTGTCCCCCGGCGTAAGCGGAATGTTTTCACCGGCGCTTTGCAGCGGCGGCACAAACTCGGCGCGTTCCTCCCAGACCAGCACCGGCGTTTTCACGAGCGCCTGACGGCCGGACGATTCGACCTCCAGCGCCACGTCGAGACTGCCACCTTCGGGCACAATCACGTCGGCCGAGGGCGTGAGTTTCAGTGACCAATTTCCCGGCGGCGGCGTGTCGCCTAGCGGCAGCGCATAACGCCCGACCGAGGCGTGGAATTGTCGTGGGAAAAACCCAATAAAACCACCCCATAACAGCAACACCAACGCCGCCGCGCCACCCCAAGCCCGCAACCCGCGCCAGTCCCAGAGTTCACGGAAGCGAACGCCATCTGCAAACTCGCCTGACCGGGCGATGGTTTTGTCCGCGAATGCCAGTTCTTCCGGTCGCAGCCGCTGCCGCTGGAATTGCACCGCGTTGATCAGGAGATTTTCCCGGATGCCATAACGCTGTTCGAGCATCACGGCCGTGCGCTCCAGCGTCTGTTTGCGACACGCCGGTCGCAGCACTTTTTGGAACAGATGAAACGCGCTAAACGCCGCGCCACCGAGCGCGAGCGGCAGCCGCAAACCGGCCGGCAGGCTCAACAGGTTGTCCAGCACCAGCAGCACGAGCCACAAGCCGAGACAGACGGCGAGCCACCAGCAGAAACCCGCAAGCAGCGCCGACCATTTGAGCCGCGCGCCCGCTGCCGTCACGATTTTTCCAAGATGGTTGTCTGCTGGTATCATTGGTCAGGGCACGTCCAAACGCCGCCGCTCCGGTGAAGCTGCCACAGTTTTTCGGACAATTCCACCGCTGGCAACGCCTCGTCCTTCGCGCCGATGCCGCGGAAGAAGTGATCATGGCCAGCGAGCATCACGCGCCCGTCGTCGTCCTGCTTCCAACGGTAAATCTCCAGCCGCCACGGCTGGCTGCGGGTTTCGTCCAAAGTGGTCTTGCCTTTGCGCGCGGCCAGGATCAATGAATAGATTTCCGAATTCGTCGTGTCCAAAAACGCGCCCAGCACCCGGCGGTCGTCAAAAAAGTCCTCGGAGTTGGTCAGCGCATTGCGCACCTGCGTAACCATTGCCTCATCCGGCGTTTTCGGCCAGCCCACGGTGATTTTGGCTGCACTCTTTGCAGCAATGAAGAATTCCTGGCCCAGCGGCGAGGGCATCTCAAATTCACCATCGGCTCCGTGCGACTTTGCCTCCAGCCGCACCAGTGCGCCGCGCGTGAGGCCGACGACTTGAGACTTCGCCGGCAGGCCGGAAAGTCTCAATTGAATCATCGCCTCCGTTTTGGCCGCGCGGTCGCCGAAGGAAATGATTTTGGGATAAACCACCGACTGAAAGGTTTCGCCTTCCTTGCCTCGTTGCTTTGCCAACAGGATGATTTTCTGCACCTTGTCGCCGTCCGCCACGTAAAGCACGGTCGTATATAGGTGACCGGTGATTTTTTCACCATCGCCGAGCGTCACCGTCGTGGCAAGATAGAGCACGGGATACGGGTTGCCGAAATATTCCTTCGCGGTCTGGCCGGCTTCCCGAAACCGCCACGCGCGCTCCATTTCCTGTCGCTCCGCCGCGAACTGCATTTCCGCCACGCGCTCCAGCGCAAGCACGCGGACTTCCTTGCCGGCCTGGATCTTTAATTGGCTTCCCGGCGTAAGCGAAATGACGCCGGCCAAGTTGTTGCCATCGGAATATTCAACCTGGCCCGGCCGGTCTTGCGCCAATGCCGTCGCACTGCCGCAAATCAGCAGGAGGATGAAACACAAACTGGAATTCCGAATATTCATGGCTAAAACAAACCCAGCTTCCGACGCAAGATCCACTCAAACACCAATACGCCGAGGAATACCAGTAAAAACCACGGCCCGGCTTCCGCCAGCGACGATTCCTCAACGGTGATTTTGCGCGAATATTTTCCGGTAAATTGAGCCGGAAGCTGCCCCGCCTCGCCCTCGCGGAAGTAAGCCCCGCCACCAGCCTCGGCGAGCTTCTTTAAGAATATTTCGTCAGTTTCCAACCGCGAACCCTCCGGCAGCAGCGGCGCGACTGGAAAATTCTTTTCGTAAGTTTCCAGCACTCGCGCACCACGATACGCCACGAGCCGGAAATTGTAATCGCCGCGTTCGCGGAAACGGAACCTCACCGCGAACGTCTGCGATTGGCCGGCCACCGGCTCGACCGTCACTGGTTCGGGCTGGTTTCTGGCCGACAGCGTCGCATTGAATTGCAACGCCGCCAAATCGGCGCCGAGCACGTGAATTTCGCTGGCAGCCATTTCGCCGGGCCGGTAAAAATCCTTGTTCCAGCGCACGTCCAGATTCTGCCCACCCTCGGTTTTGCCGGTCAGGATGCGCACCGACTGCCGCCAGAAAAGTCCGTAAGCCGGGCGCACCGGCTCCGGCTGCAACGCCCATTTCCAGAGCGTGCTGCTGGCGATGGCCATGACCTTGCCCTTGCCAAACGGCTGCGTGGCCACGACCGCCAGTTCGCGTTCACCGACGCGGGTGCCGAGCAGGGATTGCGCGCCGGGTTTCAATTCATCCACGAAATTCACCGCGTCGAAGGTGACACTGTTGCGCGCGACAATCTCTTCAATGCCCGCGAGCATCGGATTGCCGGTGCCCATCGGCGGGACTCGCACGGGAAAGATTCCGTGGGCCGGCTCCGGCTCGCGGTCGGAAATCCGCCACGGAAACAGCGCGGCCAGCGGCGTGTTCGCATAACCGCCGCGGCCGAATGACGAATCGCCGCCGAGAAAGAAAACCGTGCCGCCGTTCTCGCAATATTGCGCCAGCGCCTGCATCTGCGCCGGCGAATAATCCGCTGCCGGAAACGAGCCGATCACAATCGCGTCGTAGGGTTCGAGCCCTTTTTTCGTCGCCGGAAATCCGTCCGCCAGCGCCTCATCGCCCGGCTGCCGGTCGCCCTGCAGCATGTAGCGGCTCGCGGTCGTGCGAAACAGCGCGGTGAATGCGATGCCCGGGTCGTGCGCGAGCTCATTGCGCAGCACTTTGAATTCCTGGCCGAGTTCTTCGGCGAAGAACAAGACATGCAGTGATTTTTTTTGCACGTTCACCGTGACGATGCGTGAGTTATTGAGCGGCGAGAGTTCGCCGTCCACCGGTTCAACGTTCACGCGAAAACGCTGGATTCCCACCTCGCTGCTGATCACCGGCAGCCGGACGACCCTGTGCAGATTCGACAAATCCACGGTCTGGCCGCCAATTTTGGCCCAAGCATTGGTCCCGGTTGCGTGCTCCAGCACCACGTGAACCTGGGCCAACCGTTGCGCAAAACCGCCGCCATGGCCGGCGCGCGCCTGCAAATCGGCGCTGATTTCAAAATTCACGTCCTTCTCCGCCGACGCCGGACATTCCGCGCCGACCACGGCAACATCGTTCCACGCTGACGGATCCGCATCGATACCGACGACGTAGAGCGGCAGCTTGGGCATCGCCGGATTTTCCAACAGCTCATCGCCGCCGTCGGTGAGTAGCGCGACGCCAAGATACGACGCCAGGTCATTTCGTTCGGACAAAGCCAGCAGACAACCGCCCAAATCCGTGCCGCGCCGGTCCGCAGCAGATTTCACCCCGGGCGAATGTATCGTCGTGTCGAATTCCAACTCGTCCACGCTCACGTCGCGCGGCAACGCGCTCTTCCAGGACTCGACGATGTTTCGGGCGCGGGCGATCCGCGGCTGACGATAGTCGTCCGCCACTTCCATCGAAGCCGACGAATCCACGAGCACGAGCAATTTGCCTTTGGTCACCTCGTTTTTCTGCACCGCGGAAACCGGATCGAACAGCACAAACAACAGCGCCACCAGCGCCAGGACCTTCGGTAGCAGCAGCCAGCGCGCTTTGCCGGGCTGAACGCGTCGCAGTATCCGGCGCTGCAAATAATACAGCCACGCCGCCGCCGCGAACATGATCGCCCCGCACCAGACACCGCTGAAGCGGGGATGCCATTGGATCACTGCCAGCAGAAGATGGTCAGCGGGTGACAACATTTTCCTCCTCGAGATCGGGTTTTGACTTGGTCACCAGCTTCGCCTTGAGCGGTGGCGGATTGGCCAGCCAGCCTTCCGCCGCCAATGCCGCCAGGGCGAGCAGCAGCAGCAGCGGACTCAAGTCGAACGACTTTTCCAACCGCCGGAATTCCGAGACAAGCGATTCACCGCCGCTGAAATCTTTTACCGAATACGCCAGCGACCCGAGCGCCGGCAGCGCATCACCGGCGATGAAGGTCTGGCGGCCTTCTTTTTCCGATGCGCGGACGGCAACGTAGATGGTTTCTTTTTCGCCGCGGGCGGCATAAACCCCGGAGCGCGGCAGCGTGGCGAACTGAGCCGGCGTGCCTTTCCAATCCAGCGGGCTGCCGCCAAGCGACTGGACTTGCAACGGGTCCTTGGCCGGCAGCCTGAGCCGCAGCGGTTCGCCGGCGACCAGCGAAACGATGTTCGTCTCCGCGCCGGTTTGCACAAACGCGAGATTTTGGGCCAAGGCGATGAAACCCGGTTTCAACGTCAGCGTGCTCCAGGCAGAATCAAAAGCCAAACCGCTGATGAACAACCGGCCTTTGCCGACTTTCTGTTCCGCCAGCAAGGCACGACCATCTTCCAATCCCAGAACGGGCGTGGCGTTTGGCGACGATCGAAGCGGTAGAAAACGGAAGACTTTCACGTTGCGCAGCGCGATGTCGCCCTTCTCATCGCGCAAATCACTGAAAACTGAATTCGCCTTGTCCAACGCGACGAGCGCGAGACCATTCGACGCAGTTTGAAAACCGCCGGGCGCAGCAATGAGCCAGTCGGGCGGCGGAGATAAATTTGCCGTCGCGGTCGCCGCCGGCACAATGAGTGCGCTGCCGCCGGCTTCGAGAAAGGTTTTCAGCCTGGCCCAGCGCGCCGGCGAATCGGTCGCGAACGTATCCCACGTCAGCGCCAGGAAACCGCCGGAAAAATCCGGTGCCTCCACGAACGACGCAATCAGGCCGGATAATTTGCCATCGCCAGCGGGCGAAACTGCGAGCGGCAGCTGGCCGAAGTCAGACGCCTTGCCGGCAAAGATGACGTTCCTTTTCTCCTGACAATTGAAACCGATGAAAGCGCGATTGTCAGCGTCGAAGTCGTCACCTTCAAGCTGGAGACCGGCCCAGCGAAACCCGGGACTTTGCGATTCGAGCGTGATGGCGGCCGTCTTTTCGGACTTCGCCGGCAGAATGACTTCATCACTGCCGCGCGTTCCGGCATCGGTGAGCCAGTTCAGGCGCACGCGGCTTTCACGGTTCAGCGCATTGGCCAGCTGCACCTCCAGCGGCAACTTTCGGCCGGAAAGGATCACTTTGGTCGGCAGCCGCACCCCCACCATCGAGACGTTGGATTTCGGCTGGTTGGGCGAGGGCACGCGGTGAACGACGAGACTTGCGCCGGGGCGCGGCGCGCGGAGATTCACCGGCGGCGCGCCCCATTTTTCCGACTGCAAATCGGAGAGGACATGGATTTCAAAGTGCGTGGCGGCACTGTTTTCAAACAGCGCACCCGCCCGCTCCACCGCAGCGGCGACGCTGCCGCTGGCCTCGGTTTCGCTGATCCGGTCAAGGGCGTTGCGCAACGCGGATTTGTCCGCCGTCAGGCCGGCGGGCAGCGGCACGACTGGATCAGCCACAAGCAAAACGATGCCCGCGCTATCCTGGTCCCGGAGTTGGGCCACGAGGCCGCGCGCGGCGTCCACCGCCTCCTTGAGCTTGGTGCGACCGTCGGCGCCGATGCCGCTCATCGAGCCGGAATTATCCAGCACCAGCGCAACGGCGACGGATCCTTCCCGGCCGATGCCGAACCAGACGGGTCTCGCGAGCGCGAGCAGCAGAAACAAAATCAGCAGCGTGCGCAGCAGCAGGATGATCCATTCGCGCAGGCGGCGGCGGGCGTTAAGTTTCGGATCGATGCGGTCGAAAAACATCAACGTCGAAAACACGCGCGGCGACTTTTTCAGCCGGAAAAACAGATGGAACACCACCGGCAACGCCGCGAGCGGCAGCAGCGACAGGAACAACGGGTTGAGCGCGGTGAGGCCGGTCATGGCTGCCCAAATTTGGCGTGCAGCGCCTCCTCGACCGGCGTGCGGGTGTCAATGAGTTGATAGTCAGCGAGGCTGCCGAGGCAGCCGCGCCGGAGTTCGTCGAGAAATTTCTGCACCTCCTGCGCATAGGCATCGCGGATTTCGTCCGCCTGGATGGGCAGCCGCGCCCCGGTTTCGAGTTCGCGCACTTCGGTGAAACCGCTGAAATTCAAATTGATCTCCGCCGCGTCGAGCGTATGCAGCACCAGGACTTCATGCTTGTTGTGCTGTAAATGGCGGATGCCGCGAATCGTGTCCGCGGGATTTTGCAGCAGGTCGGAGATCAAGATGACGAGGCTGCGCCGCTGGATTTGTTCGGCGAGCGTGTGCAACGCCTGATCAATCCGGCTGCGGCCGGACGGCTTGATTTCTTCCAGCGCGAGCAGCATCGGCCTCAACCCGCCGAGCGTGCCGACGGGCGGAAATTGCTTTTGCACCCCGTCGTTGAACAACGTCAAACCGGCGGCATCAGACTGGTTGACGAGCACGAACATCAGTCCGGCGGCAAGGTGACAGGCGTAGTCCATCTTGGATAGCCGGCCAGCGTCACGAAACGACATGCTCTCGGAAGTGTCGACCAATATGTAGGCGCGGAGATTCGTCTCTTCCTGATAGCGGCGGATGACGTGGCGGTCGGTGCGCGCGTAAACCGCCCAGTCAATCCGGTTCGGCGGATCACCGCGCGTGTATTCGCGATAGTCGGCAAACTCCACGGACGCGCCGTGATGCGGCGACCGGTGCAAGCCCTGCAAGCCGCCCTCCACCGGGCGCCGCACGCTCACGCCCAACCCGCGCAGCCGGTCGGCGAGCTCGGGTGGAAGGTATTTATAGGCGGCAGTCATGCCATCGCGAACGGCGAATCAGGAACGGCGAATCGGCGCGGCTTCATTCGTCATTCGCGATTCCCAGTCAACCATTTCAATATTGGGGCTCCTTCACCGCTTCCAGGATCTTCTTTACGATCTGATCCGTCGTGACGCTTTCGCTGGCGGCGGTGAAGTTGGGGAAGATCCGGTGGCGCAACACGGGCAGCGCGTATTCGCGCACATCGGCGCAGGAAACACTGAACCGGCCTTGCAATAAAACGTGCGCCTTTGCCGCCAGCAACAGATATTGCCCGGCGCGCGTGCCCGCCCCCCAGCGGACCCAGCGGTTGACGAAATCGGGCGAGCCTTCGGAGTTCGGGCGCGTGGCGCGGACCAGGCTCATCGCGTAGAGGGCAACGTGTTCGCTCACGGGCACCTGGCGGACCAGGTGCTGAAGCTTGATCACCTCCGCGGAATTGAGCGCGCCGGTCACGGCGGCCTGCAAATCGCGCGTGGTGTCGAGGATGACCTGCTGCTCTTCCGCCGCGGTCGGATAGCCGAGGTGGATGCAAAACATGAAACGGTCAAGCTGCGCCTCGGGCAGCGGATAAGTCCCCTCCTGCTCGATCGGATTCTGCGTGGCCAGCACCATGAACGGGTTCGGCAGATCATAACTCGTGCCGGAAATCGTCACGCGATGTTCCTGCATCGCCTCGAGCAGCGCGGCCTGCGTCTTGGGCGGCGTGCGGTTGATTTCATCGGCGAGCAGGAGGTTTGCAAAGATCGGCCCGCGATGAAAACGGAAGACGCGCTTGCCGGTGGCGGCATCCTCTTCGAGAATGTCCGTGCCGGTGATATCCGACGGCATGAGGTCGGGCGTGAACTGGATGCGGCGCGATTCGAGATCCACGGCGTCGCCGAGCGTTTTCACCATCAGCGTCTTCGCCAGACCAGGCACGCCGATGAGCAGGCAATGGCCGCGCGCAAACAGCGCGACGAGCATCTGGTTGAGCACCTCGCGCTGGCCGACGATGACCTTGCCGATTTCGGCGAGGATTTTGTCGTGCGCGTCTTTCAGGCTGGCGACATCCGGGGAAACCGCTGCCGGCGGCGCGGCCGGCGGCGGGGCGGTTTCAACCGGTTCGTCGGCCGCGGAAAAAACAAACTCCACATCGCCCAGCGCAAAGACGGCGCCGTCCGGTAAATCGAGCGAATTAACCGGCTGGCCATCCACTAAAATCCCGTTGCGGCTGCCGGCGTCGGAGATTTGGAAACCGTCGCCGTGGCGGGCGACGACTGCGTGGTGCGACGACATGGAATCGCACGGCACGCAAAGGTCGTTGTCCTCCGCGCGACCGATGCTGGAGCGGTCAGCCAGCGGAAAGCGATGCGCCTGGTCCTGAAATTGGTAAGTGAGCGTGGGCATAAATTAGAGGAAGAATGCAGAAGGCCGAATGAAGAAGCCAGCCGTCAGTTGCCGGCGTTGGGTTGCTTCATTCATCATTCGCCCCCCTGCCTGGCCGGTCAGTGCGTCATGGCATACATGACGATGTTGATGCCAAGTTTCAGCGCGGAATCCGGCACGTAAGCCTTGGCGAGCGGATGATCCATGCCCTGCCAGCCGGCTTCCAGATCGTACGGGCTGTAAATCACCTTCACGTCGCCGTGCAGCGAAACCCCCTCGAGTCGGGGCGCACTGAGGCCGGGCTTTTGCGCCCGGGCGGCGGCGGTGTAATCGGCGGCGCCGATTTTAAAAACGGAAGTGAACAGCGGACTCGACGCGGCCAGCGGCGTCAGCTCGCTTTCCGGCAGGACCTTTTTCAGCTCGCGCCGCACCGCGGCGTCAAAGGTGCGCAGGCCGAGGCTGTTATTGATGAGCAGCGTGCCGCCGGAATCGAGAAAATGTTTCACCGACGCGACCGCCGCCGCATCCCAGTGAAAATCATCCAGCCCGGTCAGATACAAAAACGTGAACGGCGACAAATCGTCATGGCCCGGCTGCACCGGCACGCGCTTGAGGCTCACGCGCAGCGAGGTGTTCTGGCGCAACTGCTCCAGCAGGCGCGTCGCGCCCCCGGATTCCGCATTCCAAGCGCCGTCATGCTTGATTTGCGCGAAGACGAATTCATCCGTCGGGTGTTTTTCGTCCAGCGCGCCGTAAAGTTCCGGCTTGGCCTGTTCGCGACCGAGCCGCGCATAGCCGACGGCGTAGGCGATGAGGTTCACGCCGATTTTTTCGGCCGAGACCGGGTCGTAATATTGCGCCTGCTTGAGCATCGGCACTTCGTGCCCATCCCAGCCGCAGCCGAGGCCGTATTTGGAAATCAGCACGCCGATGCGCGAATAGACATACATCCCCTCAAGTTCCGGCCGGTCGGATTTGGAATTCTTCGGGAAGCCCACCTTGTCCACGTCCACGAGCATGTGATAAATCGGATGATCCTCGGGAATCGAGCGGAATCCCAGGTCGGGAAATATCTGCTCCATGGCCGCGCGGAACGAATCGTAGAAATACGGCGAGCCCGCGATGCTGTCGGCCACGATCATCCCGCCGCGCAACACGTAGCTGCGGAGCAATTCCAGTTCATGTGGCGAAAACCGGATCGTGCGCACGCCGCTGAAGAACAGCACCGGCGTTTTCGCCGGATCGCCGTCGAAGGTTGCCAGGCTGAAACTGTCCGCGCCGTAAGTCGTGCCCAGCCGCGCGCTGGCGGCTTTCATCAATTGCTGGAGATCGCCGGGGCAGAGATTCCAGTCGGCAATGCGGGTTTTCCCGCCTTCATCATAGGTATACGTCGCCTCCTCGCCCCAGGCGACCTTGGCGATGAGCTTGGGCGGACTCGGCTCCCGTTTGCGCTCGGTCCGGCGGAGCGGCGTGGCGGGCAGCGGCAAGGGCGGGAACGACTCGCCGCCGGAGATGCGGCGCTTGCCGGCTTCGGGCGGCGGACCGAGCGGAACGAACCAGTCCTTTTCCGCCGCAGACGAAACGATCGTGCCGCCGAGCAGCAACGCCAGCCACCACGATTGCCGGGATTTCATATAGGTTGAGACGAACGCGCCATCTTTCCGGTTACTGATGAATGACATAAGATGGAGGTGAATCCGGCGCCTGCCAACTACTTTGACGGCCACCGGTCCTTTGCCTTCGCGGCGGATTCGCTGTAAGGAAACTCCTTCAGCAACCGCGCCAGGGCACGGCGGGCCTCTTCGGTTTTGCCCGAGGCGAGGCCGGATTCGACCGTGGCGAAAAGCACCCGCGACTGCTGCGGGTCGTTTTCCGCGACGGGCAGCAACCGCTGGCAGCCGGTGAAGGCGCGCCGGAATTCCTTCTGCTTCAAGGCCAGCTCGATCGCCAGCAAGCTGGTGCCCACCGACATCCGCTCCAGCGGAAATTCAAACGTCAGCCAGTCGAGCGCCTGCCGCGCTTCGTCGAACTGATCGTGCTCGATGAAAATGTTCGCGCCTTCCAGCCGCGCCGCCCGGGTGGTTTCAGAATTGGCCCCATTCTGGCGGGAGCCGATGGAAAGAAATTGCTGCCGCGCCTCCTCGATTTTGCCGCGCGCCAACAGCAAATCGCCCGCGAGCAGCTTTTGCAGACGTTTTTCATCGCCCGTCAGGCTGCCGGGACGGACTTCGCCGAGCAAGGATTCCGCACCGGCGAGATCGCCAGGGCAATCCATCAGGAAATCCGCCAGGCGCAGCTTCACCTTGTCGGCGACGGCGCCGAGATTGCGCTCGGGCGCGAGCGCGAGCCGGAAGGACTTTTCCGCGAGCGCATCGCCATCGTCGCCCTGGTGCTGGAACCCGATCCCCAGTTTATAAAATTCGATCCCGTCGGCGGCGGTCGAAAATTCAGGGGCGCGCTGCACCATCATTTTGCCGGCGTACGTGAGCAATTCGCGGTCGTCGGCGCGGTCAGCCAGGGTGATGATCGCCGCGATATCGCGCGGGGGCATTTTGGCCAAATCGCGGTGGAGAAAATCATTTTTCGCGTCATTGAAAATATCATCGCGCCACCAGTCACGCTGCATCCAATCCGGCGTGACCCGGAGGCGAACGGCATTGGTCGCCACGAGCTGGCCGCCGGCCCAGGCTTCGAGCGTGACATTGCGCAGGCCGGGTTGCGGGAAAAAATGCGAGGTGTTCAAACCGGCCGCCGCGCCGCCGTCGTCGAAGCGCCAGCGGTATTCGCGGTGCTGGTAATTGTCCACGACGCGAAAACGGACGCGCGGCACCACCGATTCGTCCAGCGCACAATGCTCCATCGTGTGCGCCTCGAAATATAGCGTCTCCGGCGTGGTGGTGGTTTCAAACGAAGTGGCGCGAAAGCGGGCGACCGGCAGAAAGGCATTCGCGGACATAAGGACGTAATGATCCGCGCCGGGCGGTTTCCAGGCGGCCTCGGCGGCGGCCTCACCGTCGAATTGGATGCCGGTGTATTCAAGCCGGTGCAGGCCGGCCCCCAGCCGGATTTCCCCGCTGTGCTGGCCGCGCCGTCCGCCGTTGGGCGGATGCCTGCCGAGCCATTCCGTGACCAACTGGCCATCCACCATCAGGGAGGACGGACCGGACGAGACGGTGGCGAAACCGAAGCTGCCGGCGCCCGGCGCGACAAACCAGCCGGTGAACGTCGCCGTGTAAAATGTGCCCGGGCCAAACGGATTGATGCCGAGAAAGATTTCCGGCACATAACCGCGCCCCTGCACCGGCCCGGCGGAATTCAGCAACTGCGTGAATTCAGCCATAGTGCGGACGGACTGCTCGGCGCAAGGGCGGGTTTCGAGCAACACACCCGCCTGCGGCTTCCAGCTTCCGGGCGCCGGCGGAAGATTGGTGTCGAAGCAAATGTAATATGTTTTGGCCAGCGTCGAGGTGTCAAAACGGATGTAAGTCACATCGCCGCCCGCCGACCAGAGCGTCTGGAACGCGACGGGTTTGCCGGCAGCGGTGAACACGCCGAACCGACCGGCAGACGCGAGGCACGGTGAGATCTCGAATGTGCCCACGGTGGCCGGCCAGGCTGAGTTCGACAGCGGTTCAATCCGCAATCGGAGCGGACTGGTATTGATCACCGAGTCCTGAGCGCGGGCGGATAGCGCCGCCGTCGCCACCAGCGAGCCAAGCCAGACCCAACGAAAGGCGTTTTGTAATATGGATTGCAGGATCATGTGGGTTCATCAGGAGACTGGCTGACTTGATTCAGCTGCCGGCATGCCTCAATAGAATAGAGCATATCCATCAAATATGCAGCGATGGGCTGATGTCACTGGCGGACAGCGGTCTTTTTGGCTTTTGGCTTCGTTTCCACTCAGTTACAGGGTTTTCAAACCTGCGCCTTCGCTGAAGCCTCGCCCAAAACCAAAAATCCACGCTGCCCATCGCCACATCTTTGCTGTCAATGCTCTAAGTGAACAGGAAGAAGGTTACGAAATCGAGCTGGAAACTTAGCAAAATGCGGGCAAAAACCGAGAGGCCTGGCCGCGTCATCACCCGAAATGTAAAGACTCAACCAGCCCGGAAAAACAAAACCCCCGCCGGCCGAAGCCTGCGAGGGTGAAAGGAATGGTCGAGCTGTTATCTGCCGGGTTTCGGTGCCTTTGACTGATCCAATACGGCCACCAGCCGTGGCAGCAGGATCGCCTGGGAATAGCACGCTTCGACTTCGGTTGGCGGCAAGCGGTCATGCCCGGCGGCCGCCGTGCGCAATTTACTAATCTGTTGAGCCAAGGCTTCCGCCTCGCCGTGGCGAACCCTGATCCACGGATGGGGCGGCTGCAAACCTTCCATGATTTCCGTGACGTGGCTCGCTTCCGGCCCGATGTAAACCACCGGGGCGCCCACCGTCAGGATATTGTAAATCTTGCAAGGGTGAACGAGTCCCAGCATGGCGTTGCCCATAACGACCACATGCGCATCCGCCGCCGACAACGAGGCCGACAATTGATCGAGCGGCTGATACGGCAGGCAGCGCACCTGCGGATTGCCGGTTTCCGCCGCCCATTTTTTCACGCGCTGAAATTCGCTGCCGCCGCCGATGAAGCAAAAGACGATGTCCGTTTCCGCACGCAGCCGGTCCGCCGCCTGCATCAGCGTGTCCAGCGGATGCACGGGGCTGTGATTGCCGGAATATGCCACCACAAACTTACCGGCCAGACCCTGGGCCGCGCGAAACTTGTCCCGCCCGGCCGCATCGAACGCCACCTGCCGGTCCTGCGACCACGGCGGGATGACCGCGACTTTTTCCGGCGCAATTTGCTTCGCCACGATGCGATCGCGCATGAACCGGTCGAGGGCGATGATGCCGTCCGCCCGGCGCAGGCTGAACCGCGAGAGCCGCTCCAGAAACCGGGCCGCGAACGAATCCGCCCGAAGCCAGCCGGCGGCGATGGCCTCGTCCGGATTGAAATCCATGACCCAGTAGCAGAACTTCGCCCGCCACAATTTAGCCCGCCACGCGCCGATGAACGAAATCAGCGGGGGGGTGGTCAACGCCAGCACCACATCCTGCCGCGGCAGGAACAACAGCCGGACGCAGCAGGAAACAAGGAAGCTGGCGAAGTCCACCGCGCGCCGCCACTTGGCCCCCTTACCCAGGCGCGTGGAATAGACGCGGATGATCTTCACGCCGCGCCAGGTCTCGCGCGCCGGATAAATGGTTTCCGGATGCTCGTAAGCCCGCCGGCCGCAGACCACCGTGACTTCGTGGCCGCGCGCGGACAGTTCCGCCGCGAGGTCGGTCAGGTATTGCGCGGTGGCAACGACGTCAGGGTAAAAAACCTGGTTGAGCAGGAGGATTCGCATCGACGGATAAAAGTTAAAAATCGAGAAAACAGAAACACCACGCGGTGGGCTTAGCGCTTATCGGTTGGTCCGCCGGATTTTCACCTGGATGGCACCGGGAACCGGCTGGCGGCTGACGAGGACCAGATAGCCGCCGCCGCCCGCGCCGGACAATTTCCAGCCAAGGGAGCTTTTGGCATAGCGCCGGATCATTTTGTTAATTGCGGGGCTGGTCATCGAGGGGAACATGGCAATCTGAGCTTCAAACGAGGCGCGGAATTGCCGGCCAAATTCCTCCAGATCCATTTTTTGAATCGCCTTCCAGCAGCCGTCCGCGGTAGCGGCCAGCGCGCGGACTTTGGGCGGCGTGATGCTCCGGCCCTTGAACACATCGAAGCCGGCCCCACGCGGGCCAAGCGGAATCAGATGAAGATGCTGCTCGATCCAGCTGAGAATTTTTTCGTCGGATTGGGAGATGATTTTTCCGGGCCAATATTGGCCGTGGTAGTCCAGGCGGTTCAAACCCGGAAACACGATGCCGATGGAATCCTGCGACCCGGCAAAGATCTCCGTGCCCGGCGGGTTCTCGAACGCAAACAACACTCTGGCCAGCTTCTCGCGGTCGCCTTCGGGGATATCCGTCTGCCACAGTTCGATCGCGCGGCGGCGGGAACTGGAGGCCATGCCGCTGCGCTCGTTGAATTCGATCACCGGCTCCAGCGAAATGGTCAGCACCGACCCCTTGCCGTGCTTCGAAACATAGGGCTGGTCCAACCAGCCGCCGGCAAGATCAAGGCGATAGGGAATCCGGCATTCCTTGCGCAAGCTGGTGGTGGAGCGCACCGGCAGGTTCGCCTGCGGCAGCCGCTTCAGGACAACATATTTGATGCCCAACTTGCGGCATAACTCCGCCTTGGCCGGCGAATTACCGTCTTCATTCACGATGAAGATATCCGGATCGACGAGTTTCAATTCGGCCAGAAAATCCATGATGCCGGAGCCGCTGTTTATGTGACAGGTTTTGACGTGGCGCAGGGCTTCCAAGAGATATTTGCGCTCCGACTGGGTGTTGACCGGCGCGCGGCCCTTCAATTCCAGAACCGTTTTGTCGGAGCCGAGGCCGATGTGGACCTCGCCGTAGCCGGCGGCCTCTTCGAGGAAGCGGACGTGGCCACTGTGCAGCATGTCAAAACAACCGCTGACAAAAACTTTTTTTCGCTTACTCATAGATTAAAAACGATTTCAAAACCAATACTGCGGACGGGTCATGGCGCGATTTGGCGGTTTTTGTCGCATTTTGGCGGCTTTTTCACCGAGTTTTTGGCGCGCGCCCGAGTGGGGAAATGCAGAAGGAAGAAGGCAGAATGTAGAAAGTGCGTGCCGCACGGGCCATATGCCAGGGCAAAGCGGAAAGCGAAAAGCGAAAAGCGGAAAAGGCCGGGAACTTTAACACCCACCGGCAAAAAACTTTATCGCTACCGTTTTCTTTACCACCCCCACCCTCAACTTTTGTAAGTGCTTGATAGAGGTCAAAAAACTTTACCTTTTCTTTACCACTTTCATTTTTTAAGGGGTGGTAAAGCGGAAGGCGAAAAGTGCGTGCCGCACGGGCCAATCTGGAGAGCTGTAAGCGGAAAACAACCACCAAGGCACCAAGGCGCCAAGACAAAAGCAGAAACGGCGAAAGTAGAAAGCAGAAAGGATGTGCGGTACATGCGAAGGGCCATGCGCCATGCGCAAAGAGGCGAGCGTAAGAAAAGCGGAAATCAACCTTCAATGCCGGATATCCGACGCCAAATAGGCAACAGGATCGGTCATGGACCACAGACGACGGATCAAAGGCAGATGGCATGGCAACCATGGGGGAAGTATCATTCAAGCGAGGGAAGAAGGCAAGAACTATTTTTGTATATAAGGCTCCTGTACTACACAACAAATCAGTCGTCAGTGGGCAGCCAGAGGCCAGAGGCCAGAGGTCGGAGGTCAGAGATCAGCAAAGACAAAAGCGGAAAACAGAAAGCAGAAAGTAGAAATCAAGGTCCCGTCCTGAAATAGGTTGTCACCTATGGAACGAAATTATGGCGTGAGGAAGAGTGGGATCCGGTACAGTGAGGCCTTCAAAATGACCTTGGTGCGTGAGTTGGAGGAAGGCGGG
>CAIXBQ010000131.1 GCA_903917705.1 uncultured Verrucomicrobia subdivision 3 bacterium | reverse complement strand
CTGAAGCTGCGCTTAAAATGAGCCGCCTCAACCCATGCCGGATGTCAACCCATTCTTGACTTTTCTTTCACTCACCATCCACCAGACCACCCGAAGCCAAACAACTTTCCAAAAAATGGATTATTCAGACGCACTCTAAGGCTAAACACACAACCTTGGCTTAACCGGGTCTGACGGGTCGCTTTCGCGACCGACAGCGTCGGCCAAATCCTGGCTGATATGTTCATGCAAGTTTTCATACGAACTGTTAAGACGATAGCAAACATCAATGGTTACAGTCCACTTATACTTTTTGGGGTGGCGTTATCTTATATATTTATATCCGGATGAATAGATTTCCATTTAACATAATAGAACAATGAGATTATTGCGTGCGTTTTTCAACTCATGTCCGTCCTTTAACTTGCCGGGGCGGCGGGCGCAGGAATGGCGCACAGGCTTTGCGGCAACTTTGCCAGCGCGGATTTGCCATTTTAATTCATCACTCCCAAACCACGGATTGCGAAAGCCATCAGCGGGGCGTTTGCCCGGCATAGCCTCGCGCAGTATTCGACCACCCCCAGCCATTCAGCCGCCGCAATTTCACCACGCCCGGAAGATTCAAAAGCCTTTTAGAACTTTACAACCGGAATATTCCGTTGTTTGCTTTGATTGACGTGTGAAACGAGGTCGAAACCTTGTTCGCCGGGCAATCAAATCGTCCGCAATTGAAAAACCGTCGGCCGCCCGGCATATACGAGTTCTGACAAAAACATCATCCGAACACATGGCTTTCAAAGAATTTCCGGATCAATCCCGGGGGGTCCAGCTTTTGCAGCGGTCGCTGACACGCGGGCGCCTCGGCCATGCCTATTTGTTCACCGGTCAGCGGCTAGAGGAACTCGAAACCCTTGCCCGCACTCTGGCGAAAACGCTCAACTGCCTGCATCCCGTCAAAACCACCGGTATCGCCACCGACTGCTGCGACACCTGTTTGAACTGCCAGAAAATCGAGCACGAAAACCACGCCGACCTCCATTGGGTGCGGCCGGAATCCAAATCCCGCATCATTTCCGTTGACCAGACGCGCGAACTCATGCGTGAAATCCAGCTCAAGCCCACTGAGGCAGGCTACAAAATCGCGGTCATCGCCGGGGCCGACCGGCTCAATGCGCAGGCAGCCAACGCCTTTCTGAAAACGCTCGAAGAGCCGCCGCCAAAATCCATTTTGATCCTGCTCTCCACCGAACCGTCGCGCATTTTGGAAACCATCTTGTCGCGCTGCCTGCGCCTGAACTTTTCCGCCGAATCCGCGAGCCGGCTTTCCGCCGAACAATCGATCTGGCTGCAACAATTCAGTTCCGCCGCCGCCGCCGGGCAAAAAAGCCTGTTCGGCCGCTATCGCCTGCTCGATTCGCTGCTGCAATACCTCAACACCCTCCGCGCCCGCACGGAAGAAACCCTGACCGCACGGTCGCCGCTGGAAAAATATGGCGACGCGGAAAAAGACCTGCGCGAAAAATGGGAGGAGGAATTGAAGGCCGGAGTCGAGGCTGAATACCGCCGCCAACGCGCTGAGGTTTTACTGCTCTTGCAATGGTGGCTGCGCGATGTCTGGCTTTTCACCCTTGCCGCCGGCGAGGAACTGCTGCATCTGCCCCAAATCGCCGGGGCCGATGAAGTGGGCAAGCGCCTCACCACCCGCCAAGCACAAGAAAATTTGTCGGTGCTCGAACAAACCCAGAGGCTCCTCCACACCAACGTGCAGGAGGCGCTCACCCTCGAAGTCGGCCTGCTGAAGCTGCAGCTCTGAACCGATGAAAAATATTTCCGCGACGAAACTTTACGCGCTCGCATTCGGAATATTTCTCGGCCTCTGCCTCTGGAAATTCGGCAACCCCGTCATCCTGGACCACAAGATTCACCCCCCCGCGACGGCGGCGGATTGGCTCACCGCGCCCTGGCCGACGCACTGGGCCAACTGGCTACTACTGCCACTCGCCGGCTGGGGAGCCCTGCTGGTTTTTCGCGACAAAACACCGTGGCCGCAGTCGAAATGGCTTTGGCGGCTGCCGCTCGCGTGGCTCGGCTGGCAGTTTATTTCCGCCACGCAAACCGTAGACACCGACTTGACGCACGCGACGCTCGGGCAGTTTGCCGGTTGCGTCGCCGGCTATTTTTTGGGTGCGCTGATATTCGCCCGCGAACAGTTGTGGCGCTGGCTGCTGCCAGGCCTGCTCGCAGTGTTTGTCTTTTGCCTGGTGCGCGGCGTGGACCAGCGCGTTTTTGAATTTCCACAGAATTATCAGGCGCTGGTCGAAAGCGAGCGCGCCGGCTGGACCAACTATCCGCCGGAAGCCGTGGCGGAGATGAAGCGCGACCACATCATCATATCCACCAACGGCGCCGACGTGGCAAATCCGGTCATCCTCGACAAATTCAAAAAGGGCCGCGTCGCCGGCACTCTCGTCTATCCCAACGCGCTGGCAGGAATCATCCTGCTGTTATGGCCAGCCGCGCTCGTCTTTACATCCGGCGGTACAAAAGCCATGAAGCCGATGATCCGCCACGCGGCAATCGCCCTGGTTTTTTTCCTCGGTGGCGCGGCATTTTACTGGAGCGGCTCGAAACTTGGCTGGCTCATCGGCCTGGCCGCCGCTGGAATGCTGCTACTGCGTCTGGACTGGCCGAAGCGGCTCAAGTGGGCCACGGTCGCGGTCGTGCTGGTCGGCGGCCTCAGCATTTTTGCGCTCCGGTTTCATGCATATTTTGCCGGCGGCGCCACCAGTGCCGGTGCGCGATTGGATTACGATCGGGCCGCCGTGCATACGACGGCGGCCAAACCCATTTTCGGCACCGGGCCTGGAACCTTCCAGCACCCCTACGCCCAAATCAAGCCGCCGGAGGCGGAAATGGCGCGGTTGACACACAATGACTACTTGGAACAATTTTCCGATTCCGGCATGGCCGGCGGCTTAGCCTACGGCGCGTGGATTTTACTGGCGCTGACCGCAGCGGTAAAGAAACTGTGGCGCAGTGGCAAAACGGTATACTTCGCCATTCTAACCGGACTGCTCGGGTGGTTCGCGCAGGGTTTGGGGGAGTTCGGCCTATATATACCGGCACTGGCGTGGCCGGCTTTTACGTTATTGGGCCTTCTGACCGGGCTAAAAATAAATGAATTCGACAAAAAAAAACCGGTAGATAGCATCACATAAATGAAAATACTGTTTTTAAATGGCCCGAATCTGAACCTGCTGGGAGTTCGTGAGCCAGAGGTCTATGGCCGACTGACTCTGACTGATATCGAAACCATGGTGCGGAAGCGCGCAGACCAACTAAAAACGGAAGTGGAGTTTCGCCAGTCAAACCAAGAAGGCGAACTGGTAGGCTGGATTCAAGAAGCCAGGGGGAAGTTCCAAGTGATCGTCATCAACGCTGCCGCGTATACGCACACCAGCGTTGCGCTACGCGATGCGATTTCAGCCGTCGGAATTCCGACTATTGAGATACACCTTTCGAACATACATGCGCGGGAAGAATTCAGGCATAAATCACTTATTGCACCAGTTTGCCGGGGGCAAATCTGCGGTTTTGGTTCAAAATCTTATATTCTCGGACTGGAAGCAGCCGTTTACGTTAACGAAAGTCAAAAATAAATATATATTGTGTCAGGAGACATGGTATGAACATAAAAATATAGCAAACTATTTGATTGCTTTTAACCCACCTTTTTCGCCGAGATTCCTAAAATAATGTTTGTTTTCGGCTTAATTTGTCTAAAAACCCATAGTAAACCCGAGAATACCTTGGCTAATGATAGAATTCCGTTTTGAAATAAGACTTGACGTTTTCGCCTGACGAAATATAATCCATTAATTAGTTTCAGATGAGCAAATCAGAGACTATAGCTGCCTCTGAAATTGATTATTGGTCGATTTTTTGCTGAAATAATAAAACTTTAACGAAAACGAACGTGGAACTTAAAGACATCAAGGCCATCATTGATTTGATGAAGAAGAACTCCATCACGGAGTTTGAATTGGAACAACAAGACTCAAAACTGCGGCTTAAGCGCGGATTGAACGGCGGTGGTTCATCGGTGCAGGGTGACGATTCCATACCGTCGATGCCGATGCCGACATCGGCGGCCATGCCGACAGCCTCATCAGCACCAGTGGCAGCACCTGTCGCTCCGGCGGCTGTGGTGACGGGCGAAATAGACATCAAGTCGCCGATGATAGGTACTTTTTATCGCACACCTTCGCCGGAGTCAGCGGCTTACGTCGAAGTTGGCTCGGAAGTAAACCCGGAAACAGTCGTTTGCATCATCGAAGCCATGAAGGTGATGAACGAAATCAAGGCCGAGGTCAAAGGCGTGGTCACGCAGGTTCTCGTCGAAGGCGGCAAGCCGGTTGAATTCGGCCAGCCGTTATTCAAAGTTCGTCCGATGTAATATCGGGCGGCAAACCACATTTCGCAAATTCCATGTTTGAAAAAGTCCTGGTCGCCAACCGCGGAGAAATAGCCGTCCGGATCATTCGTGCCTGCAAGGAACTGAACATCCGCACCGTAGCGGTGTATTCAGAGATTGATGCGAATTCGATGCATGTACAGATGGCCGACGAGGCGATCTGCATCGGCAAGGCCGCCTCGTCGGAAAGCTACCTCCGGATTGACCGCATTGTCAGTGCGGCGGAAATCGCCGACGTGGATGCCATTCACCCCGGGTACGGATTTTTGTCGGAAAACGCGCACTTTGCCGAGGTTTGCGAAAGCTGCAACATCCGCTTCATCGGGCCAAGCCCGCGCGCGATGAACGCGCTATCAGACAAAGCCGTCAGCCGCGCGTTGGCAAAAAAGGCGGGCGTGGAAACCCCGCCCGGTTCCGAAGGCTGCGTGGAAAAGGAGCAGGACGCGCTCGCGGTAGCCAAGCGCATTGGATATCCGGTGATGATCAAAGCCGTGGCCGGCGGCGGTGGACGGGGAATGCGGATCGCGCATAATGATATTTCGCTGGTCAAGGGTTACCACACCGCGCGCACCGAGGCGGAAAAATGTTTCGGCAATTCGGGCGTGTATATCGAGAAATTCATCGAGAACCCGCACCACATCGAAATCCAGATTCTGGGCGACAACAAGGGCAAGATCATTCATCTCGGTGAGCGGGACTGTTCCGTGCAGCGGCGCAATCAGAAATTGATCGAGGAATCACCGTCGCCGTTGCTGGAGAACCGATTCCGGAAACTGCGGGACAAAATCGGCAAGGCGGCCGTCCGCATCGCCGAGGCGGCCCGCTACACGAACGCTGGCACGGTGGAATTCATCGTGGATGACCACGGCAACTATTATTTCCTTGAGGTCAACAAGCGCATCCAGGTTGAGCATCCGGTCACCGAAGAAGTCACGGGGGTTGATCTAGTGCGGGCGCAAATCGAAATTGCAATGGGCGAACCGCTCCGCTATTCGCAGGGCGATATCGAGTTCAAGGGACACGCCATTGAATGCCGCATCAACGCCGAAGATCCATTTGACGACTTCCGGCCCAGCCCCGGACGCATTGAGATGTATTACCAGCCGGGGGGCCATGGTGTGCGCGTAGACACCCATGCCTATGCCGGCTACATGATCCCACCCACCTACGACTCAATGATTGGCAAGCTCATTGCCGTCGGCAAGGATCGGCGGGAGGCCATGGACCGCATGAACCGGGCGCTAAATGAATTTCTCATCACCGGCGTCAAGACAACGGTTTCGTTCCAACAAGCCATTATGCAGGACCCAAATTTCCGGCGCGGCGTGTATTCCACCAGCTTTGTCGAGCAGTTGCTAGGGGGTGCGCGGCGTGAGTTGATCGAGGAAAAAACCTGATTGACTTGGTGCGGCTTTTTCCTAAAAAAACTGCATATCGTTCAAAGAACGAACAGTGCAGGTGTCAGTCCGACAGATTGTCCGTGAACCATAAATTGCAACGACATTCAGTGATTCTGCCAGTGCAGTCCTCCCACTTGGTTTTTGAGCGTCTTTTATTATGAGCCAAGCCAGATTATTCGTCGGGAACCTGTCTTTTCAGACGGGTGAAAATGACCTTCAGGATTACTTCGCCCAAGCCGGCGCGGTCACATCCGTCAACCTCATGCTGGACAAAATGAGCGGCCGTTCACGCGGCTTTGCCTTTTTGTTGAATTTTCCACGCCAGAGGAAGCCCAGAAAGCCATTGAGCAATTCCATGACAAAGATTTTCAGGGCCGCAAGATCACCGTCAACGTCGCCCGTCCGCGCGAGGACCGTCCACCGCGCAACGACCGATCCGGCGGCGAACGATTCGATCGCGGTGAACGCCGCGAGCGTTATTGACACATATTTGCACCGCGCGAGCCGGATTGGCCACCGCCGATCCGGCTTTTTTGTTACAGAATTAAATTTGACAGTGTTTTTGCCGGGTTTATCTTGAGCGCACACAATTTTATGGCTGACATTCCTTCCCCCAACCCGCCGCCGGTGCCGACCGGGGCCGTGCCGCCGCCGAAAAAAGAAACCGGCAAGGTGCAGCCGAAAAAAGAAACCGTTCGTATCAATCTCCCGCCCAAGCCTACGGCCGCGCCCACCATCAAGTTGCCTACGCTGCCGCCCGGCGGCCCCACCGGCGCCCCCAGTCCGGCACCGGTGTTTGGCGAGGCTCCGACCGCCGCCGCGCCAGTCTTGAGGACCGCCGCCGCGGCCGCCGCGGCGCCCGCCGCCCCAGCAAAAGCCGGGGCCGCCCCGGCCGCCCAGCCGCGTCCCACGGCTGCCGCACAACGTCCAGTCGCCGCGCCCGCCGCGCCCGCCATCAAGACGTTTGACAAGGTATTGATTTTTGCCGCCACCGTTGCCAGCCTCGCCGCCGTGGGCTGCGTCACCTGGGTTTTCCTCACCCTGAAAAACACCGTCGAAGGGTTCATTAATTGATTATGGCCTCACCGTTGATCGTCACGCTCACGCAGGATAATTTTGAAACTGAAGCGCTGAAATCCACCACACCCGTGCTCGTGGATTTCTGGGCCGAATGGTGCGGCCCGTGCAAAATGATCGCCCCCGTGTTGGACGAACTTGCCGCCGAGTTCCAGGGCAAGGTCAAAATCGGCAAGGTCAACATTGACGAGCACCAGGGGCTTGCCACGCAGTTCGGCGTGCGCGCCATCCCGACGCTGCTGGTCATCAAAAACGGCCAAGTCGCCGAACAAATGGTTGGTGCCAAAAGCAAGCGCGATTTGAAGGCCAGCCTCGACCGCGCGGTGGCTTGACCGTCCGCCGGACGTTCATGGCTCTGATCCTCACGCCCGGCCAGTTCACGCAACGCGCGGAACTTTACCATCAGCTGGCGCAGCTTACCTCGGCCGGCATCGGCTTGATTCAGGCGTTGGAACAGCTCCAGCGGAATCCACCCAGCCGTTCGTTCCGCGAACCGCTCCGGCTTCAGCTCGAAAAAATAAAACAAGGCAGCACGTTCACGGATTCGCTGCTGGCCACCAGCGGCTGGCTGCCGGAGTTCGACATCGCCCTCATCGAGGCCGGCGAACACAGCGGGCGGATTGACGAGTGCTTCCGGCTGCTCGCGGATTATTACCACGAACGCGCCCGCCTCACCAAGCAGGCCATTTCGCAACTGGTTTATCCGGTCGGCCTGATTCACTTCGCCGCTTTGGTTTTTTTGATCATAATTCCGTTCGCCGGCTCCCAGTTCAACGCCAGCCTGGCCATGCTTTTGTTAAAAGCCGCGCTAACGCTGGCGCCGGTATATCTCGGCGCCGCCCTGCTGATTTACGCCCTGCAAAGCCGGCACGGCGAACGGTGGCGGGCGTTCATGGAGACGCTGTTCCGATTCGTCCCCCTGCTCGGCCGGGCACGGCATTATCTGGCACTGGCGCGGCTCGCCCTCGCGCTCGAATCACTCATCAATGCCGGCGTCAACATCATCCAAGCCTGGGAGTTGGCCGCCAGAGCCTGTGGTTCGCCGGCGCTGCGCCGCGCCATCGTCGCGTGGCGGCCGCAAGTCGAGGCCGGAACCACTCCCGCAGCCGTCGTGGGGAACTGCCGGCAGTTCCCGGAGATGTTCGCCAACTATTACGGCAGCGGCGAGATCAGCGGCAAACTCGATGAGGCGCTCGGCCGACTGCACCGCTACTACCACGAGGAAGGCACGCGCAAGCTTCAGGCCTTTGCCGATTGGACGCCGCGAATCATCTACGGCCTCATCGCCTGCCTCATTGGTTTCAAGATCATCCACTTTTACACCGGTTATTTCAACCAGATCGCCACCATCACCAACGGATTTTAATACCGGTTTATCCAAACCGGAAATCCAACATTAAATCATGACCCTGCATGAGATTTTAGCCAACGAGGAGCTTCGCCAGCACGAATTCCCCGTAACGCAAAACAAGATTTTCCTCGGCCATGCCGGCGTCTGCCCGCTGCCGCGCCGCGTTGCAAAGGCGATGGCTGACTGCGCCAGCGGCGGCACGCTGGGCGACCAGGAAGCTTTCGTCATGCACCGGATTGATGACGCGCGCAAAGCTGGCGCACAACTGTTGCACTGCCAGCCGGACGAGGTCTCGCTCGTCGGCCCAACCTCGCTGGCCTTGAGCCTGGTTGCCGCCGGACTGGATTTCCGCAAGGGCGATAACATTCTGGTCTACCACGATGATTATCCATCCAACGTCTATCCGTGGATGGCGCTCGCCCGGCAGGATGTGAAAGTCCGCCTGATGAACATCCGCCACCTCGGGGTCATCCGCAAAGTGGACGTGATGGGCCAGGTGGACGAGGACACCAAACTTGTCGCGCTCGCCTCGAGCCATTTCATCAGCGGCCACCGGCTCGAACACGCCGCTATCGGCCAGTTTCTCCGCGAACGCAACATCCTCTTTTGTCTCGACGCCATCCAGACGCTTGGCGCGTTTCCAACGGCCGTTGAACAGGTTGATTTTCTCGCCTCGGATTCGCACAAATGGCTGCTCGGGCCGTGCGGCGCGGGTTTGTTGTACGTAAAAAAAGACCTGCAGGAGAAACTGAATCCGCCGATCTACGGCTGGCACAACGTGCGCAATCCTAATTTCGTCGCCCAGGAAAAAATCGAATTCCGCAGCGGTGCGGCAAAATTTGAAGCCGGCACCCACAATCTCGTCGGCTTGGTCGGCCTGCTTGCAGCAATGGAACTGGCACTGGAAATCGGCGTGGAAAATATCGCCGCCGAACTGCGTCGCAAACGCTCCTGGCTGGTGCCCGCGTTGCAGGCAAAGGGCTACACGGTGCTAAACGCGGAGGCAAAGCCCGAAAACGTCAGCGGCATCACGTCCTTTTTCCAGCCCAGCAAAGACCTCGCCCCTTTGCACCAGAAACTGGCCGCCGCCGGGGCCATCGCGTCACTGCGCACCGACCGGAAAGGTCAAAATTACCTCCGGTTCTCGCCACACTTTTACAACACCGACGCCGAACTGCACCGGGTGGTAGAACTGTTGTAAAACTGCACGGCGCCTGCCACCTGCGGAAGCGAGGCGAACAGAGCGGCGGAACGGAAGAATATCAATTCTCCCGGTGGCTGAATTCGCGAATCATGGCCTTCCACCAGGGGGCCAATTTTTCCTCCGGGCGCAGCCAAACCTGCTGATGCAGCCATACCATCACGCGCTGGTCGGCCATCACCACCATACGCTCGGACGGCTTCAGCTTTTCCGGGCCACCGGCCAGCAGTTTTTCGCCCAACTCGCGCACCGCGTCCGTGCCCGCACCGATACGCGTGAAATGCTCGGCATAAACGGGGTTCAACTGTTTTTCGCGCAGCAGTGTGACGTGAACGGCGTTCACATACGGATCCAACACAGCGGCGGCCAAGCCGGCATGGGCGCGGCAGCGCGGCGATTCGTCCTCCATCAACTCGTGGATTTTCATCCGCGATCGCAGCGAGACGAGTTCCATCGGCGGCCGGGTTTCTTCCGGCGTCAGAAACAAACCGGCGCTTTTGGCGCGAGCACCGAGACTGCGGCGGCTGGTTAGCACGCTTAAAGGGATAGAGCAAACCATGCCCGCCACCACCGGGGTGAACCACCAGAACAAGCCAGGGTCGAGTTTCCAGGTAAACCAGCCCCAGGCAAGGCCGATGAACGTGTGGCCCCAGTGCCGCTGCGCGGCGTAAAGCCAGGAGGTGCCATCGGCGGAGCGTTTTTGCGTGGTCCAAGCGACGCTGATGCCAGCGATATTCGTCAGCACAAACCGCGTGTGCCAGAGCATGAGCAGCGGCGCGTGGAGCGTGGAGAAGACCGTTTCGCCGATGACGCCGCCGGTGGCGTTGAGCAGGCCGCCGAATAATTTGCGGCGCGGCCAGTCACGCGCGAGGTCAATGAGCGAGAGGAATTTGGGCAACATGATGACGACCATGCAGATAACAAAAATTAAAAATGCGTGTTCCGTGCCGCTCCAGTCCTTCAGGTAGGGATTGAACGACTCCACGGGGAGTTCCGAGAGGCCAGTGTATTTTTGGTAACAATATATCCAGTTGAACGTAAGCATGAACGCCAGCCAGAGCGGGCTGGCGACGTAACCAAAAATGCCCAGAATCAAATGCATTCGACTCACCCCGCGCAAACCTTTGGCGAAGAGCACCAGCGTGTGCTGCAAATTGCCCTGGCACCAGCGGCGTTCGCGCTGGGCGTTTTCGATGAGCGCCTGCGGGGCTTCCTCGTAACTGCCTTCCAAATCGTAGGCCAGCCAGACCGTCCAGTTCTCGCGGAGCATCAGCGCGGCTTCGACGAAATCGTGGCTCAAGATTTGACCGCCAAATGGTTTGCGGCCGGGCAGTTGCGGTAAATCGCAATACTGCATGAACGGCTCGGTACGGATAATGGCGTTGTGCCCCCAATAATTGGCAAAATCGAGCGCCCAATAATTAAGCCCGGCGATGAACACTGGTGCGTAGAGGCGATTGGCAAATTGCTGGATGCGCCCGAACAGCGACTCGGCGTTAACGAGCGCCGGCACGGTCTGGATCAGGCCGACGGTCGGATGCACCTCCATCAGTTTCACCAAGTCCACCAGGGTTTCGCCACGCATCACGCTGTCGGCGTCGCAGCAGACGAAGTAGCGATAGCGCTTGCCCCAGGTGTTCAGGAAGTCGCGGACATTACCGCTCTTGCGCTCCTCATTGAACAGCCGGCGGCGATAGTAGATTTTCCCAAGCGCATCGAGATCGCGGACGAGTTCGGACCAGCGGGCTTCCTCTTCGACCCAGCGGTCGGGGTCGGTCGAATCACTCAAGATGAAAAAATCAAAACGCTCAAGGTGGCCGGTACGGTCCAGCGATTCATAAGTCGCACGCAACCCTTCGAGCACGCGCACGGAATCCTCGTTGTAGATGGGAAATATGATGGCGGTGCTGACGCCATCGATGCCCTGTTCCCGGAAAGGCTTCAGCCCGGTGACGCGGCGGCCCGTGCCAAAGAGGCGGATGAAAAAGCCATAGACCCCGTGCATGCAGCCAATGGCCGTGAGCAAAAACAAAATAATAAACAACGCGAGCAGGACGGTGCGTGACGCGCTCCAACCGGTGCGCCAGAGTAAATCGGCGAACAGCATCGAGACGAGGCCGGTCAACAACACCGCCGAGGAGAAAAACAAAAACAGTCGCCAGCCGCGCCGCAAGCGCGGGGCAGTGGCCACGGAAATGTCCGGCGTTTCAGCCATTTTGCCTGAACCAGTCAAACACCTGTTGAAAACCGCCATGGGTGAGCCAGAAAATAACGACGAGCAGCAGCCCAAAGAAAGCCCACACCAGCACCATGCGGACGTAAGGCAGTTTGCCGAAATTAGTGAGCGTGGTGATCGGGCCGAGATCGAGCGGCCGCGGCGTCATTTTCGACAATTGAAAATCGGGGCCGGCCTGGATAAAGCTTTCGCGCATGGCCGCGACGAATTCCTCCGGCCACGGGCCGGGCCGGAGAAATTGATCCTGCCATTTGCCCGGCATGTCCGCGAGCAGAAGCGCGAGACGGCCGCGCGTGGAAAGCATCTGATCCGTGCCGGTGGGCGAGGTTTGCAGCACCTCCGCAAACCAGCTGGTGACAAGATGATCCATTTCTTCGGCGGCGATTTCAGTGGCGCTTCGTTTCGGCTCGGCGGGCATGCGGCGCTGGGCGCGCTCGAGCACGCGCAGGACGAGCTGACCGAGCAGCGGTTTGTTGCGGATGCGGAGCGCATGAAAGTAATTTTCCACCTTCACATACGCCGCATTCCACTCCTCCAGCGAACGCCCGGCGATTTCGCCGGAAACGTCAGGCAGAATTTTCAGGGCGGGCTCCATTGATAGGTCCAGGTTTCGCCGACGACATTGGTGCCCGACTGCAATGAACAGCGCAAATCCACCGCCGCCCGGCCGCCGGCCGCCGGCAGCATTTTCAGAATCACGCGCCAGGTACCAGCGAACGAATTGCGCACCACCAGCGTGTCCACAATGCGGGCACCTCCGCTGCAATTGGCAACAGCCACCGGGGGCTTGTTTTCTAAAATCGCATCGAGCTGCGGGCCGTCAAAATCTATCACAAACTGCCGCGCGCCGGCAAACTGCGCGTCCGGCCCGATGCGCGTGGATACGACCCGGTTTTCCGAACGCCTCAAATCGGCGTCGCCGCCTTCCCAATGCAGCGTGTAACCGTAGCGGAACGGCTGCAGCGGCGCGGGTTTTGTCTTCGGGTCCCAGAACGCAACGATATTGTCGAGACCCTCATAGCTGGTGCTCAACTCGACAAGGTGCAAATCGCCATCGCCCCAGCTGCCGTCCGGCTCCACCCAAACACTCGGCACCTGATGATAGACGTTAAACATGTCCTGATATGCGGCAAAATTCCGCTCGCGCTGCAGCAAGCCGAAACCACGGATGTTGGGCGCGGAAAAAACCTGGTGGCGGGTGCCGGGGGGGTTGTCGAGCGGCCGCCAGAAAGTTTCACCGTTGCCCATGTGGACGAGCAGGCCATCGCTGTCGTGGACTTCCGTGCGATAGTCGTCAAATTTCCTTTCGGTGTCCTTGCCAAACCAGAACATGCTTGTAAGCGGCGCCAGACCGATGGTCTTGACGGCTTTCCGGCTTTTATCCACGGCGACGACCTTTGCCGGTTCGCGGAAATAAAGAACGGCCTTGATTTGAGCGGTCGTGGTTTCACCGGGACGGATGAAGAATTCATACGCGCCCGCGCAGCTCACGCTATCAAGAATCGCGTAAAGCCGAAGCTCGTTGTCGCCGCTGCCAGGCTTGCCGAGCCACCAGTCGGTGAAAATGGGGAATTCCTCCGGCCGATCGCCTTCGCCGGAATCGAGCGCGAGACCGCGGGCGGATTCGCCATACCGCAGGTTTTTACCGAGCAGCCGGAAATAGCTCGCACCGAGAAACGCGCCGAGTTCGTCCAATTTACCCGGCTGGTTCAAGGGATATAGCACACGAAAGCCCGCGTAACCCGTCTTCGCTGGAATCTGGCTGGCAATGTCCAGCTTGCCGTAATCAAAGAAATCCTGCACAAAGCGGATGGGCTGCGTGTGGGTGAGCGTAAATTCATTCACATGCACAGGCTCCTGATAAAGATAGCCGGGATGAAAAAACTCCACACGGAACGGCAGGCTGTCCCCCGACCACAGCGCGCGTTCTCGGCGAAAACGGATTTCACGGTACTTGTCGTAGTCGAGGTTGTCCTGACGCAACACTTTTGGCAGGTCGGCACGAGGCGAGTGGAACGGGAGTCTGGCGCGGTCAAGCGCACGTTGCGCGACGTAATCGAGGTTAACTTCGGCGGACTCGGCACCGGAACCAACCGAAGCGGTCAGCAAACTTCCAATAATGAGCAGCAGGCCACAGGGTCGAAACATCTTGGAACAAGGAATAACCAAACCACCCAAATTTGCAAGCGCGGCGCGGCCGCCAGCGGAACGACTACCACCAGATTGTCAATCCTAAGTTTGTTTGGCCACAGTCAGGCACAAGTGAAACGCCATGGCCCCGGACAACCCATCACGCGACATTTCAATCCAGCGTCTGCCGGTAGCGCTTGATGCCAATGGCCAGCATCACAGCCACAAACAAAGCAATAGGCCACAGATCCGGCGCACATTCGGCTAAGCCATTTCCCTTGAGCAAAACACCGCGCACAACGCGCAGAAAATGCGTGAGCGGCAGACATTCGCCGATACCCTGCGCCCAGCCGGGCATCCCGCGAAATGGAAACATGTAGCCGGAGAGCAGCAACGACGGCAGAAAAAAGAAAAACGCCATCTGGACCGCCTGCAACTGGTTCCTGGCGATGGTCGAGAACGTGATACCCACCGCGAGATTTGCCACGATGAACAGAAACGTCAGCGCCACCAACAACGGCACGCTGCCGATGAATGGCACGTTGAACAAAAATTTCGCCGCGATAAGCACCAGCGTCATCTGCACATAGCCAACCATGATGTAGGGCATGATTTTGCCGAGAATGACCTCGCCGGGATGTACCGGCGTGGAGAGCAGGTTTTCCATCGTACCGCGTTCGCGTTCACGCGTGATGGCAAGGCCGGTGATGATGATCATGGTCATCGTCAACATCACACCGATGAGCCCGGGGACGATGTTGTATTGGCTGATGCTTTCAGGGTTGTAATGCTGGTGCGTAACAAGGTTGAAGGGCGGCGCGGAGGCGCGCAAGCGCGCCAGCGGCCCGGTGAGGTCGCGGTTGATGACGGTGGTAGCAAGCTGGTTCACGGCCGCCTGCGCAAAACCGACGGCCGACGGATCCGTAGCGTCGGCTTCGAGAAGCAAATCCGGCTGCTCCCCGCGCAGCAGTTTCCGCGCAAAATCCACCGGCACGGTCACGGCAAATTGAACCTTGCCTTCGGCGAGCCAGTTCTGAATTTCTGCCGCGCTGTGCGCCTCGCGCCTAAGGTCGAAGTAACTGCTGTTGCGCAATGCCCAGATGACGGTGCGCGAAAAAGGGCTGTTATCCGCCGCATAAATTGCCGTGGGCAGATGCTTCGGATTCGAGTTTATAGCGTAACCGAACAGGATGAGCTGCACCATCGGGATGCCAACCATCATGCCAAAAGTCAGCCGATCGCGCCGCATCTGGATGAACTCCTTAAACACGACCGCCCAGAACCGCCGCCAGTTGAATGCGTATTGGCTCATGAAAAATTGTCCTTTGCAGTTTCCATCAGGCTGATGAACACGTCTTCCAGTCCTGATTCAATTTTCACCCAACACTGTGCCCCAGTCATGAACGGCTTGACGGCGGCACACAATTTTTCCGCGTCGCGGCCGCTGACGTGGAGCGTGGCGCCGAACGCCACCACCTGTTCCACGCCGGACCGGCCGCGCAATTTTCCGGCCAGCGCCGGAAGATTATCGCCGGTGACTTCCCAAGTTGTTAGACCGCCGGCTTTCACGACCTCCGCCACCGTGCCACTCACCAGCAAATTGCCGTACGCGATATAGGCGAGCCGATGGCAACGCGAAGCCTCGTCCATGTAATGCGTGGTGATTAGAAACGTCAATCCGCCCGCCGCGAGCGAATGAATCTCCTCCCAAAAATCGCGCCGCGCCTTCGGGTCCACACCCGCCGTCGGCTCGTCGAGCAACAGCAATTGCGGCTCGTGAATCAAGCACGCTGAAAGCGCGAGCCGCTGTTTCCAGCCGCCGGAAAGCGTACCCGCCAGCTGGGTGCGCCGCCCGGTCATTCCGAGGCGCTCCAAACTTTTGTCCACAGCCGCCCGGCGCTGCGGCACCTCATAGAGCCGCGCGATGAAATCCAGGTTTTCCTCGATGGTCAGGTCTTCGTAGAAGGAAAATTTCTGAGTCATGTAGCCGACACGCTTTTTGATCTCAGCGGATTCGCGGCGGAAGTCCAAGCCGAGGCAATGGCCGCTGCCGGCGTCGGGCTTCAGCAAACCGCAGAGCATCCGGAGAAAGGTCGTCTTGCCGCTGCCGTTCGGGCCGAGGAAGCCGTAAATCTCGCCCGGCCGCACCTGCATGGCGATGTCGTTTACAACCGTGCGCGCGCCGAATGTTTTCGTGACACCGTGAACGTCGATGGCGAATTCACTAGCGCCCATAAATCACGGCAGTTGCACATCCACCGGCTGGCCCGGCCGCACTTCCGCCGCATCCGCCGCGGAGAATTTAGCCTCGATCATGAACACCAGTTCCGCGCGAGTCTCGCGGCTATAGATCACCGGCGGCGTGTATTCGGCCCGCGTGGAAATATAATTCACCGTGGCACCCACCGCCCGGGCGGCGCCGTCGGCTTTCACAGAGATGGTTTCACCAATTTTCACCGACGGCAACTTTTCCTGCGGCACGAAAAACCGCACCTTCAAATTCGCCGGCGGCAGCAGTACCACCACGGGATTGCCTGCCGCCACAAATTCTCCGGAGCGATAAAGCGTATCGTGAACCGCCGCGTCCGTCGGCGCGAACTGCTGTTTCTGATCCAGCGACCATCTGGCCTTGTCGCAAGCGGCGCGCTGCGATTCGACGGCTGCCCGAGCGGCGCGGATGGCGTCAGCGCGGCCGCCGAGGTTCGCGGTCGCCAGATCCGCGGCGAGTTGGTTGACCTGCGACTGACCGACGGCGTTCTGCGCGCGGGCCTGATCCAGTTCCTCCCTGGAAACCACGGCGGCGGAATCAAGCTTTTCCCGCCGGGCGAGCTGGGCGGCGGACAATTTCAAATCCGCCTGCGCCCGCGCCAGCTGAGCTTCGAGTGACGCAATTTCTGTCGGGCGCCGGCCTTTGGCCAAATCGTCCAGTTGCGCCTGCGCCTGCGCGAGATTTTTTTCCGCCTGCACCAGCGCGGCAGCCTCGGCCTGCCGCTCCAGTTCAAACAGCGGTTGCCCGGCCTTGACGGTGTCGCCACGCGCCACGGTCAGATTTGTGAGCGCGCCGCCAAGCGGGGAAGCGATATAAACGTATTCGCCCTCGATATAGCCCTGAAAGCTGCCGGTGCTTTTTTCGCCGCAGCCGGCCAGCATCAGGGCGGCAAACACAGCGAAGCTGACGCTCAAAGAGATTTTCATGCGAACGTGCCGAAGGCTACCACGGCGGCGGAAATATACGAGCGAAACGATTGTTCGACTTTCAACCTACCGAATGGTAGGATGCCCGCGTTGCTATGAAAAAACTGACGCTGCTCTCGCTGTTCTTCGGTTTCGCAGTTGCGGCCGTGGCCGCCCCCACCAATACGCCCGCCTGGCTCTCGCGCCCGCTGTCGCTGGCCGACGCGCTCAACACCACGCTGGCGCAGAACGCCTCGATCCTCAAAGCCAAGAACGACCTGGAGGCCGCGCATGGCATCGTGGTGCAGACTCGCGCGGTGGCGCTGCCGCAGGTGACCGCGAGCGGCCGGTATGTGGACGAAGAGATCACCCTGGTCAAGGGTTCGCCCTTTGCCTCGCCGCACCAGGACTGGAACGCCGGCGTCCAGATTGTGCAATCCATTTACATGGGCGGCAAAATGGTCGCCGCCATCCGCGCCGCTGACGCCACAAAACAGCAGGCGGTGGCCATCTACCAGACCGCCGTGGCCGACACGCTGCTGGGTGTGCGCCTGTCATATTACGACGTGCTGCTCGCCGCGCAGCAGATCACCGTTCATGAGGCATCGGTGAATCTGCTGCAGAAGGAATTGGACGACCAGCAGCGCCGCTATGACGCCGGCACCGTGCCCCATTTCAACGTCCTGCGCGCCGAGGTTTCCGTCGCCAACGAGCGCCCGAACCTCATCCGTGCCAAAAATCAGTATCGCATCGCCAAGAACAACCTCGCGAACCTGCTCGGCTACGATCTGCCGCGCGACATCTGGGAGGACGTGCCGCTGAACCTCACCGACACCCTCGCCACCGCGCCGTATGAGGTGAATCTGCCGGACGCCATCCAGCAGGCGCTGACCCGCCGCACAGAACTAACGACCGCGCGCAAAACCATCGAGCTGCAGAAACTGAACATCATCAGCGCCAAGTCCGGCTACCAGCCGACGGTGCAAGTTTTCGCCGGCTACAACTGGCTCAACTCCTCCTTCAGCACCGACCTCGGCGACAAGCTCGACGGCTGGAACGCCGGCGCGCAGGTGAGCTGGAATATTTTTGACGGGGCGCTCACCGCCGGCAAGGTGACGCAGGCCAAGGCGCTTTACGAAAAATCCAAAACCGACCTCGCCGACCAGTCGCGGCAGATCGAACTGGCGGTGCGGACGACCTATTCCAACTTCATTGAAGCGCGGGAGACCTTGGATTCGCAAACAAAAGTGCAGGAGCAGGCCGACGAAGCACTCCGCGAGGCGAAGGCCCGCGCCGACGCCGGCAGCGGAACGCAGCTTGACGTGCTGGACGCCCAGACCTCGCTCACTCAGGCGCGCACCACTCAAATTCAAGCGCAGCACGACTACGTGACCGCCCGTGCCCGGCTGGAACGCGCCATTGGCGCCGACCTCGCCCCCGCGAATTAATTTCTTCAATTCCTTATTCTATCAGCCCCAAGAGCAGCGGCCGAAATTCACAGGCCGCCGACCCGAGCCCTGGACAAACGGTCTGGCAACAGTCATTTACGTTGAAGCGATGCCGTGGAACCGTTGGAGCCGCGATGAAGTTTACGTCATGATTTCAATTTGCCGGTTGCAGTGACGACTGCTTTCGTGGATTTTATCGCGCGTGAAAATTCATCGCGCATTGCTTTCCGTTTCCGACAAAACCGGCCTGGTTCCCTTCGCCCAGATCCTCGCCCAAGCCGGCATCGAATTGATCTCCACTGGCGGCACCGCCAAAACCCTCCGCGAGGCTGGCTTGGCGGTAAAGGACATCAGCGAACATACCGGCTTTCCCGAAATGCTCGACGGCCGCGTGAAGACGTTGCACCCGCTCGTCCACGGCGGATTGCTTTATATTCGCGGCAACGCCTCGCACGAAGCGGCGGTGAAGCAGTACGCCATCAAGCCGATTGATCTCGTCGTCGTGAACCTGTATCCGTTCGAGGCGACGGTGGCCAAGCCGGACGTGAAGCTGCACGATGCCATTGAAAACATTGACATCGGCGGGCCTTCGATGCTCCGCAGCGCGGCCAAAAACCACGACAGCGTCACGGTGGTGGTTGACCCGTTTGATTACGCGGAAGTAGCGAAGCAGATTTCCGAGGCCGGCAACACGACTTTGGAACTGCGCCGCAAACTCTGCGCAAAGGTTTATGCGCGCACAGCGGCCTACGATGCAGCCATCGCCGCGCATTTACAAAAAGAGTTTGCCGCCGACGAAAATTTGCTGCCGGCGGTGCTGACGATTTCCGCGCCGCTGGCGCAGCCGTTGCGCTACGGGGAGAACCCGCACCAGACGGCGGCGCTCTACGGCAAGTTCCACGAATTTTTCAAGCAGCTCCATGGCAAGGAGCTTTCCTATAACAACATTCTGGACCTCACCGCCGCGACGGCGCTCATCGCCGAGTTCCGCGAGGACGCGCCGACGCTGGCGATCCTCAAGCACACGAATCCGTGCGGCGTGGGCCAGGGTGCGAACCTGCGCGAGGCGTGGGACAAAGCGTTCGCCACCGACAAACAGGCGCCGTTCGGCGGCATCATCGCAGTGAACCATCCGCTCGACGGCGCGTGCGCAGCGGCCATCGCGGAAATCTTCAGCGAGGTCATCGTCGCGCCGGCATTTTCAGCGGAGGCACTCGAGATTCTGCAGAAGAAGAAGAACCTGAGGCTGCTGCAAGTCGTGAAATGCCCGCTTTCTGCGCCGCCGTGGGACGTGCGCAGCGTCGGCGCGGATTCCTTTTTACTGCAGCAACGCGATTTGAAGACCACGGCGGCGGCGGACTTGAAAATCGTCACGAAGCGGCAGCCGACGGCAGCCGAGCTGCAGGCCATGCTATTCGGCTGGCGCGTGGTAAAACACCTGAAATCAAACGCGATTCTATACGTCGGCGAAGGCCGCACCCTCGGCACGGGCGCGGGCCAGATGAGCCGCGTGGATGCCAGCCGCATCGCGATATGGAAGGCGGGCGAGGCCAAGCTACCGCTCGCTGGCAGCGTGGTGTGCAGCGATGCGTTCTTCCCGTTCCCCGACGGGCTCATCGCGGCGGCGGACGCGGGGGCGACGGCGGCAATCCAGCCAGGCGGTTCGGTGAAGGACGCGGAGGTCATCGCGGCGGCGGATGCGCGCGGGATGGCGATGGCGTTCACCGGCGCGCGGCATTTCCGGCATTGAAACGCCCCGCGCGAGACGGACGCAACCGAGCGCGCGGCTTTGACCTCGATTTTCACGTTAACGGCCCGATTTTCTGGAATTTCCACGGCCTGCGCGCAAAAGTGGCTTGGACATACGCAAAATGACGTTCAATTTCCAAAAAAAGGCTTTGGAATATGCAGATGCCGACTTGGTGTGCGCACATTCCAAATAGGAATTAAAAGATTCCAAGCAGGCACGCGCAGGTTTCAAGTCGGAATGTGCCAATTCCTCGTCGTCTTTTGAAGATTCCAAGTTCACTTTTGAATCGCGGTAGCCCGATTCCTGGAAAAACGACTAGTTCGTTGGAGGTCGGCAAGCCATTTCTGCCGGCCAGTCAGCGGAGGAGCCGGTAGATCAACCCACATTGCGCGGCGGTGACGGCAACGAGGATGGCCCAGACAAAGGCTTCGCGGAAGCGCAGGCCGCGCTGGCGTGGGGCGGCGAGCCAGAACTGGATTTTGGCAGAGCCGAAGGAAATGATGTCGCCATTGCGGAGGCGTGCGGAGGTCTGCGGCTGGTCGTTGACGGCAACGAAGGCGTCAGCCGTGGTTTCCAGCGTGAAACCAGTTTCTTTTTGAAGTTCCAAGGTCAGGTGGCTGTCCCAGACGCCGGCATCGTCGAGGCACAGGTCGTCGCCGGCGGCGCGGCCGATACGAAAAGGAAAATGGCGGACGACCTGCAGGTCGCCCGCCTTTTTGCCGGAAAGAATACGAAACTGAACCATCAGAAAGCGCGCCGCGTGACTTCAATCTGGTCGCCGGGGTATACCTGCGGGTCAGGCGCGGTGCCGTCGAGAATATCGTTGCAATTAAGTTTGAAGCGCTGGCCGTTGGCGCGAGTGAGAATGACTTTCTTGCGATTGGCGTAGTCGGTGAAATCGCCAGCCGAGGTGATGGCCTTGGTGACGGTGATCTGGCCGACGTAAATCTGGCGGCCGGGGCCTTTGACCTCGCCGCGAACATAAAAGACGCGGTCGCCGGTTTTCACGGTGACAGTAACGTGGGTGTAAAACCGGGGGACGTAGAGGTCGTGAATGGCATCCTGCAATTCGCCGGCCGTCCGGCCGGCAGCCTTGACATGCCCGACAAGATCCAGATTGATGGTGCCGTCTTCCTTGATGGACTCTTCGTGCGGCGTGATTGGATCCGGCAAACCATCCAATATAACGGTGATGGTATCACCGACGTGCAACCGGGCTACAGCCGGGTCGCCAGCTTCATCGGGCTTGGGCGGAGCCATGACGCCGGAATTGTCGGTGCTGGCGCACCCGGCCAGGCCGAGGGCGAGCAAAGGCAGGATCAAAAAAAGACTGCGAGGCCGGAACTGAAATAAATTGGATTTCATCAGCGTTGGATAATTTGCATCACAGGATGCCTATTAATATTTTTGTTTAATCTCGGTGTCGCCAGTGGCGGGCGCGGCCTTGGTTTCGGCTTCCTGTTCCGCCGGGTTGCGGGAGTAGTAGTAGTCGTGGTAGTAGCCGCTGTAGTAATAGTAGCCTTCGTCCTGCGACATGTTGATGTTGTTGAGCACAATGCCGACAAAGTTACCGCCGACCTTCTCAATCATCTGCTTGGCGCGAATGGTCATGGGCTGCGGATAGCGGCGGTATTGAATGACCTGCATGACGAGGTCCACTTCGCTAGCGAGAATGGAGGCATCGCTCACGCCGAGTATGGGCGGCGAGTCGAACAAGATGAAGTCGTAGCGCTGTTTCAGCTCGGAAATCATCTCCTTCATCTGGGCCGAGCCCAGAATGCCCATGGAACTGTTGGGCAGCTTGCCGCTGGCCATGAAGTCGAGGTTGGGCACGGACGTGGTCTGCACAATTTCGGCCAGCGCGTTTTGCTTGAGCAAATAATTGGTCAAACCCAGGTTGTTGGCGACCTTGAACAGCTTGTGGAGCGTGGGGCGGCGCAGGTCGGAATCCACGATCAACACGCGATTGCCGGCCTGGGCGAACACGGTGGCAAGATTGATGGTGGTGGTGGACTTGCCCTCGCCGGCACCGGCGCTGACAACGACGATGGTGTTGAGCTTGTCGTCCTTGCGGGAAAAGAGGAGGTTGGTGCGGAGCACACGATAGGCCTCGGCATGTTTGCTTTCGGTGCCTTCTTCAAGGAGGTAACCGATATTTTGGGGAATGACGCCAAGCACCGGCGCTTGGAACGTGCGTTCGACGTCGTCAATGGTCTTCACACTGGTGTCGAGATATTCGATGAAAAACGCCAGGCCGATGCCCATGATGATGCCGAAAATGAGGCCGAGGACAATGTTGACAGTCTTGTTGGGCTTGACCGGAGCCTTACCGGGTTCGGCAGAATCAGTGACTTGCACCATGAAGGTTTTGGGCATGGCAATGTCGAGTTCTTCCGCCTTGATTTTGGAATAAAGCAGCTTGTGCATGTCCCGGCGCTGCTCCAAGTCACGCTTGGAATCGTAATAGGGCTGATTCCGGGCGGCCTCCATCAGATCGTTAGTCTTGGCTTCCGCGACTTTCTCCGTCAGCGCGTCTAGGGCGGCCTTTTTTGAATTCACCGTGCTGGTGATGCCGATCATGATGCCGGCCACGCAGTCGTCAATCTGCTGGTTGAGCGTGTCAATGAGCGTCTGAACCCGGGCGACGATGTTGTTGCTAATGGAATAATCAATAACGAGCGAAGCTTTTTTCCGCTGCGCTTCATGCAACTGATCCAACATGCTGGACAAAGCCGAATCCGGGTAGGCCCGGGGCAGGACGTCGCGGAGCTTGTCCTTGTCCTGCGATTTCAATTCGTTCAGCAGCGCCAGCGACTGCTTATAGGTCTGCTCCCCTTCGAGGAGGTTTTCATGGATTCTTTGCAGGGCCGCATCGTCCAGCGTCGGGACCGGGCCGGCGGAGCCCATGGTCTCGTTGATGCCAAGAGCTTTCCGAAGCTGGTCCACCTTGGCCTGGTTCGTCTGGATCTGCGATTCCTCCATCGCATACTGGTCCTTCAAGGTTTCCAACCCCTTGGACACCACCTGCTGCCGCGATTCAATGCGATAGGTCTTGTAAGCGGCCGCGATGGCGTTCGCCATTAGCGCCGCCTCATTCTTGTCGTCGCTATAGACCGTGATGGCAATGAGCTTGGTGTTACGCACCGGAGCCAGACTCATGCGGCCCTTGAGAATGCTCATGGTCTCCGAGGTCTTGAGCGTCTCGCCGTTGAAATATTTCCGTCCCCACTCGGCATTCAGGTTCATGGCCGAAATGACGTTGCTCAAGACCAACTGCGACTGCATGATTTCAAACGTCGTCTGGATGAAATAGGGATCATACGGCATTTGCGAAGGCGTCACCGAGCCCGAGCCCAGATTGTCGGTAAAGTCGTTTTCCACCTTGATGCGGCAAGTGCTCGCGTAGGATTCGGGCAAAATGAACGTGACCGCCGTGGCGATGATGGCGGTGATGAGAAACACCGTGATGATGATCGCCTTACGGATGCGGATGACGCGCCAGTAATCGAGAAAATGCAGCCGGGCTTCCGGCGGCGCAAAGTTTTTTACAGAATCCATATCTAAAAAAAAATAACGGGAGCCAGTGTGGTTAGACCCGGCTCCCTGCGTTGTGTTCAAACCATGATGTTATCCGCATCCTCAATAATTCGCGCTCAAGCCGAGATAAACCCGGTTGCGCGTGTAACTGCGGCCGTCAATGCCCGATATGAGATCGTCAAAGTTGTAGCCCAACTCCGCTGAAAAATGGGTGGTGAACGAGTAGTTCAGGTTCACACCCAGATTGTAATCCGTGTCGGAAATGCTGCTGTTGGGGCCGCCCTGATAGGTCGAATACTGGCAGCGGCCGATGATCGTGCCAACCAACTTGGGATTGAAGCGGTGGTTGATATCCGCATAAAGCACAGAGCTTTCCTGATACTGCGTCAGCGACCCGTTGTTGGAATCCACGGTCGCGATATCGGTGGCATTGATGTCATGCGTGAACCCGAGCTGAACGTAGCTGCCCGGAATGTAGGTGTAGGTCACGGACAAATCCGCATACGGCGACAGGGACGTGGTCTGCTGCAGCGGATCGTTGTAGCTGTCTGAGTAGGACACGCCGCCTTTCACCGCGGCGGTCAAATTACCCGTGAAGGAATGCTGCACCCCGACAAAACCGTAATGCGACAGACTGTCGCGGGAATCGCTGCGATAAATCACCGACTGGAAGCTAGCCGTATCAAGTGCGTAATAATTATAAACCCCGATCGGCTCATTTCCCGTGTAGTTCACCCAACTGAAGCTATAGCCAACAAAACCCATAGTGTCCTGACGGAAGTGCCATTGTAAATCCAGACCCACTGACTGCTCCACCCGGTTTAAAAGACCAGCATAGGTGGCGCCACCGGCACTCAAAAAGTTCGGGCCCGGAACACCGTTGGGAGGATTGTTCGGCAGAATCGTGACGACGCCCGACACCGGGCCACCCAGGGTCGCTCCACTCTTTTGATAATCGTAAAAACTGTTGGCGTAATGCAACGCAGTGCTGAACTGGCGGGTCCAATCCGTATTCAAGGTGACGGTGGCATGATTGGCAATATTGTCGCCTTCAACGCGGAATTGCTGCCCGTTTGGAAACGCCGAGCTGGTCGGGCCGAGCAATTCCGGCTCCTGACCGACGTCAAAGTTGTCAGTGATGTTTAGCTTCCACCGCTCGGTGAACGAATGATCCAGCCAGACATCCACCTGATGGGTCTGGTCAAACGGGTTCAACCCCAACGAATCACGATCTTGATAATAGTACAACCCGTAGGTGTACCGCATGCCAATGTCGGTCTGCTTCAAAGGCACATTGAAGGAAATGGACGGGGAAACCTCCGCACCGAAACTGCCCTGTTTGGTGCTGCCGATGTTGTAGTTGTCGTCATAAAACCCGCGGAGGCTGGCCGAAACATTCCACGCCTTGGGGGAGACGATATCCAGACTGGCGGCCTGCGCCGATTGCAATCCGGCGGCGCCAATGGCTACCATCCCGGCAGAGACAAAAAATTTCTTCATGTGTTACGTCTGGATTTAAAGATTAATCGGGACAAAATCATTGACTGTCCGCGCCCGATGCCATTCAAAAAAATTCTCTCGAGCGACTTAAGTTCAAGACTATCAGGCATACAAGCCCCGCGTCAAAATAATTTTCAGCGAATTATTCACAACCCACACCGCATAAATCCATGCAAATGACCCAATTATATTCTGATTTGACACCATTTCGTCACAATTGTACCGCCAGCGTTTTCAACGGGCAGGTGTTCACCACGTCCGCTTTTGTCAGCCAGCCCTTGCGCGCCACCCCCGCTCCCAGCCGCAAAAACCCCGCGTGCGCATTCCGGTGCGCGTCCGGATTTAAGACACATTTCACTCCGGCGGCTTTTGCGTAAGGCCACAACCGCCAATCCAGATCAAACCGGTGAGGATTGCAGTTCAGCTCGATCCACGTCCCCGTCGCCGCGCAGGCGTCAATTACCGCCGTCACATTCACCGGGTACGGCTCGCGCTCGAGCAACAACCGCCCCGTCAAGTGGCCAAGGATGTGGACAAACGGGTTTTCGGCCGCGCGGATCAATCGTTTCGTATTTTCCGCCTCGCTGCTGCCGGGAACGTGCAGGCTCGCCACCACCACGTCCAGTTCCGCGAGCAACTCGTCATCAAAATCCAGCCGGTCTTTCAAAATATCCACTTCGCTGCCCGTTAACAGCCGGAAGGCGCGGCCGTCATCGGTGAATTTGCGATTCAATGCGGCGATTTCCTTGATCTGCTCCCGCATCCGTTTCGCATCCAGCCCGTTCGCCTGATACGACGACTTGGAGTGGTCGGTGATCGCCCAGTATTCCAAGCCCAGCCCGTCCATAAATTCCGCGATCTCGGCCAGCGAGTTGTGGCCGTCGCTCCAATTCGAGTGGTTATGCAGCGCACCCCTGAGATCCGACCATTCGACCAGCTTCGGCAACTCGTTTTTCTCCGCCGCGGCGAACTCGCCATGATCCTCGCGCAGTTCCGGCGGCACAAAAACCAGGTCCAGTTTGCTGAAAATCTCCTCCTCCGTCCGGCAGGCCACGAGCAATTCCGGGTCGCGCGTTTCCTCCTTCGACCGGAACAGGCCGTATTCATTGAGCCGCAGCCCGCGCTGAATGGCCCGCTGCCGCATCACGATGTTGTGCTCCTTGCTGCCGGTGAAATACGCCAGCGCAAACGGAAATTCCGAGTCGCTCACCACCCGCAAATCGCATTGTATCCCCCCCTCCAAGATCACGCTCGCCTTCGTTTCGCCCTGCGCCAGCACTTTGACGATGCCCGGCTGGGATACGAAAAAACCGATCACGACCGCCGCATTTTTCGACGACGCCAGCAAATCCACATCGCCGCAAATCTCCTTGAACCGCCGCAAACTGCCCGCCGTGCTGCAGCGGATCACCTCCGGCAGCGACCGCAGGTTTTCCAGCAAAGGCTCCGCTGCCAGCCAGGCGTCGCTCAACAGATGCTTGCTCGCGTAAGCGCGCTTGCGCCCGATCCCCTCCAGCAAATTCGCCTGCGTCTTCTCGCCGAAGCCCTCCAGTTCCGCCACCTGGCCGGATTGGCAGGCCGCCTCGAGTTTTTCAATGGAATCAATGCCCAGCTTTTTGTTCAGGGCCTGGATTTTTTTGGGGCCGAGGCCGGAAATGTCCAGCATCGCGATCAAGCCCGGCGGAATCGACGCCTTAAGCTCGTCGTAATATTTCAATTTCCCCGTCTCGACCAGCTCCGTGATTTTCTGCTCCAGCGCCTCGCCGATGCCCTTGATTTCGCCCAGCCGCTTTTCGGCGACGAGCGTCGCCAGCGGTTCACTCAAACCCTCCAGCGTCCGCGCCGCGTTGGCATAGGCGCGTGTCTTGAATGGATTTTCACCCTTCAATTCCAACAATGTTCCAATCTCCACCAGAATCTCGGCCACTTTGTCTTTGTCCATGCGCCAAATATGATGCGCAATCCGGAAAGTTCAAATTCTTAACGCAAACCCGCCGAGCTTGAATCCATCCCGTTCTTCCCGCCTTTGCATCCTGGCGCCCATCCGCTAAATTCCGGCCGCCGGTTTTTGAATTATGACTAAGCGAAAAACTTTGCCCGTCGCCCTCACCATCGCCGGTTCGGACAGCGGCGGCGGCGCGGGCATCCAGGCGGACCTGAAAACCTTCGCCGCCCTAGGCGTCCACGGCACCAGCGCGATCGCCTGCCTGACCGCCCAAAATCCCCGGCGCGTCCTGGGCGTGGAGCCGTGTGCGCCGAATATGCTGCGGCGGCAAATCGAAGCCGTGTTCCAAGAGTTGACTCCGGCGGCGACGAAAACGGGGATGCTGTTTTCAGCAAAAAACATTTCCGTGGTCGCGAAGTTTTTCAAAACCTCACCCCTTAAAGTACAACACTTAAAACTCGTCGTAGATCCGGTGATGGTTTCCACCAGCGGTGCACGATTGCTGCAGCCCGCAGCGGAAAAAATCCTGAAAGCCAGCCTCCTGCCGCTCGCCACCCTCGTCACCCCCAACCTGGACGAGGCGGAAATTCTCGCGGACCGAAAGATTTTGTCGCCGGAGGATCTGCGTTCCGCCGCGCACAAAATTCATTCGCGCTATGGCTGCGCGGTGCTCGTGAAAGGCGGACACCTGAAAAACTGCCCGGAGGCAATGGATGTATTCTTCGACGGCGTAACCGAACTGCTGCTGACGGCGCCGTTTGTGCGGGGCGTTTCCACACACGGCACCGGCTGCACCTATTCCGCGGCGATTTGCGCGGCACTGGCATCCGGACATGACCTGCCGCACGCGGTGGAGCTCGGAAAAAATTTCATCACGGCGGCGATTGCCGGCAGCTACCGCATCGGCAAACATTTCGCACTCAACCCGCTGGCCGGCCGTTTCACAGATTCGGGCGGCGCAGGCGGAAGAACCGGTTCGAGTTCGTCGCATTCAAAAGCAGGCTGTTCCTGCTGTTCGTGATGGTGGCCGGCGGCAGATAGTTGGTGCTCCAGGCGGGCGAAATCAGATTGGTCGCGGACTCGACAAGGAAACCCGCCGGATAAACCGGCCAGGTGACCATCGTATTGGCGCCAGATTTTGCGACGGCCAGCGTGTCCGAGAAAAATTCAAACGCGAGCGCGTACGTTTCGTTGGTGGTGACAGTGCTGCCGCCGGCCTTCCAAACCTGCAAATCGTAGCGGCCCGGCGCGAGCTGCGGCACATAGATGTGTTCCACGTTGTCCACGCGGCTCGTGCTGCACGCGACGAGATTGCTGTTGGCGCAGTTGTAAAGGTAGAGGTTGAGATTATTGATGTTCGTCTGGTTCTGGTGCCGGTTCCAGACCAGGGTGGACGTGGCGGTGAACTTCGCGCCGGGCAGATTATTCGTCGCGTTGAAATAATAATGCCGGATGGCATCGCTGGACGCGCTGCTGGTGTTGGTGCTGAAATCCCAGCCGCTCAAAACACCAACGGTGCCGGCCGCGCCGGTGGGCGGATGCGCGCCGCCGGTGGCAACCATGGTGGCAACAATGCAGCCGTTTTTGCCGCCAGCCAGCTGTTCGTAGGAGTTCAAAACATTCAGCATACCGGCGCCATAACGCGCGTCGAGCGGCGTGGCCGCCCCATTCGTCCAGCCGGACGGCTTCACCGCCCCGTTGAGCAGGAGCGCCTTGAGGGTTCTCGGGTCGGAGGCAGAATTGGTGTCGCCCCCGCCGTCGCCCCGCACCCCGGCCTGAAGCAGCAGCGCCGCCCCGCCGGAAACCATCGGGGTGGACGTGCTGGTGAATTGGGAGACCGCGGTGATATCCGGTTTGCAGCGGCCGTTATCCAGCGTCGGGCCGACGCTGGAATAAGCGACCGGAAAATAAGCGGCTACGGAAATCCCGTTGTAGCAGGTCGAGGGCGGCAGCACCGGCCCGCCGTCGCCCGCCGCGGTGATGAAAAGCGTTTTATATTGGTCCGCGTAGTTGTCGTAATTCGTGTTGTAATAGGACTGGCTGCTCAAGTCGTAGTCCGCAAAACTCTGGTTCACGATGGTATCCGGGATGGCGGCGAGCGTTTGCACAATGTTCGTGATGAAATAATCCGCATCCGAATTGTCCACATGCGCCACGTTGGTCGCCACGCCGTAGAACATGCCGAAAAAGTAATTGCCCGTGTCTTCCGCATGCCAGGAATTCGTGCCCACTGCGTTGGGATAGACATTGGTCGTGCCGGCCGCCGAAGCATAGGTGAACAGGCTGGCTGGCTGGCCGACATTGGCCGGATTTATTTCAAACCCCGCCGGGCCGTTCGTATAAAGGTTCGCCTCCGGCACCGCCACGCGGAGGCCGGCCCCGTTGAGGTTCGTCGTGACCGCCCGCAGCGCAGTCAGGCCGATCTGATCGTGAAATTGCGCCTGCGCCGGCCGGCAGAATAATCCGCCCGCGCACAGCAGACCGCCGATAATTATGAACTTGTTCATGGGTGCTTCTGAGACTGCCGCAAAAATAACCTCATATCCCCAAAAGTCCAACCTGCATCCGGCGCCTTAAAGTAGATTCCATTTCCGGCGCCTAACCGCTACCCTGCCGCCGTGACCGAATCGCTCGTCGTCAACGAAATCTATTTGAGCCTGCAGGGGGAAAGCACCTTCGCCGGGCTCCCGTGCATTTTCATCCGCCTCACCGCCTGCGACCTCCGCTGCTCCTACTGCGACACCGCCTACGCCTTCACCGCCGGCAAAAAGAAAACCCTCGCCGACATTCTGGCCGAAGTCCGGCGGCAGGCGAAACCGTTTTCAAACGCACCCGGCACCAGCCCCGGCTCAAAACTTCCGCTCGTCGAACTCACCGGCGGCGAACCCCTGCTCCAGAAAAATTCCCAGGCGCTGATGCGGCAGCTCTGCAACGACGGCTTCACCGTCCTGCTGGAAACCAGCGGCGCGCATGACTTGTCCAAGATTGATCCGCGCGTCCACCGCATCATGGACTTGAAATGCCCCAGCAGCGGCGAGGTGCAGCGCAACCTGTTTTCCAATATCGCGCACCTGAAAGCCACCGACGAAATCAAGTTCGTCATCGGCACCGTCGAGGATTACGAATGGGCCAGGCAGCAGATCGCCGCGCACCGGCTGGCGGCCGTTTGTCCGCTGCTCGTCTCCTGGGTGCATCCGCTCGCGCCGGAACAGACCAGCCAGGGATTGAAAAAAGTTCCCGCCGGCCTCACGCCCATCACCCGCCGGGAACTCGCCGAAAAAATCATCGCCGACGCCCTGCCCGTCCGCTTTCAAATCCAGCAGCACAAAATCATCTGGCCGCCCGATCAGCGCGGCGTCTAGCGCAATCCCGTGACGAAAACAAAAACCATCCTGCAGCAGCTGGGCCGTTTTGAATCACGCAACGTCATTTTCACGGAGCCGGACGGCTCGTGGCCGATCGTCTGGGACCGCGCGCGCGGCATTCACGTGTGGGATGCGGAAGGGAAAAAGTATCTGGACCTGACCGCCGCGTTCGGCGTCGCCGCCGCCGGCCACGCGAATCCCCGCGTCGTCCAGGCCGGGCAAAAGCAGATGGCCCGGCTCCTGCACGCCATGGGCGACGTCCATCCGCACGCCCTCAAGGCGCGGCTCGCGCGCGAGTTGAGCCGGATCACCTTCGAGCGCTGGGCGAAAACGAATCAAAAGCGGGGCAAGGTCATTTTCTCCAACTCCGGCTTTGAAGCCGTCGAATCCGCGCTCAAAACGGCCATGCTCGCCACCGGCCGCCGCGGCGTCATCGCGTTTGCCGGCGCGTATCACGGCCTCGGCTACGGCGCGCTCAACGCCACGCACCGCGAACATTTCCGCCACCCGTTCCGCCCGCAGCTCCGCGAATTCGGCCGCTTCGTCCCATTCCCCGCCCGGCCCGGGCAGCTCGCGAAAGTCGAGCAAGCCATCCGCCGCCTTTTCCGCCGCGAAAAAATCGGCGCCCTCCTTGTCGAGCCCGTGCAGGCCCGCGGCGGCATCAACCTTCCACCGCCGGCCTTCCTGCCGCTGCTCCGCCGGCTGTGCGACGAACATGGCGCCTTGCTCATCCTCGACGAGATTTACACCGGCTTTGGCCGCACCGGCCGCTGGTTCGCCTGCGAACACAGCGGCGTGGTGCCCGACCTGATTTGCCTGGGCAAAGCCCTCACCGGCGGCTTTCCGCTCTCCGCCTGCGTCGGCCGCGCGGAGCTGATGGATGCCGCGTGGCCCGCCTCCACCGGCGAAGCCATTCACACCAGCACCTTCCTCGGCCATCCCGTCGGCTGCGCCATGGCCCTCGCGCAAATCTCCGAAATCCGCCGGCTCAAACTCTGCGAACGCAGCGCCGTTCTCGGCAAATTTTTACTGGCCGGACTGCAAGAGCTTCAGGTTTCAGGATTCAAGTTTCAGGTTTCACCCCGCGGCCTGGGCCTGATGGCCGGCGTGGAATTGACCCTGCCCGGCGGCCGGCCCGCCACCGCCGCGGCCCTTGGCGCCATCAAGACCCTGCTGCGGCGCGGCTACATTTTCCTGCCCGAAGGCGAGCACGCCAACGTCATCAGCTTCACCCCGCCGCTGACCATCACCCGCGCCCAGCTCGCCCGGGCCGTCGCCGAACTGCATAAAGCTTTGGCCGCCGCTTAACCCCATGCCCGCCCCTCACCTCCCATGACCCTCACCGAAATGCGCGAGCTGCTGGCCAAGCGCGACATCCAACTCACCCGCTCCCTCGGCCAGAATTTTCTGCACGACGGCAACCAGCTCCGCCGCATCGTGGACGCCGCCGAAATCCAGCCCGACGACCAGATCCTCGAAATCGGCCCCGGCCTCGGCCCGCTGACCGAACTGCTCCTCCCCAAAGCCCGCGAAGTCCTCGCCATCGAGCTGGACGAGCGGCTCGTGGAAGTTTTATGCGAACGCTTCGGCCTGACCACCAAGGCCGATGAACTGCCCGCCCCCGCCGCCGGCGAGCCCGCGGACGCCGCTGCCGCCGCGACCAACCTCGTCCTGCTCCACGACGACGCCCTGGCCTTTCTCAAGCGCGAACCGCGCGACTGGCGCGACTGGAAGCTCGTCGCCAATCTCCCCTATTCCGTCGCCTCGCCCATACTGGTGGAGCTGGCCGCCGGCCCGCGCGCGCCCCGGCGCATCGTCGCCACCCTCCAGCTCGAAGTCGCGCGGCGGCTCATGGCGCAGGCCGACGACGACGATTACGGCATCCTGACCCTGCTCGTGCAGATCGATTTCCAGCCGCGCGGCTGGTTCAAGATCCCGCCCGAATGTTTTTTCCCCTCGCCCGACGTGGATTCCGCGTGTGTGCATCTGGAGCGGCGGGCCGAGCCGCTGCTGCCGACGGCGCTGCGGGCCGACTTTGTGAAGATTGTGAAGCGCGGCTTTTCGCAACGGCGCAAGATGATGCTGAAGCTGCTGAAAGCCGACTGGCCCAAGGAAAAGCTGGAGGCCGCCTTTGCCCGGCTGGGCATCTCACCGCAGGAACGCGCCGAGAAACTGACCCTGGAACAATTCGTCGCCCTGACCCAACTCCTCGCCGCTAAGGGTGAGTGACAACTTTAGGGCCTCTGCCTTCTCATCAAATCTGGTAGGCGTCATCATCGTAATATCACAAATTTAAAAAATGAAAGTGCTATCATCCCCAAACCGCCGATGAACGCACATGTCGAACGATATGGATATGGATCCATCGGCCCAACAAACGGCCCAGACCAAAAACACGCGGCCCAATCAGCGAGGATAAAAATATCAATCCCCGACCCGCTATAACGACCTGAAAACACTTGAAACTTTACGCCAGTCAATCTAACGAGACCAACATAAACCACAATCAGGCTCAGAAATATAATGAATCTGGTGCTGGTTTTCATGTGACGCTCCGCATGACGCCTAACAGGTCTTGTCTTGAAATATTGCGGCCTATCCTGAATCCTTTTTTGTATTTGCAGCTTCAGTTTCAGGGGCAGCGGCTACGGTGGTTTACGCCCTTTCGCCCGCCTTGCCAAGCGGATTCACAAAAAGACGGCCTCCAAGGCTGTGGTAGGGCGGCGCTGCTGCGCCGCCCTAATATTGGGGCTGACCAGCAGGTCAGCCCTACCCGTTTTGGTTCACGCCGGCGGCGTGGGCGTGGGCGCGGGGGTGGTGGTGGGCGTCGTGGTCGGCGGGGGCGTGGGCGGCGGCGTGGCGGGGACGGCTTCGGCCACATAGACCACGCCCCAGCGCTCGCATTTCTGGCGGCGGCTGGAATCGCTCGGGTCTTTGCGATAGAAATATTCCACGGTGTCGTAAATATCCTCGGCCAGCGCGAGCGCGTCGGTATAAATCGGCTGCAAGATTTCGCGCTGGGTGTCGGTGTCCACCAGCACGTCGTTGCTTTCGGCGCGCAGGGTGGTGAATTGCCCGAGCAGGGTGCCCACTTCGGCGGCGCTCGGCAGGGCCATGGCCACATAGCCGGTGATGGAATCGAACCTTACCCCGCTGTCGTAGGCAATGCCGCTGTCGTAGGTGGCGGGATGGCCCTCGGCCTGCGCGCGGGCGGCTTCGCCGGCGACCACATGCCCGGCGGCGGTGGTGATGGCGTCGTAGCTCTTGAGCTCGGGTATGGAGGTGGCGTTGGCGGGGCGCTGGTAATAGCTGCGCGCACCGGCGGCGAACACGCCGCGGGCCACGCCCAAGTCAAACACCTGATGAAAATGCGAGACGGTCATGCCCAGCCGTTTGGCGCAGGCTTCGACGCTGGCGGTGACGGGCACCTGGGCGGCCATGGCGTTGTCCACAATTCCGTTCTGGCGGATAAACCGGTTGAGGAGGTTGCCGGGGATGGTGTCATCGAGTTGGGCCCACTGTTCGGCGCTGATGGCGCGGTTGGCGAGCACGGGGGTGTTTTTCCATTCGTTCCGGGCGGTGGTGAGGACGAGCATGGCGGAGGCGATGGAGTTGGCTAGTCTTCGAGTTGGCATATGATTTTATTTGTTTGGTGTTAACTGGCTGAAATTTCGGCTGGAAACGGGGTCAATCCGGCTAAATGGCTGGTTAACAGCCACAAGCGCAATGTCGGCAGTTCTGTAAGGGGCTGCCGGACGCGTGCGGGTGGGGTTTACAGGTCTGCAAGAGGCTGCCGGACGCATGCGGGTGGGCCTTGCAGGTCTGCAAGGGGCTGCCGGACGGATGCGGCTGGGGCTTGCAGGTCTGCAAAGGGCTGCCGGACGTGTGCGGATGGGGTTTGCAGGTCTGAAAGGGGCTGCCGGACGCATGCGGGTGGGGTTTGCAGGTCTGAAATGGTCGGTCCGGCCAAGCGGTTTGGCGGTGACGGGTCGGTTAGGGGGTGTCTGGCTGACGGGGATTTTGACCGCACGAAAATAAAGTTCACCTGAAGCAAAGTGGGAAGTCTTAAGCTTCATAGAAAACCCGTGGGTGACGCCGGCTATTAGGCCATAGCCTTGGTCACTTGTCAAGTTAAAGGCTGTGCCTTATGGATCATTCCTGTGGATGGCGGGCGGCGCGGGCGGCGGGAAATTTATTTCGATTTTGGCGGCGCGGCGGTTTATGGTGCGGGGCATGAGCGAGGAAATCTTTGACGTGGTGGATGACCGCGACGCGGTGACGGGCCAGAACACGCGGGGCGAGGTGCATCGGCTCGGCTTGAAACATCGGGCGGTGCATGTGCTGGTGTTCAATGCGCGCGGGGCGGTGTTCCTCCAGAAGCGGTCCATGAAAAAGGATTCGTCGGCGGGCAAGTGGGATTCGTCGTCGTCCGGCCACGTGGATGCGGGCGAGGCCTACGACGCGTGCGCGGTGCGCGAGCTGCGCGAGGAGCTCGGCCTGGTCCTGCCGGCGGCGGCGGCGCGGCCGTTGGCGCGACTCTTCAAGCTGGACGCGCGCCCGGAGACGGGCTGGGAGTTTTGCTGGGTGTATCGCACGGAGGCGGAGGGGCCGTTCGCGCTGCACCCGGAGGAGATCGAGTCGGGCGGATGGTTCGCGCCGGAGACGGTGACGAGCTGGGTGGCGGAAACGCCGGAGGATTTCGCGAGCGCGTTTGTGCTGGTGTGGCGGATTTTTGTCAAATCGTTAAGTGTTTGACGGGTTGAACCGGCGGCGCGGGCCGCGGCGCGATGGCCAGGGGGCAAGCCTTGAACGATTTAACCCTTTCACGAACGCGCAAGGTTTGGGATTGAACCGGGGCGGGGTTTTTGCGAGCTTCCCGCAACCCTGAGATTCGTTTAATGTCCGAAATCAATTCCAACAACGACATCGCGCCGTGCCTTTCCGCGGTGATGCCGGTCTATAACGAGGCGGCCACGGTGGCGGAAGTCATCGGGGTGGTGCTGGCGCAGCGGCCGGTGCAGCAGCTGGTGATCGTGGACGATTGCTCGTCGGACGGCACGTGGGACAAGCTCCAGCCGCTGGCGCAAAACGAGCCGCGCATCAAGCTGGTCCGCCATGAGGTGAATCAGGGCAAGGGCGCGGCGCTGCGGACGGGCATCTCCCTGGCCACGGCGCCGATCGTGGTGATCCAGGACGCGGACCTGGAATATGACCCGGGGGAATATCACCGGCTGATCGCGCCCATCCTGTCGGGCAAGGCGGATGTGGTGTTCGGGTCGCGGTTTTTCGGCGGCAGCGGGGCGCACCGGGTTTTGTATTACTGGCATTCAGTGGGCAACAACCTGCTGACCACGTTTTCGAACATGGCCACGGACCTGAACCTCACGGACATGGAGACGTGCTACAAGACTTTCCGCCGCGAGATCATCCAGAAAATCAAGATCGAGGAGAACCGGTTCGGCTTTGAGCCGGAGATCACGGCCAAGGTGGCGCGGCTGAAGGTGCGCATCTACGAGGTGTCCATCTCGTATTACGGGCGCACCTATGCGGAGGGCAAAAAGATCGGCTGGCGCGACGGCTTCCGGGCGCTGTGGTGCATCTTCAAATATAATTTCCTTCGCTGAGCCATGCCTGCCGCCGCACTTATCTGGGTCTGGCTGTGCGCCTGGCTGAATTTCACGGGCTGGGCGCTGTCCGGATTGCACGAACTGAATGCGGGCGGCTACGCGGTGGCGCTGCTGCTCTTCGCGGCGGGCGCGGGACTCTGGCTGAAGCGGACGGGCGTGGCGATATTTCCGCGCGGGGCCGGCCGGAAGCTTTTCCGCCGCGGCCGCCGACCGCTGCCGGCGGTTTATCTATCGGTGGCGGCCCTGGTGTTGCTGGGCGGCGCGCTGTATGCCCCCACGAACTTCGACGCGCTGACGTACCGGCTGCCGCGCCTGCTGAACTGGCTGGACGCGGGGCATTGGGGCTGGATTCCGACGTGCAATGAGCGGATGAATTATTCCGGCGTGGCGTGGGAATGGATCGCCCTGCCCATCCTGACGCTGACGCATTCCGACCGGGGAATGTTTTTGATCAACGCGCTGGGGTTCCTGCTGATGCCGGGCCTGCTGTTTTCCATCAGCCGGCAACTGGGCGTGGCGCGCAAGGTGGCCTGGACGTGGATGTGGCTGCTGCCGCTCGCCTACGGCTATGTGACGCAGGCCGGCAGCATCGGAAACGATCTGACGGGCGCCTGGCTGTGCCTGCTGTCCATTTACTTTGGCTTGCGGGCCCGGCGCTCGGGCAGCGTGGCGGAGGTGTGGACCGCGCTGCTGGCCGCCGCGCTGCTGACCGGCGTGAAACTTTCCAACCTGCCGCTCGCGCTGCCGTGCCTCGTCGCCGTCTGGCCGGCGCTGGGGCAGTTGCGGAAACATCTGGCCGGCAGCCTCGCCGCGGCCGGCCTCGCGGTGGTGGTGTCCGCCCTGCCGATCATGGGCTTGAACTGGTTGAACACCGGCAGCTGGAACGGCGACCCGCAAAACAAATACCAGATGCAGATGGCGAATCCGGTGGCGGGATTGCTGGGGAACGGCTTCCTGCTGGCGGAACAATCATTCGTGCCGCCGGTGATGCCCGGCTCCAACCGGATCAACCACCGGCTCACCGACGCGCTGCCGCACTTCCTGCAAACCCAGTTTCCGCGCCTGCGCTCGAACAAGGTCAACGAATTTCCGGGCGAAGAAGGCGCCGGCCTGGGCCTGGGCGTCACGCTGCCGCTGCTGCTGGTCCTGGGCGCGGCGATTGCCGGAGTCGGCCGGAGGGGTTTCCGCAAAGGCGGCGTCACGCGGTTGCCGCTGGTGGCGCTGGCGGCATGGATATCCGTCCTGTTTTTCATGGCCAAGATGGGGTCGGAAGCCGGGCCAAGACTGATGCTGCCGTATTATCCGCTGGCGGTCATGCCGCTGCTGCTGCTGCCGGCACAGCGGGAACTGCTGCGCCGACGGATCTGGCGGGCGCTGCTGGTGCTGCTGGCTCTGGGCGCCCTGCCGGTGCTGGTTTTGTCCGTGTCGCGACCATTGTGGCCGGCCCAGACCATTTCGCGGAAACTGGCGCAGGCACATCCGGAAAACGAAACATTTCGCCGGCTGGCCACCACCTGCGCGACCTACGCCTACCGGAATGATTTCCTGGCCCCCATCCGCGACAGCCTGCCGGACAGCGCCGGCGAAATCGGCTTCATCGCCGGCTCGAATGACAGCGATTATTCCCTGTGGCGGCCGTTCGGCCAGCGCCGGGTCAAACATCTCCGGCAGGACAGCAGTCGCTTTTTCCAAAATCCAACGGCCATCGAATGGGTGGTGGTCAAAGAAAACGCGTGGTCGGAGATCTGCCCGGTTCCGCTGGCCGTATGGGCGCCGGAACATCATGCCAAGATCGTCCGCGCACTTGCGATCACCGAACTGGTGGCGGGCGGACCGGAGCAGTGGTTTCTGCTGCACTTTGAAAAACCGGACGACCTGAAAACGCGAGCCGGTCATTAAAGTTTTTTGTCCGGCTGGCCGCGGGCACGGTCGATATTGATACTTGCGCTTCGTCGGCAAACTGGAAAAATTGGCCGCATGGCAACCCCGGTGGAAATGATCAACCAAGCCGTGTCGCCTTTTGCCGGGCTGTTCAACCGCGCGCGGCTGGGATTTCCCCGTTATTTTTTCCAGGGCAACGAACCCATCAGCGGCGACCTGATGGGCACCGCCGTTTTTCGCGAGCTCCGCAAACGCGGCGCGCGAGGCATCGCCGTGGCCACGCATCACCGCGAGGTGTTCCAGCACAACCCCGATGTGGACAAAATCATCCACCATCCGCGCCCGGGCCTCAATCGCTGGCTGCGCTGCGGATTGCCGCTGAGGCAACTCGACCAGACCGCCTACGATCCGGCGCGCGATGCGGACGAGCCGCCGAATGAACACGTGTTGATCCAGATGTGCCGGCGCGCGGGGGTGACCGGGAAAGTGGAATTGCGCCCCTACCTGTTTTTGACCCGCGAGGAATTTGAGGCCGGCCGGCTCGGCCGGGACCAGGTGGTCATGCAATCTTCCGACCTGGCCTCGCCCAACCCCATGCGCAACCGCGAATGGTATCCGCACCGATTTCAGGAAGTCTGCGCGGTCTTGCGCAGCGATGTCACCGTGATCCAGGTCGGCGCGGCCAGCGACCCGAAGCTGGAAGGCGCGACGGACATGCGCGGGCGAACGACGCTGCGCCAGACCGCGGCGATTCTCGCGCAATCGCTCGCGTTCGTGGGCCTGGCCGGATATTTAATGCAGGTGGCCCGCGCGGTGGACTGCCGCGCCGTCATCGTCTATGGCGGACGGGAGAAACCTTCGCAGACCGGCTATGTGGCCAACAAAAATCTCTACACCCAGGTCCGCTGCGCGCCCTGCTGGCTCCGCAATCCGTGCGAGTTCGACCGCAAGTGCATGGAAATGGTCACGGTCGATCAAGTCGTCGCAGCCACCGCCGACCAGATCAGCCGCTACGGCACCCTGCTGGAGGTGCAGACGGCGGAAATCTGATCGGGTGTGCCGGGTTTTCCGGGTTTTAACAAGGAACTGAGACCGTCAGGAAAACCCGTTTGCCGCTCCGGTTTCAGGCAAATCCTATTTTCAGAATTGAACCACCGGCGATTTGCGCCAAGATTCCGCCCATGCAAGCGAAAGCAATTTACCCGAAACGGCTGACCGGCACCGGTGGTGCGCGCGGCTGTTTTTGACATATTTTTATGCAGCACGGCGAACTCAAGACGCTCCTTTTGAAAGGCGATCCGGAATTCTGGCCCCGCCTGGCCGCCAGCACGCGCGCAGCCCGGGAATTTGACGAATTATTCCTGCTTTCCGCGCTGCGAAAAAAAGCGCAGGCGCGCCACCTGCCGGTTCCCGGGGTCAGCCGCGAAAAATTCCGCGTCGCGCTGCTGGGCGGCTACAGCCTTTATCCATTTCACGAACTGCTGGCGCATCTGTGCGAAATGGCCGGCCATCCCTGCGAATTCTGGCGGGGCGAATTCGACAATTACATCTCAGAAATCATGGACGGGACCGGCGGGCTTTATGAATTCCGGCCGCAGGCGGTGGTGCTCATGCCGTCGGAACACCGGTGCAAATACACCGGCCACCTGGCCGACGCGCGGGAAACGCAGCGGGCCGAAGCGGGCCGCGTGGTGGACTCGCTGATGGAACTCGTCCGCGGCCTGCATGATAAATCGCAGGCGGAAATCATCCTCACCAACTTCATGCTCCCCGCCCGGCACGACCTCGGCGCCTACCGCTCGCGGACGCTCGGCGCGGATTGGACCTTCCGCAAATGGGTGAATTTTGAACTGGGCCTGAACGCGCCGCCCTATCTGCACCTCTGCGACCTGGAATTCCTGGCGCATCGCATCGGCGGCCTCGCGGCCCGCGACGACCGCGCCTGGTTCGAAAGCAAGCAGCCGTGCTCCCCCGCGCTGCTGCCGGATTTCGCGCGGGAAGTCGCCCACCTGATCGGCAGCCTCCGGCAGGCTCCGAAAAAAGTCCTCGTGCTTGATCTGGACAACACGCTTTGGGGCGGCGTGGTCGCGGACGACGGCCTGGAAGGCATTGAAATCGGCGACACCTCGCCGCGCGGCGAGGCGTTCAAGGCGTTTCAAAAATACATCCGGTCGCTCAAGCAGCGGGGGACGCTGCTGGCGGTGTGCAGCAAAAACGACCACGCGAAGGCGGCGGCCGCGTTTGAAAAACATCCCGAAATGGTTTTGCGGCTGGAAGATTTCGTCTCGTTCAAGGCCAACTGGGAGCCGAAATCCGACAACCTCCGGCAGATGGCGACCGAGTTGAATCTGGGCCTCGACAGTTTCGTGTTCGTGGACGACAACCCGGCGGAAATTGAAATCGTCCGGCAGTTTGCGCCGGAAGTGACGACGATTTTGCTCGGCCCCGACCCGTCGGAATATGTCGCGCGATTGGCGGACTGCCGGCTGTTTGAGCCGCGCAGCCTCACCGCCGAGGATGCCGCGCGCACCGAGCAATACCGGTCCGACGCGCAGCGACAGGCGCTCTCCGCCACGGTCACCGACATGGCGGCATATCTGGAATCGCTGGCGATGGAGGCGGCCATCAGCGAATTCACCCTGGTGGACGCGCCCCGGCTGGCGCAGCTCATCAACAAGAGCAACCAGTTCAACCTCACCACGCGGCGCCGCACCGAAGCGGAAATCCATGGGCTCATGGCGGACGAAAGCCAGCTTTGTTTTTCCTTCCGCCTCAAGGACCGGTTCGGCGATCACGGACTGATTTCCGTCGTCATCAGCCAGAAAGCCGGCCCGGTGATGAAGATTGACACCTGGCTGATGAGCTGCCGCGTATTGAAACGGCAGGTTGAAGACGAGGTGCTGAATGAATTGATGCGGCTGGCAAGACTCCAGGGCTGCACCAGGCTGGAAGGCGTTTACCTGCCCACCGCCAAGAATGAGATGGTGCGGGATTTCTACGCAAGGATGGGTTTCGTTTTGAAATCAGAATCGGCTGGCGCCCGAGTTTTTGAATTGGAAATGGACGCCATTCAGCCCACACTGACCAAAATTAAAATCACGCGCCGCGCCTATGAACCAAGCTGAAGCCATTGCCAAATTGCAGACGATTTTCGACGATTTGTTCCTGGAGCCGGTGAGCCTCACGCCGGCCCTGAGCGCGAAGGACGTGCCGGAATGGGATTCGCTCATGCATATTTCGCTTTTGGTGGCCGTGGAAAAGGCGTTTGCCGTCCGCTTCCGCGTCGGCGAAGTGGAGCAGACCCGCAACGTGGGCGAGTTCGCCGATCTGATCCTCAAACGCAGCCAGGAGCGCTGATGTCGCCGGCGTTTTCATCCACGAAACAGGCGGCGGCGTTTGCGGGGCTTCTGCTACTGGTGCTGCTGCTGCCGGTGCTGGTCGGAAAATCCCTGCTGCCCCTGCGCGCGGAAACCTACGCCGCCCCGCCGTTGAACCTAGGCTGCTACCCGTTCATCCACCAGCAAATCTACGAGGAGAAAGGCGACGTGGACATCGCCTTCGTCGGCTCCTCGCACATCTGGACCGCGATTGACACGCCTTACGTCCAGAAGGAACTGAGCCGGCAGCTCGGGCGTAATGCGAAGGTGGTAACCCTTGGCTGGAACTGGCCCGGCTTTGATGCGCTCTACTTCATCGCGCAAGACCTGATGGCGAACCGGAAGGTTCATCTGCTGGTCATCAACGAGGAATACAGTCCCGATGGGCCGATTCCCCACGCGGCGGCGCCGCGCTGGTTCCGGCTCGCGGATAACCGGGAAGCCTTGACGGGCTTGCCGACGCTCTATCAGGTGGCTTACTACGCCGACGCCTTGCGCGGGATGCCCCGAAATCTATTGAGCCTGATCCGGCCCAACCTGCCGATGATCTGGTCGCCCCCGCGAAACAGCTGGGAGAAATCCTACAACGGCGCGAACTCCGCCGAACGGCTTGGCTCGCTTTCCGTATTATGGGGATTCGGCACCGAAATGGTCCCCAACACGAATTATGTGCCCTACACGCCCCCGCACGAGGTTTCGCCGGCGGCCGTCTGCGTTTATTCCCCCGAAAACAAAACACGTTTTCAATTCACCGGTCCCGCCACACCTCCGGCGCATCTGCATTTTGCAAAGAAACTGGCGGCGCTCGCCCAGGCCAAGGGCGTGAAGCTGGTCTGGCTGCACATTCCGAAGGCGAATGAGCCGCGTTCGCCCGCCGTCCCCGAACGGGAATGCTGGCCGGAGATTCTGCCGGGCCATGTGACGCTCATGGGCGTCCCCCCGGCGACCCTACTGGCCGGCATCAGCGACGAGGATGTCTTCAAGCTGTTTTACAACAACGCGCACCTGAACAAAACCGGTCAAGAATATTTCACCCGCGCCATCACCCCGGCCCTGTTGCAATCGTATGCCCCGTAAATCCATTCCGGAAATCCTCGTGTATCTCGCCGTGATCGTGCTGGCGCTGGCGGCGCTGGCACTGGCAGTGATCTCGCCGCATTTCCTGTGGGACAACCGCGCAGTCTATCAAGGTTTTTGACGTCATGGCGCCCCTGCTGACCTTCGGCCTGATGCTCGGCTACATCGCCGCCGGAAGGTGGATCATCCACCGCCTGCGGGGCGGTCCGCGCACGGTGGCGTTTGCGCTGCTGAACCTCGCCGGTTTTTACGTTTTTTTTATGCAGTCCGCGCGCCTGCCCATCTTTCTGGCGTATCTGGCCGTGGTGGTAATGCAGTATCTGGCACTGCTCCTCTTTTCCGGGAAAGGCGGCTGGAAGCCGTGGCTGGCTTTTGCCACGCCGCTCCTGTTTTTGATCGTCATCCGGTATGTGCCAAGCACGTTTTATGCGGAGTTCAGCGGCACCATCCGGCGGATGCTGAGCCAGCATGCGACGCATTATTCCCTCGGATTCTACTTCACCGGCATCTCGTATCTGGCCTTCCGCAGCAGTCTCCTGGTGCTGGAAGTCCGCAACGGCGTCGTCCCGCGGCCGGGCTTCTGGGAATATTTAGGCTTCTGTTTTTTTGTGCCGACGGTGCCGGTGGGGCCGATCAACCCCTACAGCAATTACCGCCGCACGTTTGACGCGGTCCCGCCGGTGATCCCGCCGGGCCGGGCCGCCCTGCGCGCGCTGGTCGGCATGGTGAAATATCTCGTCCTCGCGATCCTCTGCCAGCAGCTCACCTATGCGTGGCTGCTAATGGACGGCTATTATCATTCATGGGTGGATCTGCCGGTGACCGTGCTGTTTTATTACCTCTATCTGTACTTCAACTTTTCCGGCTTCTGCGACATGGCCATCGGCGGGGCGGGGCTGATGGGCATTCCGGTGGCGGAAAACTTCAACAACCCCTTTGCCGCGCGCAACGTAAAGGATTTCTGGAACCGCTGGCACATCACCTTGTCGCAATATTTCCGCGATGTGGTGTTTTCCCCGCTTTCCCGGATTTTCGCCCGCTGGCTCGGTCCCGCGCACGTCAACCACGCCATCGCCCTGACGATCATCGTTGTTTTCCTGCTGGTGGGAGTCTGGCACGGTGCCGGCTGGAACTACGCCGCGTATGGCGCCGCCCATGCGCTCGGCGTCGTGGCAAATCATTATTACACCATTGGCTTGAAAAAGTGGCTGGGGCGCGACGGCTTCAAGGCTTACAACGCCAATCCGTGGATCCGCGCCGTAGCCGTGACGATGACTTTCTGTTACTGCGCAGCCACACTATTCCTGTTCGCCAACCGCTTTGACGAAATGAAAGCCATCTTCGGCATGCTTAAATAGCGCGCCGGCCGCCAACCACCAACCAAACCTCATGAACTGCGCCCCGCTTACCTTTCATCATCTTGGACTGGCCGTGAAACAGCCTCGCGAAGCGGAGAATTTCCTTTCTACCCTCGGCTACCAAATGGGCGCGGCGGTTTTCGATCCAGTGCAGAATGTCCACCTGGCGCTTTGCACCCACGCCACCCAACCGGCGGTCGAGATCATCTGGCCGGGCGACTCCCAAGGTCCGATTGACCGCCTGACGCAACGCCACCCTGCCGGCATTGTTTATCACGTCTGTTACCAGACGATGGATCTGGCAGCGACGCTGGCGCATTTGGAGGCAGCAGGCTTGCGCGTTTTATGCATCTCGTCCCCCAGCCCTGCGGTGCTTTTTGGCGGACGCAAAGTCTCATTTTACAATGTGGCCGGCATGGGTCTGATTGAAATTCTTGAATGAATCGTGACGGCGACGAATAGGCCGTAGACATCGCCGCCACCCGCCCTCTAGATCCGATAAATTCGGGGATTCAGGTTGCGACAAACGCGGAAAATGGCCTATCTTGGCGGGATTGAAGAATTGATAAAAGCATGACCAATCCCGCCGCCGCCATGAAAATGCTGATCACGTATGCGATCTGCATTCCGCTGGCGATTTTCCTCGGCTATTTGCTGACCAACCCGATGGATTACGGGACGCTCGGGTTTCTGGCGTTTGTGGTCGCGGCGCTGCTGTCGCCGGTCTTCATCAAGTGGCATTACCCCATCATGTTGTTCGGCATCGGCTGCCCGATCATGCTGTTCTTCCTGCCCACCAGCCCGCCGACGTGGCAGGCCGTGGTGGCCATGAGCCTTACCATCTCCATCGTGGAGCGGACGCTGAGCAATGAACGACGGTTCATCAGCGTGCCGGCCATGACCATGCCGCTCATGTTCTTGTTGGGGGTAATTCTGGTGACGATGCAACTCGCCGGTGGCATCGGCTTCCACCAGTTGGGCGGATCGGTCGGCGGCGGGAAAAAATACATTTTTTGTTTGCTGGGCATAGCCACGTTCTTTGCGCTGATCAGCCGGGAGATTCCCGCCAATCGTCGTCGGCTCTACATCACCCTTTATTTTGGTTCAGCCGCGCTGGACATACTGGGTGACGTGTTTCCACACCTGCCCACCCCGTTGAACTACGGCAACCTGTTGATTCAGGCTTCTTCCGGCACCCTGGGTACGGATGTGGCGGTAGGCGTCACCCGCCTAGGCATGGTTTCCGCCGGCTGCAATGCCTTGGCCTTCCTGATGCTGGCCAAGTTCGGCCTGCGCGGCATTTTCTTCAGCCCAAGAGTCTGGCGGCTGCCCGCATTTTGCCTGCTGGTGACAGCCGCGCAACTGGGCGGTTTCCGGGAGGCGCTGATCTCCTTCATGATCGTTTTCACCGCGCTATTTATTTTGGAGAGGCTCTATCAAACCCGGCTGCTGCCCGTTCTTGTCATGGCCGGCATTATGGGGCTAGCCCTGTTGGTGCCGCTGGCGAAGCACCTGCCCTATGTCTATCAACGCTGTCTGGCGGTCCTGCCGCTGGATCTCGACGCCTCCGTAAGGATTGATGCGCAAGGATCCTCGGAATGGCGGCTGGCCATCTGGCAAGCCCTCACCCCTCAGATTCCGACTTATCTGTTATTGGGCAAGGGCTACGCTTTGTCCGCCGGCGACTTTCAATTGATGGCCACATCCCAAGGAGTCGCATCCGGCCTAGACGCAGCGGGTCAACTCGACGCCAGCCAAGGGGCGCTGGCCCTGGCAGGAGATTACCACAGCGGCCCGTTTTCAACCATCATCCCGTTCGGCATTTGGGGCGCCATTGGCATGACTTGGTTGATGTCCGCGGCGTTTTGGGTGGTCTATCGCAACTATCGCTACGGCGACCCCGAACTCCGAACGATTAATACCTTCCTGCTGGCCCTGCAAATCCTTGAAATCATCATGTTCCTTTTTATTTTTGGCGCCTTCGAACTAGATATTGGTTATCTCGCCAGAACAACAGGTTTTAGCGTCGCCCTGAACGGGGGGGTGCGCCGGCCACAGCCCCAGCCGGCGGCGGTGCCACGTATCAAGCCACTGCCGCAACCCCAGACCGCCTGACCCACCGTGAAACCCCGGCTCCTTGTCCTCGAACTCTGGGGTCTCGGCGACCTTGTCATCGCCACACCGTTCCTCCGCGCCGCATCCGAAAAATTTTCCGTCACGCTCCTCGCCAAGCCATTCGCACTGGAACTGGGACCCCGCCTGTGGCCGGCCGTGAACGTGGTGCCGTTCATTGCACCGTGGACGACGTTCCGCGGCAAATACCACCTGTGGCGCTGGCCGTGGCAGGAGATGCTGCGCCGGCGCAGCCAACTGGCGGCGGAACATTTCGACCTAGGCGTCTCGGCACGCTGGGATCCCCGCGACCACTGGGTTTTGAAAACCGTCGGCGTACGGGAACGACTGGGTTTTTCCCGTCTGAAAAGCCGCCGCTACCTCACGCAGGAACTGGCGCGACCCGACCCGCTGGCACATCGCAGCGAATTCTGGCGCGTGGCCGGCCGCGCGCTCGGCCTGGAACTGCCTGAACGCGGGGAAATCATTCCCCCACCACGCGGGCCGGCGTCTCTGGCGCTGATTCACAGCGGTGCACGGCTGCCGGCACGCGTATGGCCGCTGGAACATTTCCGGCAGGTAGCCGCGCGGCTGCGGAAAATAAAAGTCTCCGTCCAGATCGCCTGCGACCCCGACCAACTCGCGTGGTGGCAGGCTCACGGGGAAAATGCGGCCTGCCCGCGCAGCGTCACGGAGCTGTTTGCAGAGATCGACCGCGCCGGTATTTTCATCGGCAACTGCTCCGGCCCCGGTCATCTGGCGGCCATCTGCGGCGTACCGACCTTCACGATCTATGGGCCGTCCCTGCACGAGTGGTTTGCACCGATGCACCCAGCGGCGGAAATGTTTGAGGGCCGGGCCTGTCCTTACAAGCCGTGCTCGGACTATTGCCGGTTCAGCACACCGTTCTGCCTGTGGAACGTGACGGCGGACGAGGTCTGGCCCCGGCTGGAACGGTTCGCCGCCCGGCAGAAAATTCCCACCACTTAGAGCGTTTTAAGTAAAGGCATAGCCGGGACGTCCGTTCCCGTCCCCATGAACCTCAAGAGGGAGTAACGCGCACCTCACCCCGACCCTCCCCATCGGCTACGCCGACGCGGAGAGGGAGAAACGATCCCAGTCACTTGGTCAAACGATGATCCGGTCCGGGGCAATGGCGCGGTCCGGAAAGCAGCCAAACCCTCAACTAATGGCCACAGATTTATTTAAATTGCTATAAATGGCTTAAGCCGCTTTCAGGTATCGCAACGCAGGAAAAACTCTTTTCACTCGCTGATAAAAACCCGCCGGCTCACCATCCAGCCTAGCCATGATGGAGCACCCCGTATATTCATCACCTGCGATCGACCCATTTCGGAATCAACCTACCGGGCGGGGACGAGCGACCCGGGTTTTCAACAGCGGGGCGGTGATTCGATTGATCCATTTCTGAAAAATCCCTTCCGCCAGCCAGGCCAGCACAAACACCACCACGATGCGCAGGGCCAGATCGGGGTAAAAATATTTTTCCCCGCCGAACAACCGCAGTCCGCAGATGACCGGGTAATGAACCAGATACAGGGCATAGGAAATCGCGCCCACCCGGTAAAACCGGCCGACCGTTTGATTGAACCCGATAAACGCCGGTTTTTTCCAGATGAAAAACAGGCCGATGAACACCATGGTCATCAGAAAAAACCTGAATTCAACCAGCGGGAAGGTGATGAAATGCAGCGGTTGGCCCTGCTGCCACCAATGCCAGCTGATGATCCCGTACCAAACCAGAGGCAGTCCGAGCAGAAGCACCATGGATTTTTGCCGCTGCCAGGTCACGTCCCCGGTCGCGGCAAACTCCCGAGCCATTTCAACCCCCGCCCACCAGATGATGAAAAAGACCAGAAACCAGCAAAAACTGTTGGGGTAAAAAAGATTCACCAGCATCCCGGTGGCGCACAGTCCCAAAACCAGATGTTTTTGCCGCCGTGCTGAAACCCACCGGTTGATGGGATAAAACATCATATAGAACCACCATTCATATGAGAGCGACCACAAGGGCATGTTGCCACCGAACGGCATGACGGCCCACCCCGGTCTTTCGGGATGATCCTGCAACATGAATAGATTGCCAAACAACTGCCGGAAATCCACGGGAACCCAAGCGTGCGCTGCCAGGCAGTTGACAATATACGCCAGCAACAGGGCGAGAATAAAAATTGGGTAGATGCGACGGCTTCGTTTGATGAAATAGTCCGAAACCCCGGCACCTTCCTTCCCGGCCAAAGCCTGCGAATAACAGATGACAAAACCGGAGAGCAGGAAGAAAACGAGCACCGCCTCCTGCCCGAACCGGAAAGGCAACCCCCACACGGTGTATTTTAGCTTCAAATAGCCACTGCTGACATGGTGCAGCAAAACATAAAACGCCGCAAACCCCCGGAGCGCCTCCAACTGCCAGAGCCGGCCCGGTTTGGTGGAAGCGTGGTTTGGCGACATCAGGTTTATACATAAGTTGCCGTCAGCCTCCGCAAACGGCAACTTTTTAAAGCGGCGCCCGGCGGGCGACACTTGCCATTCCATTTTAGCCATCCTATTATTCCTGAATTAACAGCCACTGGTCGCCCTTTATGTTTTCCATCCTTAAAAAAATTCCGTTGTGGGCCTGGCTAATCTTCGGTTTTTTGCTGCTGAATATCGCCACTTACGACTGGTACACATCCGTCTGGAACGACGAAGGGACTTATACCGACCCGTCGGCGAATTTATATTTCGGCCACGGCTTCACCTCCACCGCTTGGGCGCAATCCAAGGAGGAATACTGGGTCGTTAATTCACCGCTTTACCCCTTCCTGCTGTTTGTGTGGTTCAAGCTGGCAGGCTTCGGCATTTTTCAAGTGCGGGTGCTGGGCTACCTGCTTTGGTCCGGGGCAGTCGCGCTCATTTGCCTGACGGTGCAGCGCGCCCGATTGGTGCGCAGCCCGGCGGCAGTAGCGGGGTTGGCCACCCTGTTATTTAGCGGCTACGGCCTGGTGTTCAACTATCGCTCCGGCCGGTACGACCCATTGGAACTGCTCGTGCTGGCGGCCTGTTTCCTAGCCTTCACCATTCCAAAACCAGGCTGGCGACGGACGGCTATCTTCTTATCCGCCGTCCTGTTTTTGCCAACTGCGCTGACGACCGGCCCGTTTGTCGCCGGCTTCGGGGCTTTGATTTTCTTGGTGACGGGCCGGAGGTTTTTTCTGGAACTTTGCAGTCTTGCCGCTGGCCTTGCCACTGGATTTGCTGCGCTGGTCGCGTACCTCCATTGGACAGGCATGTGGGAAACCTACCGCCGTATCACGGTTTACTATTCGCAGGGTTTTTACCAGGGATATTACCGGCCGGATGCCCCCCTCTGGAAACAGAAGCTTGCCGCCTTTCCGCACAAACTGCTGCAGGACCCCACGTCGGCCATTTTGCTCCTGATTCTGCTGGCGGTCTATATCTTGAGCCGCAAAAATTTAGATGCGACCGGCCGGCGGCTGGTGTTTTTGGGAACCGCCACGTTTTTTATCGTTCCCGCCTTGGCGCAGACGACCTATACCTATCAAATTTATCACTGCTGGGAAACCTACATCCCACTGACCGTCTGCCTGTTGAGCCTGCTGGAGCAGCCCGGGGATATTCTCCCAGCGAGGTCGCGAAAACTTGTCTTCACCCTGCTGGCATTGGTTTTTTTTGGTTTTGGTCCGGGCCTGAGGCTGGGGCTTGAATCCACCGACATAGCCGGACGCGACTACTCAAAGGTGGAAGCCTTTGTCGGCAAAACCATTCATTCGACCGACGTCGTGATGGCTGATTTTCAGGCCTTTTACCCACTGCACAAGCTCAAGGTTACGGCGTATTATTATCCGCCGTATCTGGAGATTATCAAACCTCGCGAGGGCGATGAGATCACCTGCCTGATCATCAACCCCCGCTGGCTCAACGCCATCCGGGGAAAGATCGGCGGAAGCTGGGTGGCCACCGGTGAAAGCTACACGCAGGAAAACAAATTCAACATCGCCTGGCTCGACCGCCTGTTCCCCGGTTATTACGAGCACCAGTCCAATCATAAATACAACCTGGTGGTATACCGCCGCGCGTCCGCCCCGACGAAATAAATGAAAGGTTGTCGTTGCCGGGCGGGGCGGCGGACGGCACATTTCTCCGCGTGAAAGTGCTTTTTGACTGCCCGGTGCCGGTGCTGCTGGCCCACGGCGGTGCCCAGATTCAAATTGAGCAAACCAAGGCCGGCCTGGAGTCCGCCGGCGTGGAGGTGGAATTTTTGCGCTGGTGGGATCAGACGCAGCGCGGTGATCTGATCCACTATTTTGGCACCGCCAGCAACTCGTACTTAAAGCTCGCCCGCACCGCCGGCAAGCCGGTAGTGATGACCAACCTTTTTTCTGAAACCTGCAACCGCTCCAACGCCCGGCTGACTCGTCAGGGCTGGCTAATCCAAGCAGCCTTGAAAACACCCGTCGCCCGGCAGGTGAAAAATCAATTGAACTGGTGCGCCTACAACAACGCCACCCACAACATCGTCGGTTTAGAACGTGAAAAATATGTGCTGGAAACAGTCTATCGCGTCCCGCCGGAACGCATTTCCGTCGTCCCGCTTGGTATTCCGGATAAGTTCCTCCAAGCCGGCGCCGGTCGCCGCGAAGCCCCGCATCTCATCTACACCGGCACCATTTACCCCGTAAAAAGCTCGGTCGAACTGGCGCGACTGGCCCGCGCCGCCGAGGTGCCGATCCTCTTTGTCGGCAAACCCTACCATCCCGACGACTCTTACTGGCTGCGTTTCAAAGAACTCATTGACCACCGCTGGGTCAAATACCAACCTCATCTCCAAAGCGAGGACGAAATCATTGCCCTGCTTCAATCGGCAAAGGGTTTCGTGCTAATGAGCACCTACGAAAACTGGTCCCTCTCCGCCCACGAAGCCATCGCCTGCGGACTGCCGCTACTGGTGCAGGATCAACCCTGGTCGCGCGAATGCTTCGGCAAACAGGTGCGCTACTTCAAAACCATTGGCTATAGCGCCGAGAATGTCGCCCGGTTGAAACAGTTTTATGCGGATGCGCCCGGTCTTTCCGCCCCGACCATCAAGCTGCACAGCTGGAGCGGGGTCGCCCGGCAGGTGCAGGATATTTACCGCCAAGTCCTGTCACGCGGCGCGGATTGAGGCCGCCTTTTCACTTGCGCCAAAACCGCGAGTTGTTATTTAACTCCGCCCAGAGACGCCATGTCAAAAATTTCCGTCATCGTGCCGTGCTACAATGAGCAGGACGTGCTGCCCCAGCTCTTCGAGCGGCTTGGGGCGGTCGCCGCAACGTGGGGCATGGACTACGAAATCATCTGCGTGGATGACGGCTCCCGCGACCGCACCTGGGATTTGCTCAAGTCGCAATATCAAAAGGATAGCCGCTGGCGCTGCCTGTCCTTTGCCCGCAATTTCGGCCACCAGACAGCGGTGTTCGCCGGGCTTTCCCATGCTTACGGCGATTACGTCGCGGTAATGGACGCGGATTTGCAAGACCCGCCGGAATTTATCACCGCTTGTCTGACCAAGCTCGACGAAGGTTATGATGTGGTTTATGCCGTGCGGCGGCAGCGCAAAGAAAATCTTTTCAAACGCGCCTGCTATGCCGCGTTTTACCGGCTGCTCAAGTTCATCGCCGAAATCGAAATCCCCTTGAACTCGGGTGACTTCTGCCTGATGCGCCAATGCGTGGTGGCGGTGCTGCGGGACATGCCGGAACGCAATGTGTTCGTGCGCGGCCTCCGCGCCTGGAGCGGTTTCCGGCAAATCGGACTCGAATATAACCGCGATGCCCGGGCCGCCGGCGACACCAAATATCCCTTTCGCAAACTGGTGCGCCTGGCGATGGACGGCGTTTTTGCCTTCTCCGCATTTCCCCTGCGGCTGGCAACCTACCTGGGTTTTGCAAGCCTGGCCGTTTCGATCGGCGCCTCGGTGATAGTGATACTGTGGAAGATTTTTAATTTTCATCTATTGGGTCATTATCCCTCGGAAGTGCCGGGCTGGACTTCCATCGTCTGCCTTATTTTGTTCATGGGCGGAATACAATTTCTCATCCTCGGCGTCATGGGCGAATTCATCGGGCGAATCTACAACGAGGTGAAACTGCGTCCGCGTTGGATCATCCGCGAAACTCTGGGGATTGAGCGCGATCACCCCGATCACTCCCGCCCGCGATGATTTCCATCTGGTCCCACGGCGTGGCCGACGCAAACATGCCCGAATCATTTCTGGCAGAAACGCTGGAAAAAGTCCGCCGCCATCCCTGGTGGCGGGCGCGCGCCCGACTGGCATTAACCACCCTCCAAAAGCACGGCGTCACCGTCCCGGCGGCGGTGGCGGATGTCGGCTGCGGTTGGGGCACGAATCTGGACGCGCTGGAAAAATCCGGCTACAGCACCACGGGCTTCGACATCTCCCGGCGGATATTGGAAATGATTGACCACCCCGGCCGTAGCCTGGTGGAAATGGATTTAAACCAGCCGCTGCCGGCTAACCATGCGCTATTTGATGCACTGCTGGCTCTGGATGTCATCGAACATCTGGATGACGATCACGGCGCGGTTTCGAGCATGGCGAAGTTGCTCAAACCCGCCGGCGTGGCAATCATCAGCGTGCCCGCCCTGCCGGAGCTGTTTTCGGACTTTGATGCGATTCAAGGCCACCGCCGACGTTATCTACCCGAAACCCTGCGCGCCGCCTTTGCGGACACCGGCTTGGAAATTCGGGAGATTTTCTGGTGGGGCGCGTGGATGGTGCCCGTTCTCCGCCGCATGAGAAACCGGCCGGAGTCCGCCATGGGGCCCCAAAAAACCTACGCTGATTATTTGAAATTGCCGCCCTGGCCGGTGCCCGTTCTGATGTCAGCGGCCTATGCCTTCGAACATGGACGGGCCGCCCAAGGGAGCCTGAAAACGGGAAGTTCCCTGTTCGCTGTCGCAGTGCGGAAAAATTAAATCAACCCGCCTTCAAAATTTCCCGGTAAACCCCCAGGTGCTGCCGCGCAACGATTTCGGGATGATAGCGCTGACGCATCGTTTGCGCGGCATTCCGCGGCGGCGGGCCGCCCGCCGTCAACCACCGCGCCAGGCTGTTTTCCAGGGCGGCGAAATCCCCGCCCGAAAACAGCTCCGCACCATCCACGCCGCTGGCGATATCCACCACGCCGCCCGTGGCCGCGCCGAAAAATTTCAGGTTCCGCGCCAGGGCCTCAGCAACGACGAGTCCGAACGACTCCTCCGCCGAGAAATGCACCAGCGCCCGGCCCGCATCCATTGCCGCCAAGAGTTGCGCCGTGGACTGCTCACCCAGATGCCGCGCGCACCCGGCCGGCGCCGCCGCCAGCTGCCGGTCAAACTCCGCACCGTAGGCCGTATGCAGCATCCGGTCGCCGGCGAATTGCATTTCAAATTTCAAGCCGCGCCGTTGCAGGTTGCGCGCCACGGCCAGCAGTTCCAGCTGCCGTTTATAGGGCTGGACCACCCCGACGTTCAACAGCACGGGCACGGCGGATTTTTCCCGGCCCGCCAGCGGGGCAAAAAACTCCATCCTCAAGGCGTTCGGCACCCGCCATGTTTTTTTCGCCAGCGGCGACACCAACTCCTCCGTGTAAGCTGAATTGCAAAAAACGCCGCCGGTCCGGCGCAACGTGAAGGCTTCCAGCCGGGCCGCCAGCCAAAGAAAACTGCCGGGACGCGCGGCATAATATTTTGCCACCGACCGCATGTTGCCGTGGATGGTCAGCACATTGGGGCAACCGGAGAAAACCGCGCTGATGCCGCAGTTCAATTCCGTCCCCTGGCCATGCACGATGTCCGGCTGAATTTCGCGGAGCTTCCGGCGCGTGGCGCGGATGCACCCCTGATACCCCGTGCGCATCCAGCCGAACTTGGGGACGACGACGCTGTGATAAAAAATGTTTGGCGCAAGTTTTTCCGGCGAGCGCACCGGCTGCCGAAGACAGGAGACGACGTGAACCTCGATTTCCGGCAGCGCCGCGAACCCTTGCAGCAATGCCGCCGGCGCAGCCCCGAAAATGGGCTCAGCCAGGCCGTGTTGTTTGGACGGCTCGCGGTTGTCGGTGATGAGCAGCGCGATTTTCATCCGAGGCGGGGGGGTTGTTTTTGTATATAATTTTGCGCCGGCGGGCTTAGCAGCACACCGTTCAACCGCTTCCAGCCCGGCGGCGGATGGTGGCCGCGCACCAACCCGGCCAGCCAGCCGCGCGCGCTCGCCAAGTTTTTCTGGTAACGGAAACCGAAATGCCGCCAGCGCCAACGCGATAGCAGCAGCACCGGCGGACAAGCGGCGATGACCGTCCGCCGCCGGAAATATGGCGCATACAATTGCGCCTCCGCCGCGCCGTAGCCATAGCCATAAAGCATCTTGAAATAGCCCGCCGCCGTGTCCCGCACGGGCCAGCTCACAACGGCGGTCGGGCTGTAAAAAAACCGTTTACCGATCTGGTGCAACCCGAAATTAAAAAGCGCATCCTCGGCAGTCAGCGTGAGCCATTCGGGATAGCCACCCACGTCCGCCCAAGCCTGCCGCCGGAACGCGACATTGCGCGAAGAGGGATAGATTTCGTCCGTGGTGCGCGGCTCGGCGGGCTGGCCTTCAAAGAGTTCCAGATATTTTTGGAATTCGTTTTCAAACCGGTTCACCGAGCGCCCGGCAACCACGTCCACCTGTGGGTTTTCCAGCAGGGGCCGGGTAATTTCACCGAACCATCCGGGATCCAGAAAGCTGCCCGCGTCCGTGCAGGCGATGATTTCCGCACCGGTCAGTTCGACCGCACGGTTACGGCCACCGGCAATGTTGCAGCGGCGCTGCTCCAGCCTCACGGATATCCTGCTAGCGGCGGCCAGCAACTGCAATTGTTCCCAGGTCCCGTCCCGGGAACCGCCGTCCACAATGACGATTTCATCCGGCACAACCTTTTGCGCCTGGATGCAGCCCCACCAGCGCAAGACATTGTCCGCCTCGTTAAACAGGGTGGCGATGAGGGCGCGTTTCATGGCAGGAATGGTGATGGTATGCCGGTTTTATTAACGCCCCAGCCGTCTGAATATTTTTTTCACCAGCTCGAAAGGGTTTGTCAGAGCAGTGTAAAACAAACGATTTTTCCGGGTGTGAGGATACTTCCGTAAAAATGCCGGCAGCACTTGCACGTCGTTCTCACGCAGGGGAATGTCGTCGTGCCATGGCAGCTTGCGGCAACCACGAAGAAAGACCTGGCCGGTATAGCCGGTGAAAAAATACGTCACACAATCGCGATTGGTCCATAAGGCAGCAATCCGGTTATCCGTAACAGCGAAGCCCGGAAAAAGGTCCTGGGCCACAAAAAATGCGTTTACGCCGATGACGGCAACCAGCTCATACATTTTCTTTTTCCCAAGTTCAACCAGGGCTGCCAGACTGTTCCCCAGATTCAGCGCGGGATCGGCCGGTTGGACAAAATGAACCTCCGCTGGAATGGTTGGATTGAATTCGATCATCACCACTTTGGGCCGGTATTTGCAGATGGCATTCCACACGTGATAGTCGTTGCCGTCGATATCCACCGTCAGAAAATCAAATTGCTGCGGGATCGGGGTTCCGGACAAAAGCGCATCCAGCCCGTTGTCCGCTGTAAAGCCAACAAACCGGTTCAGGGTGAAGACTTCGGGCCGGCCGGCGTAATTTCTTTCCAGGTCAGCAAACCTTTCCCGGCTGCCTTCGATCAAAACTGCCGAATACCCGCGATTCAAAATCAAGTCGCGCGTAGTCGAGCCGACCAGCCCGTCCCAAGCGCCGAATTCAACACACCACCGGTCGCGGCTTGGCAGCCGGTCCAGGATTTTCTCGATGGCGGCGGCAGTGACCACGTTACCATCAAGCTTCGAGTAGAAACCGATGTCTTGCAGCGACAAATCAACATTCTCGTTCATATTCCAAGCCTGGCTGGTTTGTTCCATCATTGAATTTTTGAAATTCTGCCACAATTCAAATCATTGGGAACGCTGAAAATCATGCGACAGGTCTGGGGGCCAGTCCCATCGCCCCTGACCGCTGAAATTTACGCTCGCCAGTCCGGCAGAACTGAAACAAACTTTTGTCCCGCATGGAACTCACGATTTTGATGCCTTGCCTGAACGAGGCGGAGACCATTGCCCGCTGCATCGAAAAAGCCAAAGTCGGCCTGCAGCGCGCCGGCGTTACCGGCGAAATCCTCATCGCCGACAATGGCAGCACGGACGGCTCGCCGGCCATTGCTGAAAAACTCGGCGCCCGCGTCGTGGCCATAACCGAAAAGGGCTACGGCCATGCCCTGCGCGGCGGCGTCCGCGCCGCACGCGGCCAGTGGATCATCATGGGCGACGCGGACGACAGCTATGATTTTTCGGAGGCGGACCGATTCGTGAAAAGATTCCAGGCCGGCGACGATCTGGTCATGGGCTGCCGCCTGCCCGTCGGAGGCGGCACCATCATGCCCGGCGCCATGCCCTGGAAAAACCACTGGCTGGGCAATCCCATCCTGTCGTTCATCGGCCGGCTGTTTTTCAAATGCCCCGCGCACGATTTTCACTGCGGCCTACGCGGGTTCACCCGAACAGCATACGAGAAAATGGAGCTGCAAACCACCGGCATGGAATTCGCCTCGGAAATGGTCATCAAGGCCAGGTTAAAGCAGTTGAAAATCTCCGAGGTACCTATCACTTTGCACCCGGATGGCCGCTCCCGGCCGCCGCATTTGAAGCCGTGGCGCGACGGCTGGCGGCATCTGCGGTTTATGCTGCTATATTCGCCCCGCTGGCTGTTTCTGATGCCGGGCCTGCTGCTGTCAGCGCTGGGGGTCGTGATGGCGGCGGTGCTGGCCGTGGATAGCCTCAAAATCGGCGGGGTGGTGTTGGATGTCGGCACACTAATGATGGCATGCCTGGCGGCCGTCGTGGGCTTTCAGCTGACGGCCTTTGCCTTTTACACAAAAGTGTTTGCGATGGCGGAGGGGCTGCTGCCGGAAGATCCCAAGTTCAACCGCCTGTTTGATTTTTTCACCCTGGAAAAAGGCATCGCCGTCAGCCTGCTGGTGCTGGCGGCGGGGTTGGGCTTGCTACTGCGCTCGGTGTGGCTGTGGAAACAGGCGCAGTTCGGGCCGCTGCCATCGATGGAGGAAAATCTACGGCGGATCATTCCGGCAGCCACGCTCATCCTGCTGGGCGTGCAAAGCATCTTCTCCTGTTTTTTTCTGAGCGTGCTGGGGATGAAAACCATTAAATCGATCCGATGACCTGGCTTGATCATTTTCTGCAACGCCGGCGCATCGCCCAGGCCCGGCCGTTTTTACAGCCGGGCGCGCGGGTGCTGGATATCGGCAGCGACGACGGCGCGCTGTTCCATACCGTGGACTTTCTCGGCGCGGGCGGGCTGGGCATTGATCCAACTCTGCGCCAGATGGTGGATGGCGGAAACTTTAAATTGCTGCCCGGATTTTTCCCGCAGGACATGCCGGACGCGGAACCTTTTGACGCCGTGACCATGCTGGCGGTGCTCGAACATTTTCCAGCCGCAGCCGGCGCATCGCTGGCCGAAGGCTGCCGCCGTTTTCTCAAGCCGGGCGGCCGGGTCATCATCACCGTCCCCTCGCCGGGCGTGGACCGGATCCTCGCCATCCTCCTGAAACTCCGGCTCATCCACGGCATGTCACTGGAGGAACACCACGGATACGAAGTGCGACAGACTTCGAAGATATTTTGCCCGCCGCACTTCCAGCTGGTTTGCCACCGGACATTTCAATTTGGATTGAACAACCTATTTGTGTTTGAATACGCCCCAACCTCTTGAAATGCAAACCAACCGAATTTCTCCGACCAGCCGACCGGTTGGGCTGCTCGCCCCCGGACTCTTATCGTTCCCATTCAACGCCGTTAATACCCGTTGCCGGTCCTTCCGAACATGAAACCCAAAGTCATTCTGGACATTGCGTTTCTCGGCCACAGCCACGACGATCAGTCCGCCCGCCGCGGCGCCCAACGCGTCGCCAGCCACCTCTTCGACGGCCTCGTCGAATCGGGCCAGTGTGAACTTTCCTTCGTTGCCACCTCACACCTTGCCGGGGCTTTTGATTTTCTGGCCGGCAAAGGCATCGCACCAACGGAAAAGCTGCGGTTCAGCCCCGCGCAACTCCGCGCCAGCCGGCTTGGCCGCCGGTTGTCCCGAACCGTCCATCGCAACCTCGACAACCGCAGCCTACCCGCCCGCGCCGCTCGGAAAGTTCTGGCGGAAGCCGCCCGCAACTGCACCCGTGGCGAATTCAGACTGACCCCGGCCATGCTGGGCAACGCTGATATTTTTCATTCGCCGCACACGCCGTTCCCACCGGCGGTGAAGGCGCAGGCGGGCCTGCGGAAATTCATCACGCTGCACGATTTCATACCGTTGAAAAACCCCGGCTATTTCCCCCCCGGGATCAAACCCTTCGTGGACGACGTGCTCGCCTGTCTGACGCCGGACAATTTTGCCTTCTGCGTCTCGGAAACGACCCGCAACGACGCCCTGAATCTTTCCCGCATCCGGCCCGAACATGTGTTTGTAACGCCGCTGGCGGCGGATGAAAAAGTTTTCCATCCAGTCAATGACTTCGAAAAAATCGCCGCCGTCCGCGCGCAATTCAAAATCCCCGACGGCCCGTATTTTCTCTCGCTTTCCGCACATGACCCGCATAAAAACTTTCCCCACCTGATCCATTGCTTTGGCGCACTGGTTGAATCCGGTGAACTGACGGATGCGAATCTTGTCATCGTCGGCCCGAATCCCGGCAGAAACCCCGCCGTGGTCGCCGCCTTGGGACAATTTCCGCGCGCCCGATCGCGGATCGTGGTCACGGGTTTTATACCAGACGAAAATCTCGCGGCGCTTTACAGTGGTGCGACGGCCTTTTTGTTTCCGTCGCTCGCCGAGGGTTTTGGCATCCCGCCGCTGGAAGCGATGCAGTGCGGCACCCCGGTCATCGCCTCCAACACCACCTCCATTCCCGAAGTCGTCGGCGATGCGGGCATTCTGTTGCCGCCCACGGAGACGGACGCCTGGTGTCAGGCGCTGCTGCAAGTTTCCCGGCAGGAAACTCTGCGCGTTGAACTCCGGCAAAAATCATTGCAACGCTGCAAGCTCTTTTCGTGGCAGCGGTTTACCGAGGCAACCCTGCACGGCTACCGGGCCAGCCTCGAAATGCGATAGTGCGACAACATGAAAATCCTCGTTGTCACCAACCTTTATCCGCCGCACCACATCGGCGGTTACGAACTGGGTTGCCGTGACGTTGTCGAAAAACTCCGCGTCCGGGGCCATATCGTGCGAGTGCTCACAAGCACATTCCGCCTCGGTGGGGTTTCCGACACGGATACGGATGTGGAACGGTCGCTGCATTTCGCCCCAGATGGCGCCAGCCCGCCGCCCGGCAAACGCGACGAGTGCCGCAAACTCAGGCGGGCGGTTAAATATTTTTTACCGAATATCGTCTATTTCTGGAACCAGTCGGGTTTGTGCCGGTGGCTGCCGGTCGCCGCGCGCTGGCAGGGCTGCCGCCTGGCGTTCTTTTTGTCGGACACCAATTTCGTCTCATGGCGCACCGGCGCGTGGCTGGCGCGGTTCGCCCCGGCCAAACCCTTAACCCATTCGGATGGAGTGAACGAGTCCGACCGGAAGAGTGCGGAACGCGGCGTGATGCCGAAGCTGGTGCAGTTTTCGTTTGGCAATACTTTTCTGGTACGCGGGCGGCCCGTGATGCAAAACCAGCCCTGCCATTTCGCCAGTAAATTCCTGTGGAAAGTTGCGGAAAACAACGGCATCCGCATCGCAAAACAAAAATCCATCGTGGCGCACTGGGGCATAGATCCGGCGCAATTCCCTGCCACACCGCGCAAGCGCTGGCCGGTGCAACGACTGCTCTACACCGGACAGATGATTCCGCAAAAAGGCATCCATACGGCCATCGCCGCGTTTGCGCTATTGGCGAAGGAGCCCGGTTTCAAAGCCCTCTCTTTCACGCTGGCCGGTGGCGGCATGCATCCGGATTATGAAAAACAACTCCACCGCCTGCCGGCGCAATTTGGTATTGAAGGAGGGGTGAATTTTCTGGGCAAGGTGCCACGCGCGGAACTGCCGCGCATTTATGCCGAACACGATGTTCTGGTTTTCCCGTCGGAATGGGACGAGCCGTTTGCCATCACTCCGCTGGAGGCCATTGCGTCCGGCCTGGCGGTCGTGGGCACGACGACCGGCGGCAGCGGCGAACTGTTCCGCAACCGCGAAACGGCGATGACGTTCCGCGCGGGCGACGCGCTGGATTGTGCGCGGGCGGTTCGCGAATTGTGCGTTGATCCCAATTTATTTCAGACGATTTGCCGGAACGCGCAGAGTGAGGTTCGGAACAAACACACGCTGGAGGCAATGGTGGACGCGATTGAGAAAAGCCTGCTGAAATTGGGCTGAACCGTTAAGGCTTGCCAAGAAAAGAGCCGCCCCTTGTTTTGCTCAAATGCCTTTGAATAATTCAGCGGCCGTATCTTTGTCTTCCGCCTGGCTGGAAAACTTCCCGGAAAACCGGATGAATTTGAGGCCCAAACGGGGATGCGCCACCAGATAGCGCAGGAAAAAATGAACAAACAGGCCGCGGAGGTTCGGGCGGAAGCACGTCTGGCAAAAAGCGCGAACATCAAAAATGCAGGTGGCGTCTTCCCCGGTTTTTTTTGCGCGATGGATCAACTGGAAAGCCAGCTCTCTACGGTTCATGAAATACGGACGCATCTGGTCATAGAAGGCAAGCCGGCCAGCCCGGTCCGGAATCAATTCCAAAAGCAGGGCCATCACGTTCAAATTGAGCCGGGACCACGAAACCACATCTTCGGGCGATACAAAGGTGACCACCTTTCGGGAGGAAAAAAAACATTTTCCCCCATTTTCCTTCAGGCATTGCAGGAGAATCGCAATCTGGGGTCCAAGCGAATAGGCATAGATGTAACCATGGCGGAGGTGGGGCACCATGGCTAGCCGGTTGTAAAGACCGCACGGCAAAAACAGCAGGTTGGACCAGTTGTCCATTCTGGCACAAAAGTCCGCGAGCCCGTCGGTGACAAAATCGGCCGGCCGCGCAAAGATGGTGCTGGAGAAGGTGGCGAAAACCATGTCGGGATGATTCCCGATGGCCTGCAACACCGCCGCGAGGTAGTCCGGTGCGATTTCGTCGTCATCGGCCAGAATAGACAGCCAGGGCGTCACTGCATGCTCAAAGCCCCGCAAAATGTTGCCGCAAAGACCGATGTTCACCACATTGCGAAAAACGCGCACCCGGCCGGATCCAAACTGCGCGAGAATTTCAGCCTGACACTCCGCCACGGGCTGGTCCGAGCAGTTGTCATGGATGTGCAGTATCCAGTTGTCGTTAATCTGCGGAAGCAGCCGCAACAATGTCTGGCCAAGTTGTTTGGGCCGGTTATACGTCGGTATCGCAACCGTAAGCAATGGCTGGTTACTCATATTTCAAGAGCGCGTCATTCCCGAAACTGGCGTTAGATGACACATGGTGATTCGGCACCCGGCAACACCTCACCTGGTTGGTGGTAATCCATATCATCTGCCAGCCTTCGATATTCCAGCCGTTTGGTGAGGTAAATTTTGAGGGCGGGTATGAACATAATCCCAAGTGCCAGCGCATAGCCGACCGCCTCGCCATAGACGCCCCAGGGCCGCACCAGAAGCACGATCAGCGCGGCGGTCAATGCCCCGCATATGACGGACCACCACATGAATGGCTCGCGACGGTAGGCGTGCACTTCTATAACCATGGCGTGGATCAAGAGATGGACCGCCTCCGCCCCACCCAGCCAGGCCATGACCCAAACGCCAGCCAGACGCCGGGGCAATTGCGGGAGGAAATGGCCGGCCACCGGGATAAACGCCATTAGCAGGATCATTCCCAAGACGCAGGCCAGAAAGGCTTGCGCCGTACTCCGCCGCCAAAGCGAATCCAATTCTTTCCATTTTCTGGCCGCCACCAACATTCCAAAGCGCGGGCATTTTGTATAGATCCAAGAGGTGGCCACATTTAACACCGTCCGCACCAGTTGGAAGCTCATCCCGAACCGGCCGGCCTCGGCAGCGCCGCAAAAGTAAAACGCGACGGGATTCATGATGTCAAAAATAAAGTAGCCAGACATCCAACTCACCGCAATCCGCCACTGGAAGGGCCAGATTTCGTGACGCCAGGATATGGTACCATGCCGGGGCGACTGCAAAAACTGCCGGAAAAACGGATGCCAGCAGATCAAAAGATACCCGACTGACAGCAGATTGGTGAAAACCGAACCGAGGGCAGAGGCGTAGATCCCAGCGCCCGCCATCAACAGGATGGCGTTCACCAGAAAACCGGCCAGGGTGGACCAGAAACGAAATTGCGCCAGCGTGGCGACCCGATTGCAGCCTTCCAGCAAAGCCCATGCCGGATTGACTGCCAGGGACACCGAGGCGCAGATTACGATGGTCCACCAGGCCCCCTGCCAGGCAATCCCATGACTGCCGGAGATGGAAAAAAATATATGCCCGCCAATCCCCACCACCACCAGAAAAACAAGGGCTGCCACCGCATAATATGCAAAGGCCAGCCGCCCCAAGGACATCAGCCGCGACCGGGCCACCAGATCGCCTTCCAGGGTTTTCCGGGGTGTGAAGTTCAACTTGGCAAACTCAAACGATGCAAACTGGAGGATGTTTTGCGAAAAGCCCATCTCCAGAAAAATCTGCATGGCGACAATGCCGGAGAAAGTGTAGAAATAACCTTGAATCTCGGGGGTAAGGTAGCGCAATACCAGCGCCATCGAAATCGGCCCGGTCACCAGCCGCATAACCTGCGCCGCGTTCGAAAAAAAAACGGCCCGGTCTATGCCGGCAAATCGAAAGACCGCTTTGAGGAGGTTGATCATGGCCGGCCGGCATTCTGATTAATGGCGACGCGGAGGACGCCCGGCAAATTGCCGAGGGCCGCAACCGGGATGGCGAGGTCGCTCATGGAAATGAAATGACGCGGTTCATGTAACAAAGAACAACCCAGCCATCAAGTTGTTTGAACACCTGATGGAACTGACGCACAGAGGATCGGACAGGATAATTTTACTATTCTTCCGTAGGGGATTGCGGTGCCAGCCCGGACCCCCAATATATTTGCTCGTGCCAACCTGATGACAGTAGGTTTTTCAACCTAAAGTTTGCCGGTGCCGGGCTGTTTTTTCTTACGCAAAACGGCGAGCAAGCCGACGCCGGCCGGAAAACAGACGGTTTTCTGGCAGGCCAAACGGACGAAAAGCCATTGCAAAAAACGATTAAGCCATGCCGGTGGAATCCGGTCTTCTGACCGTGCCGTTCCACTGAACCCCAGTTTTTGTTTCAAGGCGCGGAATTTGCGGACCAAAAAAACCACCGGCAACACAGCCACATTGACGTAATCAAGGTGCAGGATTTCAAATCCATCTGGAATTATTTTCCGCAATGTCGATGCGTTGTATCGACGATAATGCCGCAGGGTCACATCCCAGTCGCTCCATAAGGCCATCAGCGCCGGAACCGTGATGACGGCAATTCCTCCTGGTTGCAACACTCGCAAAAATTCCCCAACTGAAGCTTGATCATCTTCAACATGCTCAATCACATCCAGTGCCGTCAACACATCCACCGAATTGTCAGCCAGGGGTAACGCCGTGCAACTGCCTTTCAGCACACAATCTTTCCCCAGCCGGGCGCAAAGCAGTTGGAGCGATTCGTCGAAATCGTCCAAGGCCATTACCTGGCATCTGGCGCGCATTTCCTCAACAAATATGCCCGTTCCAGCTCCGCAGTCAGCCAGCCGGTCAGTCAGCTTGAGAGGGTGGCAGCGATTTATCCAGTAGCGGACAATCTCGCGTTTACCGGCGTAGAACCAGTGTCGTTGTTCAACCTTGGCGAGATTGCTGTATTCTTCTGGGTTCATCGGAGGTTAAGATTTGTTCCACAACGTAAAGCGGGCGGCCTTTGATTTCGCGGTAAATGCGAGCGAGGTATTGCCCGACAATGCCCAGGGCAAGCAGGTTGAGTCCGCCGAAGAAGAAAACGGCCGCCGCGAGCGTGGTGAAACCCAGCACGCGCAAGGATGGCAGATACCCAAACATCTGCAGAATTTTTTCCACAATCAAAACGGCCGCGTAGCCGAAGCTGGCCAGGCAGATGACGGCTCCGGTCGCGGCGATCCATTGCAGCGGCAGGTCGGAAAAACTGAAGAGCCCGTCCAGGGCGTACCGAAACAACTTATTGAACGACTGCTTGGGTTCGCCGACGGCGCGATCTTTGCGCGCATAGCTGATGGTCGCCTGCGGATATCCATACCAGCATTTGAGCGCGGGCAAAAACAGGTTGGTTTCGCGGGCGGCGAGCAAGTGATTAACAACCACGCGGTCCACGAGCGAAAACATCCCGCTGTTGATCGGCATCACCCGGCCGGTCATGCGGTGGAAAAGCTGGTGGAATGAATCAAACGCCAACCGGCGCAGCCCGCGTTCTTCGCGGCTCACGCGACTGCCGGTGACAACCTTGAAGCCTTCGCGCCACTTGGCAAGCAGTTCAGGCACCAGTTCCGGCGGGTCCTGCAAATCCGCGTCCAAAAATATCACCGCGTCGCCACGCGCATTTTCGAGTCCGGCGCGGTAGGCGGGTTGCTGGCCGAAATTCCGGCTCAAAAGAACCAGCCGCCAGTGCGGAAACCGGGCCAGTTCATCGGCAATCACCTCGCGCGTGCCATCGGTGCTGCCGTCATCCACGATGACCATCTCCCATTCCACTGGAGTGTCTTGGATGGCTTGCGCGACCCGGTCAAAGAGCGTTCGCAGGCCGGCGCGCTCATTGAGCATGGGAATCACGATGGAAACCAGCGGACCCGGCTGGACGATCGGTTTGGTGGCGTCCAAATTCATGCGACAGTGCGAGTCTGCGCCAAGTCCCGATAGGCCATCAGGAGTGTCAGATGCCGTTGTGAATGAAGCTCATCAAGGTTTCGTTTCATAAAGAAAATAGGTTCCGGCAAAATCTATCCGGTCACCGGGCTGGCGACGAGCGATGGAATGGTTGAACCAGTCGCCGGTTTTTTGGAGCAAAGACTGGGAAGCAGGTCCACCGACAGAGGCTTGCGCCCGGAGGCCAAGGCCACCCGCTGGCACCGCCGATAATATCACGAAGTCCCTGCCCGCGGGCAGATGATCAAGGTCATCGACGACCAGCACATGCCGATCCAGATGCTCATCAAGTCGCGGCGCGATTTCTGTCGTTTGCGGATCAATGCTTTTGACGACCACGATCCAATCGGAACGCTCGGTATGATGACGGACGAGACCCGCCAGAGTCAGTCCATTCAGACCATTTGCCCGGAAAAACTCGACCACGGCCAGACTGTAGATGAAACATACCAGAACGATGGCGGGCAACAATAAACTCCCATTCATCCGACCCGGTGCGGCACTTGAGCTTTCCGGATGAACCCGCAATAACACCAGTGAAAAAACCAATCCAACCAGCAGCACCGGCGCGGCCATCCACGGATGGTGTCCAAAATAATTTCGCATGAACCCGACTTCCAGCACGGTCAACGCCAGCGGCGTCAGGGCATACCAATTTTTCCCACCGCCGCGCGGAAGACATTTAACCGCCACGCCACCACAAACCACTAGCAATGGCAGCAGGCCAATCCCGTTCACGAAAACAAGCCGCATGAACGCTTTGCTAGTAGTCAGACCGGCTCCATAACCAACATTCCCCCAGGTGTAGCCACGGATGAACCGTCCCAGATGTTCAGGGCTGGCCTGGCTTCCTCCGGCTTTGATTATCGCCGAACCAAGAACAAATAGAATTGAACTCGCCCCGGCCAGTGAGATGAATAAAAAGACCGCACGGCGGTTGATCTGAGGCAAACCCAGCAACAGAAGCGCACACGGCCCCAGAACCCATGCCGTCGTCCAGTTAAGAGAGACGAACGTCATGGTGACCGCAAAAAGGCTGAGGCCGGAGGCGAATCCCAGCCGCGGTCTTTTCAAGATGGAAGCCACGAGGGCGATATATGGCAGGCCGAACAGAACGGTGATGACGTTCGGATCCAGAATTTTCAGCCACCGGGAGTAGCCGGGACAAAAAATCGCAACCGCCGCTACAAACAAGGCGAAATTATCCCGCCCCAGCAGGTTCCAGATCGCCCAGAAAACGAGCAGCGACATCACAATCTGAAACGCCATCGTGTCCAGACCAGTCCAGGCAAAAAACCGGGTTATAAAATAGGCCGGATAGAGACAGACCGGGCTCATGCCTTTGTAAATATTAGGGCTGGCAGCAACCTCAAATCCACCCGGGTTGGTCACGAGCTGGCCATGCAGGTTGGAAAATCCGAACTGCTGCCAATTGCGCACCGCATCTGACGGCCAGCCAATCCCCAGCCCGTCATCAAACAGATATTGCAGCCAGGCACAGCCAATGATGACAGCCAGAAGGAGAACAATTTTGATCAGACGTGGCATGAATAAAAGGTTGGATACCCCGTGTGAAATACCTCGTAAACGGCCGGTTGACAATCATATTTTCAGATCAGGACGCGGGGCCAGCGCAATAAAGCTCCACGGCCTCCCGGTAGAATTTCCTCATGGTTTCATTCACTTGCCGCATGGTAAAATTTTTCTCCACGTGCGCCCGGGCGGCGGCGGACATCGCGGCCAGCAGACCCCGGTCGCGGTCAATTTTTCCCAGGAATCCGGCGAGCGCAGCGACGGCCTCCACAGGATTCGTCGCCGGGGCGGCAAACCCGGTTTCCGGCGTGATCTGCGACGCCGGACCGCCGATGTCCAGGCAAGCAACGGGCCGGCCGGCGGCCATCGCCTCAAGGCAGACATTGCCAAACCCCTCGTGCAACGCCGGATGCATCAAAACGTGCGTCTGGCCGAGTTTTTCCAGCACATCCGTATATTTCGGCAGCGTGCCAAAAAATTTGACGCGCGCCGAAACGCCCGTTTGCGCGGCGGTTCGCTCCAGCTCCCGTCGGAATGGCCCGTCGTTGACAATCCATAATTCGGCGACCGAGTTCTCCCGGGCGAATTGCGCGAAAGCGCGGATGGCCAGATAGAATCCCTTCCAATGCACATGCCGCCCGATGCAAATCGCGCGCAACGGGCCGGGCGGCGGCGAGGGTAACGCGGCGAACTGCGCCAAGTCACGTTCGTTGAGCGCCATCTGAGGCAACTGCTCAATGCGACGCGCCCCGAGCTTTTTGAGCGCGGCGCAGGTTTCGCGCGTGACCCCGATGGCAATGGTCGCGGCGGCAGCAGTGGCGCGCAGCGCCGGGCTGTGTTCGCAAAAACTCCGCGCGCCGTCACGGGCGGCTTCTTCGAAGCGGGAGCGCAGGGGAAGTTCGCGGACAAATTCGGGCGGCGGCGTTTCAGCGGCGCCGACCGGCCCCCAGATGAACGGCAAATTCAGTTCGCGCAGTCCGCTCGGCGACCAATAGCGTCCATAGGTGACGTGGTGGACCAGATCGAATTGGACGTCTTGATGCAGTTCACGGACGAGGCCGCGAAGTTTTTCCTGCCAAAGATGGTAATAAATGGCATTGGTCCCGGCGTGGCGGCTCATCCAATGAAGCGCGGGGAGCGGCTTGAAAAAAACAGGATGAAAATTTGGCAGTGGATTTTCTTCCAGCCACGGCAAGGTGAGTTCACGATAGCGATGCGCGTCGGCGATAACGGCCCAGACTTCGTGTTCACGAAGCGCCTCGTTGATGGCGCGCCAGGCGTTACCCGGCTCGGAGGTCTGGCACGGAAAACAGGAGTAGGTCGAAAGCAGTACTTTCATGCCGCGTCAGATGCGGTTCCACCAGATGGGAGTGGGCTTCGGCACATCGATGGTCACGCGGCGTTCCGGGCTGGCCTTGGTGTAGATGGCGTAGCTGGTGGGCTTGAGGTTGAAATGCCCGTGGGTGACGCGGCGGAACCGGTGGGTGAAAATCCACAGCGGCTTGAGCAGCCGCAGCCAGGCCGGTATCATTTTTGCGGTCTCGGCCATTTCGCGCTGGGCGTTGGGCTTGAGGTTCATGTTTTCGCCGGTGTCGGCGAAAGTGGAGGTGAACGTGTTGCTGTGGGCAATCGGCACGTTATTTTTCATCAGCGCGATGATCCAGTGCAAATCACCGAGGTCGCGCCATTTCGTGTCGAAGAAAACACCGCGTTCGGCAACCACCTGGCGGCGGATGAAAATGGAGCTGGTCAGGGTGGGGAAACGAAACCAGATCTGGTTCAGGGTCGGCACCATGGAATGGCGGTGGCAGATGTATTTGCCGTCGCCGTCGGTGACGATGCTGCCGGCGAGGAGCACCTCGACGTGCGGGTTTTCCTCGAAAATTTTCCCCACGGCAGCAAGAGCGCCGGGGAGGTATTGTTCGTCGCAGTTCAGGTAGGCAAGGATATCGCCGGTGGCGCGTCGGTAGCCGCGGTTGACGGCGTCATACATGCCGGCGTCTTTCTCAATAAACGCCTTCACGCGCGGATCGTGCGGGAGCCAGTCCTGCGTGCCGTCATCGGAGCAGGAATCCTGCACGATGTGCTCCAGTTTCACGCCTTCCTGATCGGCGACGGACGCGATGCAGAGCTTGAGCCATTCCGAATTGCGAAAACTAGGCGTGACAATGGAAAACGTCAGCGGCGCCGCCGGTTTTCTTTTTTGAATTTCCGTACGCACGAATTCCATCCGGATGCGCCCGACGGTCAGCGCCATGATTTCCAGCAGGATGAAACGCGAAAAAAGGTTCCAGCCGAACACGAAGGCGGAACGATAGTCGGTGTCCCCCTCGTATTGCACCATGGGCGGCACGACCGAGGCCGCCAGGACAAACAGCGTGGCCCAGCGCGTGTTCACCACCAGCGCCAGCAATACGCAGGGCAAGGCATAAAATGTCAGGAACATCAGATGCGGGTTGGCGTGAAGATGGATATAGACAATCGCGCCAAACATCGCGGTGGCCGTCAAAATCGTGAGCCAGTGCCGCTTGAAGTCCCGGATCAGTGACGTTTTTTCATCCACCGATCCGGACGGCGGGCTGACCAGCCAGTTTTTAAGCAGGCGGTAGATGCGCAGCCAGTTCAGGGGCAGAAATTCAAACCCCGCCCGCACCGTCGCGTCGTAATAAGTCAGCAACCGGCCCGCCAAATTGTGATAAATAAATTCGAGCGGCCCCGGACCGCGCTGATCCGGACCGGCGGAAGGCTTCAGCCAGCCGGCTTGGAGCTTTTCCCACCGGCAGCGGTAGCGCTCCAGTTTTTTTGCGACCGCTGGCGAGACAAGTTCCTGGTCATATTTCTGCCGTTCGATAATGCCGCGGCGGAGGTAGGCGTGGTGCGGCGCCTGATAGATGGTAGACAGGTCGGCCTTGTTCAGTTCCATCATCCGGACGTCGAACGGGACGCCAAGAAACGCGCTGATGTCGCGGCAAACCTGCTCCGTATGCTCCACGATGTCGGCGTAGTCCACACGGAAAACCCGCGCGCCCTTCGCCTCGATCTGGGCGGCCTGCCGGATGGACTGTTCCTGATGGTAAATCATCCGGCTCAACATGCCGGGCCGGCCGAAAAACCGGGACGTCTGCCCCGCCTTCAGCACGCTACGGTATATCTCAGTCGGGTTACGCCAGACCAGGATGAATGAGGCTTGCGGATAGTGCGTGTGAAGCTGCCGCAGCCGGTCGCAGTAAAAAGGCGATTTTTCCCCGGCAACCGCCGCCCCTTTCAGCGCACCAAAGGCATGATACAAATCCGAGGGCGCGCGGATTTTTTTCAGCGGGGAAAAATCGTATTCCGAAACCAGCCGGTGGCGGGAAAGGGCCTGGTTATAGAATTCGATGCGTTCCGCCCAGTCGCGCTGGAAACGCGCCTCCAGCAGCGGTCGCGGAAAATTCCAGACATCACACTCATACATCAGCGCGATGCCGGGGTTCTGGTTCAGCAGCGAGCAAAGCAGCGAGGTGCCGGACCGGAAAACACCAACTATAAAAACCGGATTATCATTTGTCATCGGCTGGATTTTGTCAGAGTGAGATTATCGCGGGCGGCGGCGGGGGACAATGGTTTTATTGGGCTATATGCGGAATCTTTGCGCCACGGGAATCCGCCGCCCCATGCCAAACGCGCGCGGCGACACCTTCAATCCCGGCGCGGCCTGCCGACGCTTATATTCGCTGAAATTGATCTTGTTTACCACGTCGTTGACCACCGCCGCGTCGAAGCCACGAGAGGCAATCTCGGTCTTGCTTAGATTCTTAACAACATACAGATCCAGAACCGCGTCCAATATCTCATACGGCGGCAGCGAGTCCTGATCCGTCTGGTCCGGTCGCAATTCCGCACTGGGCGGCTTGGTGATGGAATCCGACGGAATGATTTCGCGCTCGCGGTTCAGCCAGCGCGCGATTTTATAGACATCCGTTTTGAAAATGTCCGCGATGACCGCCAGCGCGCCACACATGTCGCCGTAAAGCGTGCAGTAGCCCACAGCCATCTCCGACTTGTTGCCGGTCGTCAGCACCAGGGCGCCAAACTTGTTCGACAACGCCATCAGCGTCACCCCGCGCAGGCGCGACTGGACGTTTTCTTCCGCCTCGTTCGGCTTGGTTCCCGCAAATACCTTTTGCAGCTGCGCCTCGACGGATTTGAACACCGGCTCGATCGGCAGAACTTCGTAACGGATTCCCAGTGTTTTTGCGAGCCGCTCCGCATCCGTCAGGCTGCCGCTGCTGGAATAACGCGCCGGCATCGAGACGCCCAGAACATTTTCCGCGCCGAGCGCGTCGGCGGCAACCGCCGCGACCAGCGCGGAATCAATGCCGCCGGACAGGCCGACGAGCACCGACTGGAAGCCGCACTTGCGGACATAATCGCGCACCCCCATCGACAGCGCCAAAAAAAGAAGCTGCTCGCGCGGCGGAAAATCATACCCTTTTTCCGTTTCATGCCTGCCGCTGCCGCCCAGATCCACCACCAGAATATCCTCGGCAAAACCCCGACCGAGCGCGAGCAGTTTACCACCGGCGTCCAGGGCGACGCTGTGGCCGTCAAAAATCAGCTCATCGTTCGCGCCGACGGCGTTGACCTGAATCAGCGGAACTTTCTCGTCGCGCGCCACGCGCCGGAGCATTTCCAGCCGGGTTTTTTCCTTGCCGTCATGCCACGGCGACGCGGATATGTTCAAAATCATTTCCGCGCCTTGGGCTATCAGCTCTTTCACCGGATCGCGGCGATAAAGCCGATCCGGCCAGAAATCCTCGTCGTTCCAGATGTCCTCGCAGATTGTGATCCCGAGCTTGTGCCCGCCATACTCGAACGGCGCAACGGTTTTGGCCGGTTCAAAATAACGGTCTTCGTCGAAAACATCGTAGGTCGGCAGCAGGCTCTTGGTCGTGCGCCAGATGATTCTCCCGTTCTGCAAAACCGCAGCGGAGTTTCGCAGCGCGCGGCCGGGCCGCTCGGAATTCCGGTCAACGAAACCGACGCAGAGCGGCACCCCGCCAATCCGGCCGGCGGTTTCCGCCAGCGCCGTCAGGCTGGCTTCGATGAAATCTTCACGGTGGAGCAGATCGCGGGGCGGGTAGCCACAGAGAAACAGTTCCGGCGCGAGCACGAATTCAGCGCCGATGGAAACCGCCCGGGCATAGGCAGCCAATAATTTTTCGCGGTTGGCAGCGAACGCGCCAACGGTCGGGTTGAGCTGGAGCAGGCCGATTTTCAATGGCGCAAGATTAGCGGCCTCCGATGGTTTCTGAAACACGAAAGTTAAGCTGCTTCGGCCTCCACACTGCGGAGCGCGGCCGCCAGGGCGGCGAGGTGCTGTTCAATCGTGAACTGCCCGATAAAATGCCGGCGCACCCGTTCGCCGCTCTTCTCGGCAAGGACTTTCAAGATAACCGCCGCAATTTCATCCGGCTCCTGGCCGTTGACAAGACCGGGATAATTTTCCGGCAGCATTTCCGGCAGCGATCGCCAGCGCGTGGTGACGATGGGCAGTCCAAACGCCATGGCCTCGATCAGGTTGACCGGCTGGTTTTCACCAAGGTAGCGCGTGGGAAAAAGAAAAAGATCGGCCTCCCGATAGAGCGCCGCCTTGCGCTCGCCGGAAACAAAGCCGGCGTGCTGGACAGCGGCGGCAAAGTCGACATTCTGCCGAAGCCGGTCAAATTCATCCTGCTCCCCGGCGGTGACAAAATTGCCGGCGGCGATGAGCTGGAGTTTCATCGGGACGCGGCGCGCGGCCAGGTCGCGGTTGGCACGCAGAACGGCTTCGGCCGCGGCGAACAGCCCTTTTTCGCGGGTGCAATGCGCGAGGAACAGGATATTCACGGTCAGCGATGCGGCGGGCATTTCGCCGGCAAAGATTCGCTGGCGGGCGGCAAAACATTCGCGGCGGCGCGGCAGGATGGTATTTAAAAAATCGGGACAGGGATCGGGAATGCCGTTGCTCACAACCCGGATGTGGCGCGAGAGCAGTTTCTCGGCATCCGCGACGTTGTAGCGAGATAGGACAATGCTTAAATCCACTGGCCGGAACAGCCGATAGGTGGCTGCGCGCGAACCGATGGTGGTGGCGGTTTCAAGCCATTTGGCGAGGCCGGCGGCATGCCAATGCAGGATCATGTTTTTGAAAAAAACGCGGCAGAGCAGCATCACCAGCCAGTCGCGGTAGAGCGCAACGCGCTTGCCGGGCGCGGGGACATAATAAAAATTCTTCACACCGTAACGAAACCGCAGCCACAACGCCTGCGCGCAGAACCAGAAGATCAGGAACATTTTTGCGCCCTGAAATTCGCCCACGTCCGACAGGCCGCGCGAGAAGCGGGCGTTGACATGATAGCATTCAATGCCATGCGGATTCGTCACCCGGGCGCGGCGGCAGTCGCCGCCGAAGCCTGCGAGCATGAGCTGCACCATATAACTCTGGCCGTGATGCGGCGGCGGCGTGTGGGCAAAAACAAGCAATTTCATTTCTGATTGGCGATTTACCATTTATAATTTACGCGCCGCATGAATCTTGGAATCGTAAATCCGTTATCGTAAATCGTAAATGAAGAATCGCGTCAACGTCCTTGGCATCGGCATCACCGTGCTTAACCTCCGGACAGCGCTCGATGCCATTGCCGACGCCGTGCGCGAACGGCGCAAGGGCTACATCTGCATCACCGGTGTCCACGGCGTGATGGAGGCGCAGGACGAGCCGGCGTTCAAAAACATCCTGAACGGCGCCTTTCTCTGCACGCCGGACGGGATGCCGATGGTCTGGGCCGGAAAACTCGCCGGTCACCGCGAAATGAGCCGCGTTTACGGCCCGGATTTGATGCTGGACGTTTGCGCCTGGAGCGAAACCAGCGGCTGCCGCCATTTTTTTTACGGCGGTGCCGACGGCGTGGCGGAACTGCTGGCGCAAAAATTAAACCTCAAATTCCCGAAACTCAAAGTCGCCGGCACCTTCACGCCGCCGTTCCGCAAACTGACCACGGACGAGGAAAATGGGCTGTCGGAACAAATCCGTGCCGCCCAGCCGGATATTTTGTGGGTGGGCTTGAGCACGCCGAAGCAGGAGAAGTTTATGGCGGAATTCCTGCCCAAGCTGGATGTGACGTTGATGATCGGCGTGGGAGCGGCGTTTGATTTCCACAGCGGCCGGGTGCGGCAGGCGCCGCCCTGGATGCAGCGCAGCGGGCTCGAATGGTTTTACCGCCTGTGCTGCGAGCCGCGCCGGCTGGCGAAACGATATTTGCGCAACAACCCGCTTTTTATCCTGAATTTTTTTCTGCAACTCACCGGCCTGAAAAAATTTCCGCCGCCTTGATGAATCCTCCCGCCGCATCGCTGACCGCAGGCCGTTCCCGCTGGCACAACTGGATTTATGCCGGGCTGCTGGCGCTCATGGCCGCGCTGGCGCTGACCAATCACAGCTTCTGGATTGATGAAACCTACTCGGCCCGGCTGGCGCAACAGCCCACGCCCGCCGCTTGCTGGCATTTACTGCGGGAAGTCAAAGGCTCCGACCCGCAAATGCCGCTCTACATATTCTGGCTCTGGACGTGCGAAAAATTCACCGGCAGCCGTGAATTTGCTCTGCGCGCCTTGAATTTGTTCTGGTTCATTCCCGCGCTGGTGGTGCTGCTCCGCGCCGTTGCCGGCAACCGCACCCTGCAAGGCGCGGTTTTTATAGTGGCGCTTGGCAGTCCGTTCGCCTGGTATTATTTGAACGAGGCGCGGGCCTACACCATGCAGTTCAGCACAAGCCTGATTCTTTTTGCCATCCTCTGGCACTGGACGCGCGAAAAGAACCTTCGCTTGGATTGCGAACGCGGCTGGGCCTTGATTTTTTGCGCGGCATTTTTTTGTCTGTGCGGCAGCAGCCTTTTAAGCATGGCGCTAGCGACAACGCCGGTGCTGATGGCGCTCATACTCCTGCCGGCCGACCGACTTGGGCGCTTCGTCAAAATATTCTGGCGACTGTGGGCCAGCCTGCTGGCTTTCCTGTTTTTGCTGGGAATTTATTACCTGTGGACATTGCACTCCGGCGACCGCGCCACGGGCATCGCCGGCACGAACTGGAAAAACCCCCTTTTTATCGCCTATGAACTTTTGGGCTTTGCCGGGCTGGGGCCGGGGCGGCTGGCCATTCGCGGCGGCACCGGGATGGAAGTATTCAAACCGTACGCGCCCGCCCTCCTGCTCTACGCGGCCGTGATAGCGGCGCTGCTATGGCTGGCCCTGGGTGAACTGCGACAAAAGCTCGGTTCCAAAAAATTGGCGATGCTCATCATAGCGGTCCTGCTTCCCGCCGGATTGGTGCTGGCGGCCAGTGCACATTCACATTTCCGGATTTTGGGCCGGCATCTGGCCACACTGCTGCCGGTGGCGATTTTGCTGACGGGTTATGGGCTCGCCGCCGCGTGGCGGCGCGGACCGGCGGGGCGCATGTTGGCAGGGGGATTTATTTGTTTGTATCTGAGCTCGGCACTGTCGCTGCGCTTTGCCGCACGACATGACAAGGACGACTACCGCACGGCCGCCGCCATCGCCAGAGTGGCCTTGGCGGAAAGAAAGATAGTATGGTGGAGTGCGGATACGAGCGCCGCCTTTTATTATGAACTTCCCCTGGCCGTTCAGGGCGTGGCGGAAACCGGCCGGGCCTTATGGCTGGCCCATCCCGGACTCATAACGGTGGCGGGAGCGGCTCGGCCGGATGTCATCATCGCCTCGCGACCGGATGTGTATGACGAGCGAGGAATTATCCCAGAATTCGCGCGGCGTGAAAATTATCAACTAAACACCAACGTAACCGCCTTTCAAATCTGGAAACGAGAGTTGAACGACCGACCGGCGGCACAAGTCAAATAGCGTCGCCGAACGGTTAATTTGTTTGAGCAGAACGCGCGTTTCGCCTATCTAATAGGTTCGGCTTGGAAACGACATGAACAACAAAACGCTGCCCTATGGACTGCGACCGCATGAAATCGGCTGCCTGATTTTGGCGGCGGCGGCTTTTTATTTCACCGACGAAAAATTCCGGGGCACCCCGTGGCCAATTCCATTGTTTGGGGCGGCGCTGGCGGGGGGCGTGGCGGTGCTGGCGGGCCGCTGTCGGGAGGAATGGTATGCCCTCCCGAATAAATTTTTCTTTTTTGCCCTTGCCGCGGCATGGGTGGCGCTGTTCGTTTTTTTCGGCAACTCGACTTTGGGTTATGTCCATTCGCCCTCGCTATTCGCGTGGTTGATGGACAGTTACACCGCTCCCGAATCTGACGGTCAATATGGCCTGATAATACCCTTCGTTGTGCTGGCGTTGTTCTGGTGGAAGCGCCGGGAACTGGTCGTGCCACCGGCGGGTTTGTGGTGGCCAGGAATAGTTCTTGTTGCCCTCGGCCTCGGCTTGCATCTGGCGGGTTATTTGGTGCAGCAATCGCAATTATCCACCCTGGGATTCTTTATTGGGCTGTATGGCCTGACCGGGCTGGCATGGGGCCGCCACTGGTTGAAGGCTAGTTTTTTTCCGTATTTTCTGCTGGCGTTTTGCGTGCCGACCGGCGGTCTGCTGGACGGGTTTACGTTCAAGTTAAGGCTGCTGGTCTCGTGGATCGTGGCCGGCGTGGCGCACTTGGGGCTGGCACCGGATTTGGTCCGCGAGGGCACCCAGCTCTTCGACGGTCAGCACACGTTTGCTTATGAGGTGGCGGCGGCGTGCAGCGGCATCCGCAGCATCGTAGCGCTGCTGGCACTGATGACGATCTATGGTTTCGTTGCCTTCATGTCACCGTGGCGTCGCATAACGATGATGTTGGCGGCGCTACCCCTGGCGGTGCTGGGCAATGTGGTACGGCTTTGTGTCACCATTGGAGTAGCGGAGACGTTCGGCCAGAACGCCGGGAAAATGGTGGAGACCAAATTCGGCTTCGTCACCTTTGCCGTGGCTCTGGGCTGCGCGTTTCTGGTGGCGCGCTGGCTGGAAAAGGGCGAACTCGCCGCGACCACCAGGAAAAGCAAGGCGACGTTGACATGAGAGCAAAGACCTTCATCGCGGTGGCGGTGGTGCTGGCGCTCATCGGCGGCACCGCTGGTTTACTGCACCATGCCAAGGCAGGTCAAAAGCTTGGCCTGCCCGGCGTGAAAACCCGCCCGATTCCCGACAGCGCCAATCTGGAGGTGCTGCTCCCGGAGATCTTGCCGGGCTACAAGTCCGAACCGGTGCCGCAGGCGTCGGTTGTCACCAATGAACTGCCAAAGGACACGAGCTTTGGCCAGCGGCTTTATACCGGCGATGATGGTTTTCAGGCCGTAGCCAATGTGGTGCTCATGGGCACCGACCGGACAAGCATCCACAAGCCGCAAATCTGCATGGTGGGACAGGGCTGGAAATTTGACGACCATGGCACCCACGTCGTATCCGTACCCATGACGCAGCCGGTCCCGTATGAGTTGCCGGTGATGCGCGTTGTGGCCACGATTGACACACTGGAAAACGGGCAGCCGGTGAAACGCGCCGGCGTCTATGCCTACTGGTTCGTGGACGCCGACCATCTCACGGCGCAGCACAACGAGTGGAAATTATGGATGGTCAAAGACATGCTGCTGACCGGCGTGCTGGACCGCTGGGCCTATATCACTTTTTTTTCAGTGTGCGCGCCAGGACAAGAGGAAGCGACATTTCAACGGATGAAAAAACTGATCGTCGCCGCCGTACCGGAGTTCCAACTGGTGCCACGGTCCACCAAATGATTTGAACTTGGAAGTTCTCTGGCTATGATTAACGCTAACTCTTCCAGTTAATACTTTCATGCTGCAACGCGACCGCCAGATCCGCACGCAGGTGCAACAACTCGCCGACGCGAGCCTGTTTGCCGCCAGCTTTTGGCTGGCCTACGCCCTGCGCGGCAACGAATGGTTCACGGAGATGTTTCACCTAGACGTGATTGCCCCGGACGCGTTCGACCAAGTAGTCTGGCTATACTTTGCGCTGGTTCCAGCCGCACCTCTGGTCCTGGAATCGCAGGGATTTTACAAGCGCCCCATGCTCGGCTCGCGGGCGGCCATGTTCTGGCCGCTGCTCAAGAGTTGCTTCATCTTGACCTTGGGCCTGGTACTCCTGCTGTTCGGGTTTCGCGAAACCGTCCCCCGCGTTGGTCTCGGGCTGTTCGGACTGATCAGCTTCGGCCTGGTCTGGGCCAAGGAGGAACTCCTCCACGCCGCGTTGCGCAGCCGCATGGCCAAGGCGCAATACAAGCGCCGTATCATCATCGCCGGCTCGGTCGCAGAAATCGCCCGGCTCCGCCGCGAAGTGAAAGCCCGCGACGGCGACGCCATCGAGATCGCGGCGGAATTTCACCTTGCCGATTCTCCCCCGCAGGTGCTGATTGAGTTGCTTCACGAACACTCCGTCAGCGGCGTGCTGGTCAGCGCCAAGCACGCGCACTTCGAACGGGTTGAGAGTGTCATCCAGCTTTGCGAAATCGAGGGAGTCGAAGCCTGGCTGGTGGCGGACTTTTTTGCGACGCAGATTGCACGGGCCAGCTTTGATGAAATGTTCGGCCATCCGCTCCTTGTGTTCCGCACCACGCCGGAGGCGTCCTGGCAGATGCTGGCAAAAATGCTCCTGGATTTCTTTGGCGCGCTGGCGCTGCTTCTGGTGGCGGCACTGCCCATGTTTATCATCGCACTGTTTGTGAAACTCTCCTCGCCCGGCCCGGTGATGTTCCGGCAGCAGCGCTCCGGCCTCAATGGCGCGCCGTTCATGATTTACAAGTTCCGCACCATGATGACCAACGCCGAGCAGTTCAAGCACGAGCTGGCGGCGATGAACGAGATGTCCGGCCCCGTCTTCAAGGTCTCCAACGACCCGCGCGTGACCCCTATTGGTAAATTCCTCCGCAAATACAGCCTGGACGAACTGCCCCAGCTGTTCAATGTTCTGCGCGGCGAGATGAGCCTGGTCGGCCCCCGCCCGCTGCCGGTGGATGAGGTGAAGCGTTTTTCAGACCTTGCGCACCGCCGCCGCTTAAGCGTCAAACCCGGTCTCACCTGCCTCTGGCAGGTCAAGGGACGCAACCAGATCTCCGACTTTAAGGAATGGGTCCGCCTCGACCTCGAATACATTGACAACTGGTCCATTTGGCTCGACTTGCAGATTCTCCTGCGCACCATTCCCGCCGTATTCTCGGCCGTCGGCGCAAAATGAAGCCACCATCTGCTTTAATCGTTGAATCACCGATTTGTTTCCCTACCCTGTAAACACTGAGATTTACCGATTTATTCTTTTAACAATTCAACCTCTTGAAAAAACAAAAGCCCACCTCTGTCGTCACCGGCGCCGCCGGCTTTCTTGGCTCGCACCTCACCGATTTGCTGGTCGCCCGCGGCCATCGCGTCATCGGCATTGATAATTTTGTCACCGGCAGCGTTGACAACATCGCGCACCTCGGCGGCAATCCCAATTTCAAATTCATCCAGCAGGACGTCACCGAATTCCTTTTCCTTGAAGGGCCGGTGGATTACGTCTGGCACTTCGCCTCACCCGCCAGCCCGATAGATTACCTCGATCTGCCCATCCAAACGCTCAAGGTTGGCTCGCTCGGCACCCACAAGGCGCTCGGCCTTGCGAAGGAAAAAAACGCGCGCTTCCTCATCGCCTCCACTTCTGAAATCTACGGCGACCCGCTGGTTCATCCGCAGCCCGAAGAATACTGGGGCAACGTCAATACCATCGGCCTGCGCGGATGCTACGACGAGGCCAAGCGCTTCGCCGAATCGCTCACAATGGCCTACCACCGCGAGCATCAGGTCGAGACCCGCATTGTTCGCATCTTCAACACCTACGGCCCGCGGATGCGTGTCAACGACGGCCGCGTCGTCCCTGCGTTCATCAGCCAGGCGTTAAAAAACAAGCCCGTCACCGTCTTTGGCAAAGGCACCCAGACGCGCAGTTTCTGCTACGTCTCCGACCTGATTGAGGGCATCTACCGGCTGATGATGAGTGATTACGATCTGCCGGTGAATATTGGCAACCCCACGGAAATGACCATGCTCCAGTTCGCCGAGCAGATCATCACCGCGACCAAGTCCAAAAGTAAAATCGTGTTCAAGCCGCTGCCTCAGGACGATCCCAAGCAGCGCAAACCCGACATCACCAAGGCTAAAAAAATTCTCAAGTGGGCCCCCGTCGTGCCGCTTTACCGGGGTCTCACCGACACGATTGCATATTTCCGCACCAAGGTTTGAGCTCGTTTGGAGGAAGGCCAAACTGTCCGTGCTTCTTGCGCAATCAGTTTGATTCGGCAATCATCACGGCGCTGAAATGAAGTTCACCGCCCGCCAATTTGAATTTGTCTTCCCGCGTCCGGCGCTGGTCATGGGCATTGTCAATGTCACGCCCGATTCCTTCTCTGACGGCGGAAAATTTCTCGCCCCCGGAGCCGCAGTGGAACACGCGCTGAAACTTGTCGCACAAGGCGCGGAAATTTTGGATATCGGCGGCGAATCCACCCGACCCGGAGCAGCCCCGGTCAGCGAAGCCGAGGAACTCCGGCGCGTGGTTCCCGTCATCGAGCAACTGGCCGCGCAAACCCAAGTGCCCCTCTCGATTGACACCATGAAGCCCGTCGTCGCCCGCGCCGCGCTCGCCGCCGGTGCCAGCATCGTCAATGACGTCGCCGCTTCGGCGCGCCGCGATGTCGCGATGTGGGAAGTGGTTTCCGAATTTCAAGCCGGCTACATCGTCATGCACGCGCAGGGCACCCCGCAGACAATGCAGGACCAGCCGGCCTACAATGATATTATCCGCGAAGTCGGCGAGTTTTTCTCGGAGCGGCTGGAAACCCTGCTGAACGCCGCCGGCATCGCCGCCGAACAGGTGGCGTTTGATCCGGGCATCGGCTTCGGCAAAACCGCCGAGCATAATTTGCAGTTGCTCGCCGGGCTGGGGAGTTTTACAAAGAAGCGGCGCCCATTGCTGCTCGGCGTTTCGCGGAAGTCATTCATCGGCAAACTGCTCGGCGCGGACTTGGAAAACCGCTTGCCCGCGTCGCTCGCCTGCGCGACCTTGGCGGTGGCCGCGGGAGCAAACCTCATCCGCACGCATGACGTGGCGGAAACGGTGCAGGCGGTGCGGATGGCGGAAGCAATTTTGGCCCGGAACCATCATGTGGATTGATCTTCAAAACGGCTGGCGACCCGCGGTGGAAATTTTAATCCTCGCGGTGCTGATCTACTATGCCTTTCGCTTCGTGCGCGGCACCCGCGGCTGGCCGGTGGTCATCGGCTTTTTCGTCGTGCTGCTGGCGCTGGCGCTGGTTACAACGCTGCTGAAGCTCGAGGTGTTGCGCTGGATCCTCGGCAGCGCGTCGGTGTTCATCGCGGTCGGCGGCCTGGTGATTTTTCAGCCGGAGCTCCGCCGGATGCTCGGCGAGCTGGGCAATCTGCCGCTCTTCGCCACCGCCAGTGAACAGCGCGAGGCCATCGAGGTCATCATCCAGACCGTTGAGCGCCTGGCGGACGTCAAGATCGGCGCCCTCATCGCCATCGAGCAGTCCATCCAGCTTCAAGAGGCCGTCGAGGCCGGCATCAAGGTGGACTGTGACGCCACGCCGGAGATGCTAGAGACGATTTTTTTCCCGAACAACGCGATTCACGACGGCGGCGTGATTTTGAAGGGCGACCGCATCGCTTACGCGGCGTGTATTTTTCCGCTGACACAGCGGACGGACTTGAATAAGTCGCTCGGCACGCGCCACCGCGCCGCCATCGGCTTGAGCGAGGAGACGGATGCGGCCATCGTGGTCGTATCGGAGGAAACGGGCATGGTTTCCTACGCTTACAAGGGCCAGCTCACGCGCGGCGTGACGCTGGAGGAGCTGCGCGCGTTCCTGACCTCGGTGGTTTTGCAGCCGGCCAGGACGCACGGCGTGGCCAGCTGGCTGCGCGCCCGGTTCACGGAACGGCATCGCCCCGCCGGCCCGGCTGTCATCACCAAACACGAGCCGCGGCCGCCGGCCAAACCGCCCGGCCGATAATTTCACCACCATGCGCGATTTCTTCCTTCACGACCTTGGCTGGAAAATGTTCTCACTGCTGCTGGCGGTGGCCATCTGGCTGACGGTACACCGTATTTTGCAGGAATCGGCCGGCAGCGCCACCGCCCCGGCCAGCACCGTCATGGTCCCTCCGCCGCATTGAGCGGATTTGCCTGCATGAGTTCTCAAAAAAAAATCTTCGGCACGGACGGCGTTCGCGGCACGGCCAATGTCGAGCCCGTCACCGCCGAAACCGCCTTGAAGCTCGGCCGCGCCGCGGCGCACGTTTTCAAAAACCTTGAACGCCAGTCGCGCGGCCGCGGCAAGCACCGGATTGTCATCGGCAAAGACACGCGGCTCTCCGGCTACATGCTGGAAAACGCCCTCAGCTCCGGCATCCTTTCGATGGGGGTGGACGTGCTGTTCATCGGCCCGCTGCCCACGCCGGGCGTGGCCTATGTCACGCGCAGCTTACGCGCGGACGCCGGTATCGTCATCACCGCCTCCCACAATCCCTACACCGACAACGGCATCAAGTTTTTCCGCGCCGACGGCTACAAGCTCGACGACAAGATCGAGGCGCAGATCGAAAGCCTCGTCTTCAGCGGCGAAATTGAAAAAATCCGTCCGCGCGCCGAGCTGATCGGCAAGGCCGTGCGCATTGACGACGCGCTGGGCCGCTACATTGAGTTTGTCAAATCCTCATTCCCCAAAGGCCTGACCCTTGAAGGCGTGAAGATTGTTTTGGACTGCGGCCACGGCGCGGCCTACAAGGCGTCACCGTGCGTGCTACGCGAACTCGGGGCGGAAGTCATCGTCTATGGCAACCAGCCCGACGGTAAAAACATCAATGAAAACTGCGGTTCCATGCACCCGGAAGCCATGTGCCGCAAAGTCGTCGAACACGGCGCGCACCTCGGCATCGCCCACGACGGCGACGCCGACCGCGTTCTGCTCTGCGACGAAACCGGCACGCTGATCGACGGTGATGACATCATGGCCATCGCCGCGCTGGAGATGCTGGCGGAAAATTCGCTCGCGGAAAAAACCCTGGTGGCCACCGTGATGAGCAATGCCGGCCTCGCCGCCGCCATCACCGCCGCCGGCGGCAAAATGCTCCGCACCGACGTCGGCGACCGGAACGTGATTGACGAGATGCTGCGCCACGGCTTTAACTTCGGCGGCGAGCAGAGCGGCCATTTGATCTTCCGCGACCACGGCACGACCGGCGACGGCCTGGTGGCCGCGCTGCAGGTGCTCCGCATCCTCAAGGCCAAAGACCAGCCGCTCTCGCAGCTCGCCAGATGCTGGACCCGCTTTCCGCAATTGGTCACCAACGTCAAAGTCCGCGAGAAAAAACCCTTCGCGCAGCTCGACGACGTGAACCGGCTGGTGGCGGACGCCGAAAAGGAACTCTCCGCGCAAGGCGGACGGCTGCTGTTGCGCTATTCCGGCACCGAACCCAAAGCCCGCCTGCTGGTGGAAGGCCGCGACCCCGACACCTTGGCCAAGTGGTCCCGGCAAATATGCGGCGCCATCCAGAAGCAGATCGGCGCGTGAACCGCTGCCTCGGTTTTCATCACGGAACGGCCAGTATCTCCGTCCGCAATCGCCCGATGTTTTGATTGGGCAAACGCGGGTCAAGCGAACCGGCAACCGGCTTCTCCGAATCCACATGTCCGTCGGCAAAGGTCACATTTGCCTTTTGAGAATGGCGAAAATGTCCGTTCGGCTGGGGGGTGTTGCTGTCCACATAATACCATTCCTGAAACATCGGATTGGCGCCGGAAAACGGGTCCACCTGCGCCGCATCCGCAAACAGGGCCGTTGTAACGGGCTGCGGCAGACCTTTTTCATTGATCACGCCATGTCCCGGTCCGCTGAAGATCAAGCCGTTGCAGCCATAGCTGAAGATGACGTTGGTACCTTTCAATTTGAATTGCGGCGAACTCCACGCGGGCGAAGGGCAGAGCCGGACATCGCAGCCTTTGAAGTATGGAAACAAAACGCCCACGGTCAGGTCAAAGCGGCGCCAGCCGTCGGGCGTCTGCGCGCTCTGGTTCTCAATCCAGCCAAACCAGTAGACCAGGCCGTTGTTGACGTTGCCGGGCTGGAGGTAGCGGAACGAGTTGCCGGCGTTGTCGCTCCAATACATCTGCGTGGCGAGGCCCAGCTGACGAAGATTGTTCACGCAATCGGCGCGCTGCGCGGCCGCCTTCGCCCGCACCAACGCGGGCAGCAGCATCGCGGAAAGGATGCCGATGATGGCCATGACTACGAGCAGTTCAATCAGTGTGAACGCCCAGCGGCGGCGGGCGAAGGGTGGGGCGTTCATGGCCGGGCGGCGGAGACGCGGTAAAAGGATTTGTCCGCCGGGGGAGCCGGGTCGGTCGCGATGAGGTTAGTGCCGGTGCCGGCCACGCCCGCGCCGACCGCGTTCCAAGTTTGCAAGTCGGCCGAGCGTTCCAGCGTGTAAAGCCAGTTGCTGCAGCTCAAGAATTTCGACTGCCACTGGCCGCCCTGAAAGCCGCCCGTCATATTTTTAACCAGCGCAGTGAGGCTGGCATCGGGGGCTGCCGGCGCATGTTTATGAGCATTGTAGGGGGCGGTCGAGGCCGATTCATATTCGCCGGCCGCCACGGAGAAACCAATCCACGACCCGTTCGTAAGCGGCAGGCTGTCCAATCCCACCGTGGCAAATTGCCATTGGCCATGCACCCCGGTGAACGGATTTGCCGGATCGTCCGGCGTCCAATATGAATCAGCACCGCGATCCGGTGAATTTGGAAAACCGCCCGCATCACCCGCCTCCGTCCAAATCTCCCAGTTGGGCCCCCAATAGCCGCCCCAATACAAATCACCCGGTTTCAACGACGACGACGCATCGATATCCACGGTGAAATCCGTCAGGAAATTATTCGTGAAAAGGTTGGTGCTCGCGGCATCCGCGAGGCCGGTGGCCCCGCTGCCATCGAGGCTGTAACCGATGCCTTCCACGTACGTCCCCCAGGTCAAATCAGCCACCACATAGAGCCGCGGTTCGGCGGCGATAATCGCCATGAGCATTTCCGTGCCGGTGGCAGTGCCATTAAAGCGGTAGCCCCAGACAAGCGACTTATCCGCGACGGGCGGCGGGACCGTGGTGAAGCCGGGGGATTCCGGCGCGCTCCATTCCACCACCAGCGCGGCGCGATTGGTTCCGGAGCCAATCCAAAACTGGATGTCATCGAGGGAAACTGCCGGGGACTTTGTGACGAGAAACAAGCTGGCCAACGCCAGCCACGAACCGGTTTTTTTCATGGTTACTGATCTTTCAATAATGTCCCACCCACCGGGCGGAACGGTTTGGTTGAGAGACCAGCGCGAAACGGGAAAGCAAAAATGCCTTCGCGCTCCGGCAAAACGGGGAATGAAGGCATTCGACGAGTCCTGGCGATAACAGATCGTCAGGCTGGCCTCATCCTTCTCTTTGCGGAGAAGTGCCCCGTGCGCGGGGCCGACGAGCGCAATCAAACCGATATCCTGACTTCGGCTTCGAACCTTATTCCGCCTTCCCGATTTGCATCAGTGGCATTGGAATTTGTAGCCGTTACAGTGGCGCAACCGTCCCGGAATTTCACCGGGTTCCCAGACATTTGACTGCGTTGAGCGGAATTGCTTCCGCCGTTTCAAAGAACACCCCAGTTCTACACCGGAAAAAATAATTTCCAAGCAAAATAATTTCATGCCGCCATCCGCCCGCCTGCCCGGGGCGGGAAACTGTCGCGAACCATGGCCGGGGTCGTGGCGGCCGCAACCGGGGTTGAACTTTTTCCGCCACCGCTCACCGCCCCGGCTCCGGCGTTTGAACCTTCTGTTCCAAACCGGAATCTTTCACTCCCGCCGGCGGACTTTTTCCTGCCCGGGGCACAGCACCTGCGGGAAGGGGCGAACTTTTTGTGCCTGGTGAAGCGCCCCTTTTCAAAAGGGGCGGCTCCCCTTGCCCCGGGTGACGCACCCCTCGCCAAAGGTGACACGCCCCCTGCCACTGGTGGCGCATCACCGGACACTGGTGACGCACCCCTTCCCGAAAGAGGCGCACCCCTTGGGCCGGTTTGGGTCGCCCCTTGCCGCAAGTGACGCACCCCTTGCGACTGGTGACTCGCCCCTTGCCGCAGGTGTTGCATCTTTTAGCCAGCCCGCCCCGCCCCATCTGGCTGAAAACCAGCCGTTTATGCCAAAACCAGCCGGCCTGAGCCGGAAGCCGAACCCAAACGCCCCACCCCGACTGGCGCTTCAGGGCAGCACATGGTTCGGGACCAGCTTGGTGCCGATGGAACAGGTTGGAGTATCGCCCACCTTATACCAACTACGCAAATAGTCTGGTATAAGTTGAGATATGCAGTTAGCGTTGGCGGATGGCAAGACCCCGAGCAAAACTTGATCGTAGCGGCGAGGCTGACTTGGTCATTCGCCGCCTCCAAACGGAACCTCCTGGGG
>CAIXBQ010000130.1 GCA_903917705.1 uncultured Verrucomicrobia subdivision 3 bacterium | reverse complement strand
TTGAGCGCCACTCAGCGCAGCGTAAAGTTCATCCGCTGGTTACGCGAAGCTCTCCGCTACCAACTCGCGGAAACCACCGCTGTGCTCCGCCTGAAGCATCTCTATGCCACCTTATGACTTATCAACCTGTCCACCAATGCCTTTCCGGGTAGGAGAAAACATCGGGGTTTGGACCCAAGTTAGCGACGCCCGCGCAACCTTGGGCTGAAGGATCGAATCCTTTCAGGATTCCTGGCGGCTCACCCCACAGACACCATTTTAAGACCGGCTCGCGGGGACGCCCGCCCCACCGCCGCTTCCGGGACGATGATCGTCACCGGACGATGACCGTCGGCATTGGTGCCCGTCTGGAAAGTCAGGCAGGCCGCAAAGACGGGCACGGAGCAAAATTCGCCATCTGGAAGGTCCCTTGGACTAAAACCGTCCCGTTCCGAGACAGTGGACCCGCTTTGACTTCTACCTCGTGTCCGGCGGGCACGGATCGGGTCGAAAATCGCCTTTTTTAGTGTTTTTGAGGCAAAAACCTCGTTTTTGGTCAAAATTCGCCTTCATACCTACTTGGTTCTGTTCCATACCTACTTGGTTTTGCTTCATACTTACTTGGTTCTGTCGCGAAACCTCTTGGTTCTGTTCCATACTTGCTTGCTTCTGTTCCGGACTGACATGCTTCCGCCAGGGAATTACTTACTTCCGTTGCAAACTGACATGCTTCTGTCACGGAATTACTTGATTCTGCTCCATACTCATTTGGTTCTGTCGTAAAACCATTTGGTTCTGTTCCGTTCTGACATGCTTCTGTCACGAAACCATTTGGTTCTCTTTCATATTCAATGGGTTCTGTCAGGGAATCATTTGATTCTCTTCCGGACCAGGTTGATTCTCCGCCGGTTTTACTTCATTCCGGTTCCGGCTCGGTTCAAAAATCGGGAAATTCAACCAAGGGAGCCGTGGCAGCAGTTGAAAAATTCCAAAATTTGCCTGTTTTCGCCGGTTTCTCAATAGCCATTGGGTCGGTTAGGGGCTGTGGCCAAGGTGGTTACAATGAGTTCATTGCGTTTTCAGGCTGGCTGGCTGGTTTCATGCGATTTAGAGCGCCAATCGGGTCGTCACAAACGCGTTAATATTGGGGCGGCGCAGCAGCACCGCCCTGCCAGTCCTTCCAGTCGGTCACCATTTGAAGACCGGCTCTTCGAATAGGGTGGCCCGCCGCAAGGCGCGGCTCGCGAGTACGCTCGCCCCACCTTTTGGCCCGTCCGGCACGGACCGACGATTTTCAATTCAACGATTCAACGGGCTCAAATGACGGTGCCGTGCGGAATGACGGCGTCTTTGGGGATGATGACGATGCCGTCGCGGATGAAGTATTGGTCGTGGTCGCCGTTCTCGGCCTTGCCGGCGGGGGAGATGACGCAGTTGTTGCCGATGCGCGCGTTCTTGTCGATGATGGCGTTCTCGATCTTGCAGTGGGCGCCGATGCCGACGCGGGGCCGGCCTTCGGCTTCGTTGCGGATGACGGATTCGTCGGATTCGTAATAGTCGCTGCCGAGGATGACGACGCGGTTCATCTCGGTGCCGTCGCCGATGATGGTGCGCAGGCCGACGATGCTGTTGCTGATGCGGGCGCGGTTGATGATGCAGCCGTCGGAGATGACGGCGTGGTCGATCTGGGCGCCGTTGATCTTGGAGCCGGGCAGATAGCGCGGCCGGGAAAAGATGGGGGCGCTCATGTCGAAGAAGTTGAACCGCGGCAGCTCGGTGACGAGGTCGAGGTTGGCCTCGAAGAAATTGCGGATGGTGCCGATGTCCTCCCAGTAGCCTTGATAGACGTAGGAGTAGACTTTGTGGGTGTTGATGGCGTGCGGGATGATGTGCTTGCCGAAGTCGGAGAGCGGATTGTCCAGCAGGTCGCGGATGATGCCGCGGTTGAACACGTAGATGCCCATGGAGGCGAGATAGGATTCGCGGCCGCCGGGGATGGCGAGCTGCTGGGTCATCGCGGGCGAAAGCTTGAGGGAGTCGAGCACGGCGTCTTCCTTGGGCTTTTCCACGAAGCGGGTGATGCGCTTCTCGCCGTCGATCTGCATGATGCCAAGGGAGGTGGCGGCGGCGCGGTCCACGGGCAGGGTGGCGATGGTGATGTCGGCGCCGGTTTCGCGGTGCTGCTCGATGACTTCCTGAAAATCCATCCGGTACAACTGGTCGCCGCTGAGGATGAGCAGGTAGTCGAAGTCGTGGTTGAGGAAGTGGACGAGGTTTTTGCGGACGGCGTCGGCGGTGCCTTCATACCAGGAGGTGTTGTTGAAGGTCTGCTGGGCGGCGAGGATTTCGACGAAGCCGGCGGAGAACTGGTCGAACTTGTAGGTGCGCGAGATGTGGCTGTGCAGGGAGGTGGAATTGAACTGGGTCAGGACATAGATGCGGCGGAACCGGGAGTTGATGCAGTTGGAGATGGGGATGTCCACGATACGATACTTGCCGGCGAGCGGCACGGCGGGCTTGGCGCGGTCCTTGGTGAGCGGAAACAGGCGCGACCCCTGCCCGCCCCCCATGATGACGCAGAGCACCTTGCTGATGTTGAGAGATTGACGGCCCGTTTGTGACATAAAATAAACCTTTCTTGAATTTGAAAAATTTTAACGCCGACGACGGGCCCGAAGCAAGCCGCAGATTGCGGAACGTGAAACAATTATTGGCGATGCGGCGGCGGCGGCGGGAAATGGCGCGGCCGCGCTATTCCGGGACGATGAACGGCGCGAATTCCTCGAGCAGATGCGGGGGGATGCGGACTTTGAACCGCGCATTCCGGCCGCTGTAGCGGCTGGACACCACCTGCCCCACCGCATGGATGCGCGCAATGACGGCGGCCTCGGCCTGCGGCACGCGCAGGTCCAGAAATTCACGGATGGGCCGGAGCTGCGTACCGAGTTCCGCGAGCAGGGGCACAATCCCCTCGCCGGTTTTGGCGGAGATGGACACGGCATGCGGATATTTTTCGCGCATAATCGGGGCGATGCCGCCGGCAAGCCGGTCAATCTTGTTGAACACCATCAGCACGGGCTTCTCGGCCGCGCCGATCTCCATGAGCACGGTGTTCACGGCGTCGATCTGCTCCTCCGCCTGCGGATGGCTGATGTCCACGACGTGCACGAGCAGGTCCGCCTGCACCACTTCCTCCAGCGTGGCCTTGAAGGCCTCGACGAGCCCGTGCGGCAGCTTCTTGATGAAACCCACGGTGTCGGTGAGCAAAACATTCTGGTTCGTCGGCAGCTTCAGCCGCCGCGTCGTTGGGTCGAGCGTCGCAAACAATTTGTCCTCGGCCAAAACGGCGGCGCCGGTGAGCTGGTTGAGCAGCGTGGACTTGCCGGCATTGGTGTAGCCGACGATGGACGCGAGCGGCCAGTTGCTGCGCTGGCGCCCGGCGCGCTGGGTCTCGCGCTGGCGGCGGACGTTGTCGAGCTCGCCGGAGATGTTTTCAATGCGCTCGGAGATTTTCCGGCGGTCGGATTCAAGCTGCGATTCGCCTTCGCCGCCGATGGAGCCGGTGGAACCGCGCTGCCGCGACAAGTGCGACCAGAAGCGCGTGAGCCGCGGGAGCAGATACTTCAACTGCGCGTGCTCGATCTGCAATTTGCCCTCGCGCGTGCGGGCGCGCTGGCCAAAGATCTCCAGAATCAGCGCGGTGCGGTCCATGATCTTGCAGCCGAACAATTTTTCCAGGTTGCGCGTCTGCGCGGGGGAAAGCTCGTCGTCGAAGATGACGGTGTCCACGTCGTTCTCCCGGCAATACGCGGCAAACTCCTCGGCCTTGCCGCCGCCGATGTAGGTGGCAGCGACGGGCGTGGCGAGCTTCTGGACGCCTTCGCCGATGATCTTGGTGCCGGCGGTGATGGCCAGCTCCTCCAGCTCGGCGAGCGATTCGCGGACGTCGGTGGCGGTGCGGGCTTTGAGCTCCACGCCGACGAGAAAGACGCGGATGGAACGGGTGTCGCGGGTCTGGATGAGCGATTTCAAGGTTTGGTGGGGCACAAGCTAACAGAATATCGGATGGACGAAAGGGCGGAGTGCGCGACGCGCTCCGGGCGCGCCGGCAGGGCTGCGATTTTCATTTCCGTTTTGCACCGGAATCGGCTATTGGTACTGGCAACGCCTTGCACGAACCCGTGACACGAACAAGAGAAACGTCCGCCCTACCGACAGGTCCGCACCGCCGGAATGCTGTTTGGATGCCGCTGGGTTCGGTCTTGGCCTTTACCTGCGCCGCCGCCAGCCTGCAAGCGGACGACACCAACCTCGCCGCTCAGGTTCAACTTCTGCTCCAGCAAAATTCGCTGCTCCAGAAACAAGTGCAGACCCAGGGCAGCGCGCTGGACACGCTCACGAAAAAGGTGCAGCAACTGGAATCGGAAAATGCGGCGCGGGAAAACACGGCGACGGAGAATGCCGGCGCGACGAAAGGCGGCTTCAATCTGGGAAAGGTGAATTTCAGCGCGGAAGGCGGCGTGGGATTCTTTAACACCGGCCCGGACGGTTTTGCGCCGAACTCGGAATTCCGCGTGGATGAGGCGCGGCTGTTCGTGGAGGCGCCGGTCTGGGACGAGGTTTACTTTTTCAGCGACCTGGATCTGGCCACCCGCGAGAACACCGACACGAAACTCAATCTCGGGGAGTTATACCTGGATTTTGAGGATGCCTCACAGCTTTGGGGCCAGGACCGCCAGTTCAATGTGCGCGCGGGCCGGATGCAGATTCCGTTCGGCGAGGAATACATGAGCCGCTACGCGATGGAAAACCCGCTGATTTCGCACTCGCTCTCGGATTTTTGGGGGATCGACCCGGGCGTGGAACTTTACGGCACACTCGGCAAGTTCAGCTACACCGCGGCGGTGCAAAATGGCAGCGGTGCGAACGGGGTGCAGGATTTTGACGGCGACAAATCGGTTGCCGGGCGCATCAGTTTCGACCCGAACGCGCACTGGCATTTCAGCGTAAGCGGATTACGGACGGGCGATGTGAAATCACACGAGGATTACGTTTCGGCAATCTGGTTCGGCAACGGGTGGTTCTGCTCCATGGGCTCGCCAGAAGCCACCCGGTTTCACGCCGACGCCGTGGAGGGGGACATAACGGCGCGCTGGAAAAGCGGCCACGTCAGCGCATTCGGCGGTTACGCACGCTACGGCGACAACGATCCGGCGGCGGATAATTCGCGCGATATTTTTTATTATTCCGTCGAGGCAGAGCAGAAGCTGAACCGGAAATTTTACGTGGCGGCGAGATTCAGTGAGATTTTTGCCGACCGCGGCTATCCCATCGTGGGCTTTGGTAATATGAACGACTACTTTTTCGGCACGGCCACGACGGAACTCTGGCGCGCAAGTCTGGGCATCGGCTACCGCTTCAGCGCCAACCTGGGACTGAAGACGGAATACTCGCTGGAACGCGGCAAGGAACTCGACGGCAGCCGGCGGGAGAACGAAGATTTCTTCGGAACGGAAGCGGTTTTCAAGTTCTGAACGACGAATGAACACAAGGTTCACCATCGCGATGTTCGCGGCCGCCAGCCAGTTCGCCTTTGGCGGCGACATCTCCGGCATGGTTCGCGCCGAGCCAAAAACCGGTGTGGACAGTGGCGCGACGGCGGACGGCGCCTATGCGAGCCGCAAATACAAGCTGGTTGAGCGCGTGGACTATTCTTCGATGCACGATTTTGTCGTCTATATTGACGGCTTGACGGTGACGAATGCCATCAGGAACACGGCGGAGGTGACGACGACCAAAGTCGCACAGCACAAGGCGGAGTTTTTCCCGCACGTCCTGCCGGTGATGGCCGGAACAAAAGTGGAATGGCCGAACAGCGACGACATTTTCCACAACGTCTTTTCAGATTCAGACGCCCATCAATTTGACCTGGGACTTTACAAAGGCAACCCCAAGGAGAAAGCCCAGACCTTTGACCGGCCCGGCAAAGTGGATGTGTATTGTTCCATCCACGCCAACATGCACTGCATTGTGCTGGTGCTGCCGAACCCTTATTTTGCAATGACGGACCTGAACGGGAATTACACAATCACAAATGTACCCCCCGGCAAATATAAGTTAAAGGCCTGGCACGAACGTCTGCCGGCTGATGCACTGGAAATCGTGGTGCCAACCAACGGCGCGGTGAAGGCTGATTTTATCCTGGGCGTCAAAAACCTCCCAAAATACTAACGCATGGGATCCACCAGAAAGGCATGGGACTTCAGCCTGCGCACCAAGGTACTGGCCCCGATGATCGCGGTGCTCGTCAGCATGCTAGCGGTAACCGTTTGGTTTGTGGATTACCGGCTCCAGCAGCAGATTGAAACTGACGCTCGCGAGGCGTTGGGAACCGATGGGGTGGTGTTTCGCAAGCTACAGGTGAACCACCTGAACTATCTCCGGCTACGGTTTCAAAGCCTTGCAAACGAACCAAAAAACCGTTCTGCCTTCGGCACGCTCGACTTCAATACAATCCAAAAACAACTGGCTGGCATCCTTGAAGAAGAGGGATTACTGAAACAAAACGCGTCGCTGAATGAGAACATCGCCTTTGCCCTGTTCACCCCCGCCGACGAAGCCGAGGGACATCAAGCGCCGATGATCCAGCCGCCAAACGCCAGTGCTGCCTTCGTGACGGCCAGCCAGGCCAACATCCGCCGCGCCCTGCATCCCGATAACGAGGCACCACTGACCATCTCGGACACGGTGGCCGTCGGCGGCAAACCTTACAACCTCATCTCGATTCCAGTTTATAATCCAGAGCACATCCAATTCGGAGTTCTGACCTTCGGCGAGGAAATTGGCGTGATTACCGCGCAGGAATACGGCACGGTCACCGGCAAACCAATTGTTTTTATCGTCGACGGGAAAGTCGTCACTTCCACGGTGCCCGGCAAGGTTGATAATACAGAGATTGAATCCCTGTTCCATCTGCTTCACGCCGTCCCCGGCGGCCCTGCCGCCAATGTGGCCCGGCTCGCCATGGGCGAAGAGCATTATTTTTGCGCCAGCGAAAATTTCCCCTCGGTGAAGAACGATCCCGGCATCGGTTACCTGTTGTTTAATTCCTACAACCCTTCCGCCAGCACCCTGCAAACCCAGCAACTATTGCTCGCCGCCTGTATTATCGCCATCCTGATCGGCTCGGCCAGCGTGTGGTTCTTCGTCCACCGCGCCACCGCACCGCTGCGAGAACTCCGTGACAGTGCTGAGGCCGTCGGACGCGGCGACTTTTCCCGGCGTGTCAGCGTGCGCAGCCGCGACGAATGCGGCGAACTGGCCACGGCGTTCAACCGCATGACGGAAAATGTGCAGCAGGCACAAGCGCAGTTGCAGCAAACCGTCAACACGCTCAAAACCACGCAGGCGCAGCTTGTCCAGAGCGAAAAACTTTCCGCCGTCGGCGAGTTCGTCGCCGGAGTGGCGCATGAATTGAACAACCCACTTGCGGCGGTGATGGGCTTCTCCGAAATGCTCAAAGACGCTGACGTGGAGGAAAAACACCGCCGCCACCTTGACCTGATTTTTAAATCAGCCCGCCGCTGCCAAAAAATTGTCCAATCGCTCTTGAGCTTCGCGCGGCGACATCAGCCGGAACGCAAGCCCGTTGCAGTAAACAAGCTCATCGAGGAAGTCCTGGAAATTGTCGCCTACCAGCTTCGCACCAACAATGTCGAGGTCGTCTGCCGATTTGCCTCCGATCTGCCGCTCGTGCTGGCAGACGGACACCAAATCCAGCAAGTGCTGCTTAATCTGGTCAACAACGCGCGTCAAGCCATCGAGGCCCACCAAGCCTCCGGCCGCATCACTATTACTACGGAGGCGGGCACACGATTTATCCGTGTCATGATCCAAGACAACGGCCCCGGCATACCGCCGGATTATTTGCAGCGCATTTTCGACCCGTTCTTTACGACCAAGGAAGTCGGCAAAGGCACCGGCCTCGGCTTGAGCCTCTGCTACGGCCTGATTAAAGAGCATGGCGGTGACATCACCGTGGCCAGCCAACCCGGCAAGGGCGCAACTTTCACAATTGAACTTCCTGCAACCGTCGGCATCAGCCCGGCGGATGCTTATCTGGTTACTCCGCCGGATGAAAATGACAACCCAATTGAAGGCAACGGAAAAACCATTCTGTTGGTGGACGATGAAGATATCCTGCTGGAAATGGTCCGCGACAGCCTCAAGCAACACGGCTACGAGGTCCGCACCGCCAACAACGGCGAGGCCGCCCTCCGCGAATTACACCAGCATAAGATTGACGTCATCTGCTGCGACATAAAGATGCCCGGCTTAAACGGCCGGCAGATATATGACTGGACCCGAGCCACCCGACCAGAATTTTCCCGCCGCATTGTGTTCATGACCGGCGACGTGATCAATGAATCACTGCTCCTGTTCCTGGAACAGGAGCAACTCACCTGCCTCAACAAACCGTTCGCCATGACCGACCTCCGCAAGGCCATCAAAAAAATCCTGAACGAAAACGGGCAGCACGAACAAACACCCCGCTGCCCGACTGATTAAAAGCTGTAGCTGATGCCAACGTGGACGAAGATGGACTGGCTCAAATCCAGTTCGGCCACGCGTCCGCCGAAGTTGTGGCTGTAGGTGCCAAGATCCTGAAACTGCACCCCGGCCTCGAGACCCCAGTCTTTATTGATCTGATAGGCCGCTTCCAGGCCGACGTAATAACCCCACAGCAAATCCACGTCGCTGCCGCCGCCGCTGGTCGTGATGGAACCCGCGCCACCGGGGAGGTTGAGCGTTTCTTTCCACGAGGCATTGGCATCAATCAGCCCCACGGCCAGGCCGCCGGAGAGATGGAGGCTCCATTTGTCATTGAGCGGATATTCAAGGTAAGGCCCGAGGCGGAAACCCCAGAGGTTCGCATCGAAATGCTGCTGCGCCAGGAACGTGGCGCCGGGAACCAGCGTCGTGCTGGAATTGATGGGCGGAACATTGATGACAAAATTAGGGCCCTGAAACGTGCCTTGATACGGCAGTTCGCCAGGCTGATTGTAGCCCGGCGGCGTGGTGCCGGGCGTGTAGCCGTAAGTGTCCGTTTGACGGGAGAGCATGGCGTTGAACAGTCCGCCGCTGCTGAAGCTGATGGGCATGAAGTTGACGGCGGCCTCAAGTCCGTAGCGGAGATGATGCCAGTTTTCCTTCACGCCCAGTTCATAATCGTAGGTGAGTTCCGCGCCGACATAGGGCGAGTCATCGCCGGAATTTTCACCGGGCATGCCCACCGCGACCGTGCGGTCGAGGGCGATGGTGTTCGCGCCGGCATTGACCTGGCTGGAACTGTCATAGCCCCAGTACCAGGACTGCCCGCCGGCGTTGCCGCTGATGTCGGTAAGAACGTAGCCGTTGTCGTAATTGTAAGCGTCGCCATTCGGCGTATGCCGGCCGGCGGCAAGCGGCACACCCGAACCGAACGAACTGCCTACGCCCTTGAACTTGCCGGTGATGTTCAGCCCGAACCGCAGCGAAAGCGTGACGCGGTTGGTCGAATCTAGATAGGTCTGCAGATCCTGTTCGGCGGAAACGGCGGTGGCGAACAACAGCACGCCGCTCACCGGCATGCTCCAGGCTCCATGGTTTTTTTTCATGTTAAAAATATCGGTTAATATTGGATGATCCGGTAGAACCGGAACGGCGTGTCCGCAGGCGGACTGAGGGTCTTGGGCGGGCCGTCATCATACCATTGCGTGATGTTGGCGGTGGCGGTGACGGACGGCGTGGCGACGTTCCAGACGGCCGCGTTCACATTCGTCGCGTAGAGGATCGCATAGGTCTTGCCAATCACGGAACTCCATTCGATGACGAAGCGCGTGCCGTTGGTGCGCGTATCGGTAAACATCCTGCTGACCGGCACGGAGCCGTTGGTGCCAACCACGCCGGTGTTCCCCGGAATAATGGGGATGACGGCGAGCGTGTTGGTGAAAGACAGGCGGGTCGGATCGTAGAACTCCAGCATGAGACCGGCTGTGTTGCTGGGGTTAAGCGGAAAGTTGTAATCCACATATGGCACCCCGCCGTTGGTGCCGGTGGCGTTCCACAAGGAAACGCCGCTGCGCAAGCCGCCGACCAGCAGCCGGAAGCCCGCGACCGTCACGGAGCCGGTGTTGGTGACCACGACGGCTTCTTCGTACAAGCCGGTCTGCGGATTGAAGACGGGCGATCCGGCGAGCAGATTAAATTGCGCCGGTGCCACGGTCGTCTGCGCCTGCGAGGCCGGCGACACGCCACTGTTGTTCGTGGGGTACGGATCGTAGGTTGCCGCGAGCGCCGAGGCGATGTTGGTGAACAACCCCGCGAACGGCGCCTTGACGGTGATGGTGTAATTCGTCGAACTGCCAACCGGGAACGCGACAATCAACGGCCAGGCGACCACATGATTGGAATTTGTCCCGCCGGATGAAGCGGAGACAAAGACGAGATTCGTCGGCAGGCTGTCGGACACGACCACGTTGGACGCGGTGGACGGCCCGGTGTTCGTGACGACGAGGCTATAGACGAAGTTGCTGCCCTGAATGGAACTGGCCGGACCGGTGAGCAACACCACCAGATCCGCCGAGGGAGCGACTTTGGTACTGACACGCGACTTGGCGGCTGAACCGTTGTTGTTGCTCAGGTTCGGATCAAAGACCGGCGACGTGGATTGCGCAATGTTCATAAACGAACTGACCGACGCCGAGGCGAGCAATGAGAGGTTGAAGGTGGTAACGGTTCCCGGCGCGAGCGTGATGCCGTTCCACGTCACGACACCATTGCTTACAGTATAACTGCCGGACGCACTTTGCAGCGTGCTTCCTGCCGGCAACGTGTCTTGCACGACCACGCCCGACGCCGTGGACGGCCCGGCATTCGATGCGGTGATGGTGTAATTCACGATGGCGCCGGCATACACATTCGTCCCGCCATCCTTGAACACCACGACATCCGCCACCGGCGTGATGACAGTGTGCGATTCGGCATTGAGCAAAGACCCGTTGTTGTTCGTTGGGATCAAATCCAGCACAACCGACGCGCCGGAAGCAATGTTAGTGAACGTACCACCTTCCATGGCGAGGGCGGTGACGGTGAGATTTGTCACGCCACCGGCCGGCAGCGCGGTCAAGGACCAGGTGACAAGATTATTTGAATTCACGCCCGACGCGGACGCGCTGACAAAGGTGAAGCCGACCGCCAAGTGGTTTGTCACAAGAATATTCGTCGCCGTGGCCGGACCGCGATTGGTGACACTGACCGTAAAGACCAAGTTGGAACCTGCCAGGCCGCTCGCCGGACCGGATTGCGCCACCACCAAATCGGCGACGGGCATTACAGTGATGCCGACCGTCGCTGGAGCGCTGTTCGTCTGTCCGTTGTTGACGCGGAATATGAAGCTGTCGGCGCCGGCAAAATTGGCGCCTGGCGTGTAAGTCACCGCGCCGGTATTCGTGTTCAGCAAGCTCAACGTGCCGTTCGCCGGATTG
>CAIXBQ010000129.1 GCA_903917705.1 uncultured Verrucomicrobia subdivision 3 bacterium | reverse complement strand
TTGAGCGCCACTCAGCGCAGCGTAAAGTTCATCCGCTGGTTACGCGAAGCTCTCCGCTACCAACTCGCGGAAACCACCGCTGTGCTCCGCCTGAAGCATCTCTATGCCACCTTATGACTTATCAACCTGTCCACCAATGCTTATTTAGCTTTCCCATTGGGTTCATAGATGGGTTTATGAATGATTCCACCCCGGCTTCCACCCCGACCGCGTCCCGTTTTAATCCGGCTGTGGCGCTGGCGGCTTTGGGTAATACCCATCGCTGGCAAATCGTCCAAATGATGGTGAATGGTCAGGAGCTGACCATCAACGGCCTGAAGGCGACGATGGGCCGCAGTTACAATGCGGTGCACAAGGACATGAAGGTGTTGTGCGCCGCGGGCGTGGTGGCGTGCCGGAATGGCGAGGACAAGCGCTTGGGGCTGTTTCATATCCCGGCGGAGTTTCGGGTGCTGCCGAACATCGTGGATTACGGCTTCTGCCGGCTGCGGTTCGGCGGCGTGGTGGAGGATTTGATTTCGCCGTGGGCCAAGGATTAAGCGCGCGGCGGATTGCGATGGACAAAGGGCGCGTTTGCTCAAGAATGATTTTATGAACCTGACCAAAGCGATGCTCTCCTTCGTGATCGGCGGCCTGGGGCTGGCCGCGGCTGATTTTTCGTTCGCCAGCGAACCGGCCGGGCCGGCGGCGGCGACGAACCCGCCGGTGCGGGTGACGCTGGAATTGAAGGACGGCAGCCGCGTGGCCGGCCAGCCGGCGGCGGCGAAATGGCCGTTCCATTCGGAACTGGTCGGCGCGGTCAAGCTGGAGCCGGGCCGGCTGGCGTCCCTCGAATCGGTCAAGCCCGAGGTCTGGCAGGTGAATTTCCGCAATGGCGACCGGCTCCAGGCGACGCTGGAGCTGGACCAGATCGAGCTCCTGACCTCGTTCGGCAAGGTGAAGATCGCGCCGGACTTGATCCGCACGATCCGCGTGTCGGCCGGCGGCGGCGCGCGGCATGCGCTGAAGTTCAACCTGGGCAACCGGGTGGAGATTCCGAACGACCCGGCGCTGCAGTTCGGCGCGGCGCCGTTCACGATCTCCTTCTGGTTCCGGACCGGCTCGGAACGGCCGCTGGTGAGTTTCATTTCCAAGCGCGTGAATCCGCTGGGCGACGGCTGGGTGGTGCATCAGGACCACGGGCAGCTACTGTTTTATTGCGCCGGCTGCGCCAGCCCGAAATCCCAGCCGGTCAGCGTGCGCGACCAGGAATGGCATCACCTGGCCGTCACGCGTTCGGACCGCCAGATGACCTTTTACCTGGACGGCAAAAATGTCGGCGCGGGCGGAACGCAGTGCAATCATTACGACAACAACCCCCTCCGCATCGGCATGGATGGCGACGGCGATGCGTGGCATTTTGAGGGGGAAATCTCCGAGGTGCATTTTTACGGTCGCGCCCTGGGCCTGGGCGAGGTTGCGGAGGAATGGAACCTCGGGCAGGGACGGACGGAGCCGGTGGCCGGCGGCGGCCTGATTGCCGGCTACCATTTCGACGAGGGGCAAGGCGACACCGCCCGGGATTTTTCCGGCAACCACCACGACGGGACGCTGATCAACCACCCGGAATGGGAGTGACGGCAGCGGCCGGGACCGGGGTCAGATCTCCACGATCTGCCGGTATTCGGGCACGATGACCTGCGCCTTGGGCTTCAGGGCGCGCAGGGTTTCGGCGTGGGCGAGGCATTGCGATTCTTCGCCGTGGATGCAGATGATTTTTTTAGGATTGCCGGTGAGCTGCTGGACGTAGCGCTTCAATTCATTCTTGTCGGCGTGGCCGGAATAGGTGTCGAGGGAAACGATCCGGGCGCGGACGGCGCAGGGTTCGCCGAAGATGTTCACGGGATTCTTCCCCGCCACGATGAGCGAACCGAGCGTGCCTTCGGCGCAGAAGCCGATGAACAGGATCAGGTTCTTGGCGTCGCCGATGTGGTTCTTCAAATGGTGCCGGACGCGCCCGGCTTCGCACATGCCGGAGGCGCTGATGATGATGGCGGGCTCGGCCAGGTCGTTGAGCTTCTTGGATTGCTCGGCTTCGCGGAGGTAGGTGAGGTTCGCCATGCCGAAGGGGTTGGCCTTTTCGTGGAGGAATTTGTTGATGTCGTCGTTGAAGCATTCGGAGTGCAGCCGGTAGATCTCCGTGGCGTTCACGCTCAGCGGGCTGTCCACAAAGATGGGGCAGCGCGGGAGCTTGCCCGCCAGCGTGAGCTGGTTCAGCACATAGACGATCTGCTGCGTGCGCCCGACGGAAAAGGCGGGGATGATTACCTGGCCGTTCTGCCGGAGGGTTTCGTTGACGAGCTGGCCGACGGTGTCGTCGGCGTCGGTGCGGATGGCGTGTTCGCGTCCGCCGTAGGTGGATTCGATCTGGAGATAGTCCACGTTTTCCACGGGCGCGGGGTCGCGCAGGATTTCATCGCCGCCGCGCCCGATGTCGCCGCTGAAGAGGTAGCGGTATTTCCGCCCCTTTTCCTGGATGTCGAGGATCACCTGCGCGGAGCCGAGGATGTGCCCGGCGTCGCGGAAGGTCACGATCACGCCGTCCACGACGAGGAAGGGGCGGTCGTAGCCGACGGCGACAAACTGGTGCAGCGTCTTCTCCGCGTCGGCCGTGGTGTAAAGCGGCTGGACCGGCGGCAGGCCTTTTTTCGCGCGCTGCTTGGAGACGAACTCCGCGTCGTCCATCTGGATGTGCGCGGAATCCACGAGCATGATACTGCACAGATCGCGGGTGGCAAAGGTGCAATGGATGTTGCCGTTGTAGCCCTGCTTGACGAGGTTGGGCAGGTTCCCCGCGTGGTCCATGTGCGCATGGCTCAGGACGACGGCGTCCACGGCCTTCGGGTCGAACGGGAAACAGCAGTTGCGGTTGATGGATTCCTCGCGGTGGCCTTGGAACAGGCCGCATTCGAGCAGCAGCTTCTTGCCGTTCACCTCCAGCAGATACATGGAGCCGGTGGTGGTGCGCGCGGCGCCGAGGAAGTGGATTTTCATGGCGTGAATCTACCCGCAGCCGGCCGCCGATGAAACACCGATTTTCGCGCCGAAAAACGCAGTGGACTTTCCGTTGTGATTGGTTAGATTTCTCCCGCTTATGAAATCCGACACAACCACAACGGTCCTGAATTTTGTGCTGGCTGCGCTGGTGATGCTCGGCGTGGTGTTCGCCCTGCTGGCGATGAACCGCACCCGCGAGTTCCGGCAGTTGAGCGTCAATGCCACCCTGGCCAACAACGCCCTCATGCGGGCGCAGGGCCTGGCCAACGACACCTCCGCCTATAACGTCTCCGCCAAAAGCCCGGAGCTGTCCCGCATCCTCCAGGCCATCCAACCGAAACAACCCGCCGCCAAATAATCATGAACTCCGATTTGAACTCTGATTTGAAATCCGAAGTCTCCGCCCTGCGCAACCAGGTCTATGTCCTGCTCATCGCGCTCATCGTCGTCAGCGGCACGCTCACGGTTTATCTGTACCGGCAGGCCAGCACCATGCGGAAGGATATCGACGCCATGAAGCCGCAGGCCACCCAGATCATCGGCGCCTTCAGCCAGAACCAGAAGGCCATGATTGATTTCGTCAACCAGCTCGTCGCCTACGGCCAGGCGCATCCGGAATTCCGGCCCGTGCTGATGAAATACGGCATCACGCCGCCGCCCGCCGGGGCCGTTGCCCCCGTCAAGAAATAAGGGCTTTAAACCGCCTTCCCGCCGCCGTTCGGACCAAAGTTCGACTGCGGCGGATTTTTTTGCCCGCCGCCCCCGCGCCCCGGCCAATCATTTCCCGGGTCCCGTTTTCAGGTAAACCGTCTGGGTCGGGAACGCGAACTCGATCTTCTCCGCGTCGAACCGCTGCTTGATCTGCAGATTCAGCTCCTGCATCTCCGCCAGGTGCGCCTTCGCGTCCGTGCCGTTCCAGACATGCACCACCAGCAGGTTCAGCGCCGAGTCGCCAAACTTGTTGAAGCTGATGATGAGGTCGGCGGTCTTGGGATTCGCGCGGAAGATTTCTTCCAGGACGAGGGTGGCGCGCTTCACTTTCTCCATCGGGGTGTCATAGGTCAGGCCGAGGTTCATCTCCGTCTTGATGGTCGGGCGGCGCGTGATGTTCGTGATGATGGCGTTCCCCATCAGTTTGTTGGGGATCGTCACATGATGGCCGTCCAGGCTGCGGACGGACGTGCTGCGCAGGCCGATGGCTTCCACCACCCCCTCCACGCCTTCCACCTTGATGCGGTCCCCCATGTGGAATGGCTTGTCCAGGAAGATGGCCACCGCGCCGAAGAGGTTCGCCACGGTGTCTTGCGCCGCGAGGCCGAGCGCCAGGCCGCCGACCGACAGGCCCGCCAGCAGGCTTTTGATTTCCCAGTTCAGGTTTTCCGCCGTGAGCAGCACCGCCGCGATGACGATGGCGGTCTTGGCCACCTTGCTGATGAAGGGCAGCAGTTGTTCCGCAAACACCTTGTCCGGCGGCGCCACGATTTTTTCGTGCCAGATGCCCAGCAGCAAATCCACGATTTTCAGCGTCACATACGTCACCGAGCAGGCCACCACCACGATGAACCCCCGCGAAATATAGGCCTGCGCCCGCTCCGGCCACGCGAAAATGCCCAGCCCGATGTTCAGCAGGATCACGAAGGTCACCACCTTCACCGGCCCGCGCAGCAGTTCCAGCAGCAGGTCGTCGTATTTCGTCTCCGTCTTGGCCGCCAGCCGCTTGAGCCAGACGTTCACCACCCAGTCCAGCAGCCACGCCGCGCAAAAGGCCAGCACCACGAATATAAGTGACGCCAGGTATTTCCACAGCGGCTGGTCCAGCACTGTGTGTTCGGTTAAAAATTTAACCTTGTCCAGATGGAACGCGAAGGTCACTGTCGCCGTCTGGTTCGTTGTGTTCAGGATGCTGCCGGCGGCGGCCGGCGCGTCGGCCCCGGCCGGTGCCTGCGTGCCCGCCCAGACCGACCAGCATGCCATGCCGAACAAGGCGGCCAGGGCGACCCGGTAAACCCATTCAAATCTCCATTTCATATTCGGAAAATTAGACGAAAGAAACCGCGCGTTGACAAGCCCGCCCCGCCTTCCCCCTCCCCGGCTCACCCGCCCGCGACGATTTTGACAATCTCCATTCTGTCCCCGGCGCGAAGCTGCCGGGTTGCAAATTCCGAGGGCGCCACCGCCTCGCCGTTGTGTTCCACCACGACGCTGCGCGGCGGCAAATGCTGCGCGACGAGAAATTCCTCGATTGAACACGGCAGCTTCGCCGCGATGCGGGTTCCGTTGGCGATGACTTCGTTCATGGCACAAATCTTTCCTCCCCGATTTTCAGCGTGACCGGCCCCGCCAGGCCGTCCACTTCCAGCACCACTTCCGTCCGGCGGATTTCCCGGCAGCGCACGCGCACCCGGTGTGTTTGCAGCGTTAGGTCCCGGGTTTCGCCCGCCGCAAAGAGTTCGCCGCTGATGACCGCGCTCCGGTGCTGGCCGTCCAGCAGCAGGCCGGCCAGCTTGAGCGTTTCCGGCCCCGGCGGCGGGACATTTGTGTACGTCAGCGCCGGCTTCAGCGCCGGCACCGCCAGCGCGGCCCCTTCAAAACTTTCCGCCGCTCCGTTTTTCACCCAGTTCAATATGTAGGCAATGCCGTTTTCCTTCTCGAGCGCGACCAGTTTTTTGATTTCGCCGTGCGTGTAGGGATTGTCGAGGATTCTTTGCCTCTGTTCCAGCTGGGCGCGCGCTTCCATCAGCTTGTAGGCCGCCAGTTCGCAGATGCCTTCCACCGTGTCCCCGTCCAGCTTGCGGCCCGGCGGACAGTTTTCGTTGATCCACAGATGCGTGTATTCATGCGCCGCCGTCGCGGCCAGCTCGCTCCGCAGCCGTCCGCTCAGCATCACCACCTCATGGGTGCATTGTCCGCTGGCGCTCCGGCGGGTGTGCGAGAAACCGAACTTGTGCAGCCCGTCGCCGCGGCCTTTCTCCGACCAGTAATCCACGTCGAACAGGTTCACCGTCACCTCGGGGTAATTCAGCGCGAAGCCGCTGCCGAACAGCCCGGCCAGTTCGCGGCGGGCTTCGGTGAAGACTTCCCGCGCCTCCCCCGCGTCCAGCACGGCGTTTGGCTTGTCGAATTTGCAGATGTAGCGCCCGTCGCCCGTCTGGACCGCATCTTTGCCGATGGGCAGGCCGCAGAGGGAGCAGTGGTTTTCCAGCTTGTAACAGACGTCGCAGACGGCCCCCCACTTGGACATCCAGATGCGCCCGTGCAGCGGCCCCTTGCCGCAGACCACGCAGGAATAATTGGTCGGCTCGGCGCCGGCCTCAAAAATCGCCGTGAACAAAAACAGGATGAGCGCGAGTGGGCGCATCATAATGATGGCGCGTTCACATCGTCAGCGCCGCGTCCCAGTCTTTCCAGACCGGTTCGTAGCCGAGCTTGCGGATGCGTTCCGCCACTTCGCCGGCCGGGCGCTCGTCGGCAATCTGGAACTGCCCGGTCGCGTTCGTCGGGTGATTCGCCTGCTCCGCCCATTCGCTGGCGCCCGAGGCCAGCTCCTTGATGATGCCGCGCTCGGTGTGGTGGATTTTCTCCTTGCCCGCGCCGGTGTAGCCGCCCGGTTCGGTGCGCGCGCCGGCGCTCATCATCGTCACCCCCAGCGGGATCAGCCCGTCGCGCAGCTTCGGATTTTCCCGGGTCGACAGCACGATGCCCACATCCGGAAACATCAGGCGGATGGCGCAGATCAGTTGCGCCAGCTCGCGGTCGCTGATGTGCGTGAGCGGCTCGAACTCGCCCGCGCACGGCCGCATCCGCACCGTCGAGATCGTCAGCGCCGCCTTCCAGCAGTTGCGCAGCAGGTAATCCGCATGCGCCGCCGCCGCCAGCGCCTCGTGGCGCCAGTCGGCCAGGCCGTAGAGCGGGCTGATGCCGAGCCGCCGGAAGCCGGCGGCGTAGGCGCGCTCCGGCGTTTCCAGCCGCCAGTCAAAATTCCGTTTCGGTCCGGCGGTGTGCATCTCCGCATACACCTTGCGGTCGTAGGTTTCCTGGTAAACCACCAGCCCGTCCGCCCCGGCGGCGACCAGCGGCCGGTAGTCCTCGACCTCCATCGGCCCGACTTCCAGCGAGATGCTGGGCCAGTCCGGGTGCAGCGCGGCGATGCAGTCGCGCATGTAGCCGTTGGAGACAAATTTCGGATGTTCGCCCGCCACGAGCAGCAGGTTGCGAAAACCCTGTTCCCGCAGCGCCGCCGCCTCCTGCCGCACCTCGTCGAGCGAGAGTGTCACGCGGAGGATCGGGTTGTCGCGCGAGAAGCCGCAGTAGGTGCAGTTGTTGATGCACTCGTTGGACAGGTAGAGCGGCGCGAACAGCCGGATCACCTTGCCGAACCGTTGCTGCGTCATCCGGTGCGCGCGCTGGCCCAGCGCTTCCAGGATTTCCCCGCCGGCCGGCGAGATTAGCGCGGCAAAGTCGGCCAGGGAAAATTTGGTTTTGCCGGCGGCCTCGCGCGCGGCGGCGGTGCCGGTGGCGAGCGATTTTTTGACGAGCGCCTCCAGCGGCAGCGAATTGAATTCAGAAACAAAACTCACGCCCCTAAGGTAGCAAATATTCCGGCGAAGTCGAGGCGGGTGAAATGGGCGCCGGGCGATTCCATAATCGGTGTTCCCTCCGGGTTCGTCTGTGGCTAGATTCTTCCCGTGAATTCTGCGCCGACCCCGCCGCCGCCCGTTGCCTGGATCACCGGCGCCAGGGGTCTCATTGGCAATTATCTCGTTCAGGCCGCGCCGCGATTTGCCCCGCGCTGGCGCGTGCGGGCGCTGGCGCGCGCGGATTTCGACCTGCTTGATTATGCCGCCGTCCGCCGGGCCTTTGCGGCGGACCGGCCCCGGCTCGTGATTCACTGCGCCGCCATCACCGTCGTCAGCGAGGCGCAAAAAAATCCCGGGCTGGCCCGGCGCGTGAATGTCGGGGTCACGGAATCGCTCGCGGCGCTGGCGGCGGATATCCCCTTCGTCTTCTTTTCCACGGACCTGGTTTTCGACGGGCGCCACGGCGGTTACTCCGAGACGGCGGCGGCCGGCCCGCTGCACCTTTACGGCGAGACGAAACTGGCGGCGGAGGCGATCGTTTTGAAAAATCCGCGGCATCTCGTGGTCCGCACCTCCCTCAATGCCGGCGTGTCGCCGTCCGGTGGCCGGGCGTTCAATGAGCAGTTGCGCCGCTCGCTGGCGGCGGCGGGGCCGGGCATGAAACTGTTCACGGATGAATTCCGGTGCCCCCTGCCGGCCGCCGGGACGGCCCGGGCGGTCTGGGAATTGGTGGAAAAACAGTGCGCGGGGATTTACCACGTCGCCGGCGCGGAAAAATTGTCCCGCTGGCAGATCGGCCGGTTGCTCGTCCCGCGCTGGCCGGAAATCAAAACCCGGATTGAATCCGGTTCGGCCCGGGATTTTCCCGGCCCGCCGCGCGCGCTCGACACCTCCTTGGACATCTCCAAGGCCCAAAAGGTTTTGTCCACGCCCCTGCCGGGGTTCAGCGACTGGCTGGCCGCCAATCCGAGCGAACCGGTTTGAACATCCCGGCACCGGAAAAACTTTGTCCCTTTGTTTCTTTGTTTCTTCGTTGTGGGAATTCTATGTCTATTTTACATCCAGTTCCAGGACCGTGATGGAGCAGGGCGGAAACGTGCGGGTGAAACCGGTGCCGAGGCCGCTCACGGTTTCCGTCACCGGCACGACTTTGTTCGGTTCCTCCAGCGTATTGGTCGCGTTGCGGTTGTCCGCCTTGAGCACGGTGGCCGTGCCTTTGGCGGCCACGGATTTCACGCCGCTGATCTCGAGTTGCACCTCCTGTGGCACCTCCGCGCGGTTGACGATCTTGACGATGATTTTGCCGCTCCGGCTGTCGCGGGTGGCGGAGTAAAAAAGTGATTTTACTTCACGGGTGGTGGCGGGCTGCTCCACGCCGTTTTTCTTTTTGCCGGCCTGCCGCCAGGAGTAGGTCGGCAGGTTTTGCGCGGCCGTGGCCAGCACCTCGTCGCCCTGGTGCCGGCTGAAGATCTTCTGCGCATGATACGACGGCGAGCCGTAGCTGGTTAGCGCGTCGTAGCCGATGAGGTCGGATTTCCATTGCATCGAGCGGCCGGCGCCGAGGTCGCTGACGTTCACAAACAGGGGCGCGTAGCAGTGCATGAGCACGATGTCGGCGTTGCGTTCCATGCCGCACATCCACGCGGCGTCGCCGAGTGCGCCCGCCATGTTCGGCGTGGGCGAGCCCACGCGCGTCGCCCATTCCCCCACGAAGATCTTCGTCGGGTTGCTGCGGTCGCGGGCGTCATAGATGAACGCCTGCGACTCCGTTTCTTCTTCGGAGCGATAGTAATGTTCGTCCACCAGATCGGGCGTTCGGCTGTGGACGCGTTGGGATTCCGGGTGTTCGTTGCCGACGGTGGAAATCAGTTTGAGCTGCGGATACTTGGCCTTGATGGCGTCGTAAAATTGCGCGAACCGCCCGTCGTAGCTGCCGGATTTGTCGAACCAGTCTTCGTTGCCGATTTCCACGTAGCGCAGCTTGAGCGGCGCGGGATGGCCGTCCTTCGCGCGTTGCGCCCCCCACCTGGTTGTGGCCGCGTCGCCGGTCACGTATTCGATTTCCTCCATCGCTTCCTGGACATACGGCTCCAGCTCCGGGCCGGCTTTGACGTAATCATGCTTTAGGGTATATCCGGCGAACACCGCCAGCACCGGCTCCATGCCGAGGTCTTCGCACCAGCCGAGAAATTCCGGCAGGCCGAATCCATCCGTGGACCAGTAGCCCCAGCAGCTGCGGTGGCCGGCCCGTTGCTCGATCGGGCCGATGGTTTTCTTCCAGTCAAACCGCTCCTTGAAATTGTCGCCTTCCACGTAATTGCCGCCGGGGAAGCGCAAAAACTTCGGCTGCGCCTCCGCGAGCAGCTGTGAAATATCAGCGCGGGCGCCGTTGGCGCGGTTTTTATAGGTCGGCGGAAACAGCGACACCTGTTGGAACCAGATCGTGCCGGGCGCCGTCGTCGTGATCGTGAAAACATTGTTCTTCGAGGGTGACCGGGGGCTGGGCTTCAATGCCGCCTCATATTTTTTCCACTCGCTGGTGAGCCCGCCAACCTTGGCGCTGGCAAACGTGGTCTTGCCGTCGGCGCTGCGGATGGCCACCGTCAGGGTGCCGTTGAATCCGCTCGCGGCCTTGGCATAAAACGAGGCGTGGAGGCTGCCCCCCCGCTCGCGCAGGGGAATGCCCCAGTAGCCGCCGTTGGCGATTCCCGCCGGGGCGTCTTTCGATGCCTGGGTCGCCTCCAGTTTCAAGCTGGTGTTCAGCGCTTCATTCAGCGGCGTGGTCGGATCCAGCGAAATGGCCGCGTTGCCGGTCGCGCTCCAGAATGTCGCCTCGCTCGCGTTCGCCTTGAACGTGCGGTTCCGGATGAGTTCGCCGTAAAGTCCGCCCTCGTAGGAATAATTGATCTCCTCCGTCATCAGCCCGTAAAAGGTCGGCGGCATCTTGGCCGTGACTTTGTCCGCCTGGATTTGCACGACGGGGATGTTGGCTTGTGCGAAAACCGCCGCCGCCGCCAGCATTCCGCTGGCGATCAGGCCGGATTTCGCCGCCCAAAGCATCCGCGCCGGGTATTTAATTAGGTTCATAAAGTAATTATCAATTTATCGCTCCCGAAAGTCCACCGCAAATTCTGGCGGCACCCGTAGTCCGTAGTCTTGTTTTTGGGCTACGCCCCCTTGGTGTTTAATTTTGCTTTCCGAATTTCAGTTGTAGTCCGTGGTCCTTTCGTCCCGCGTTGGCCCGTCCGGTAATGACTTTCATCTTGGCGCTTTGGCGCTAAAATCCCGGGGCGGGTAAGGCTGGCCAAATCAGGCGCTATTTTTCCTATTCATAAGGACATGGCAAGGCTGTGCCAAATTTGTCTTCGGGTCATGACAACACCCGGAATTAAATTCATGATGCTTGGTTTTTGTAGGCGGGTCTGCCTCCGACTATTTGACGAGCTTCGGCAGCAGTCGCTCCGCCAACTCGCCAGCGCCGTTTTGCAGGGCTGTTTTGGCGGCGATATGTTCGGCCAGATCCACGGCGACGCTCGTCTGACGATCAACCGAAATGATTTTCCCGTTGGAAAGCTCCCGCGCCTTGATTTCGATCCGCGCGCGGCAGCTTTGCAGATTGCCCTTGCGCATCCCGAATTCGCTGAACGCCTCGCCGGTGATTTCAACCGTCGCGCGGTTGGTGGTATTGTCATCCGCCAGCGTGAAGCCGCATTGCTGCAGAATCAGCGAAAGTTCTGTCTGCGCCGCCGGATCAATGACGTGCTGACCGAAATGCTGTTCGACAATCTTCACCGATACCACCGGCAGTTTCTTGTCGCCTAATTCCCTTTTTATTTTGGCTACCAGTTCTTCGTGCGTCTCAACTTTGGCAACCAGCGTGTCGCCTTTCTGCACCACGTCCGCCGCGATTTTTTTCGCCAGATTTTCGGACATATCGGAGATGGAAACATTCACACCGCCCTTGACCAGCTCGCCATACACGCGGCTCGTCTCCGTACCGATGATTTTGGCGACGATGAACATTTCCGTGTCCGTCTTGAACACGCGCCCTGTGATGAGGATTTTGGCGCCGGTCAGATTGCCCACCTTCGCCGCGCTGTCCGGCGTGACCGTGCCGGACAGACCCAGCTCCTGTTCGCCCAGCGCCTTTTCCAATTCCGCGCGCTCGACGGTGATGAGGTTCGGCTCGGCGGACAAGTTGGCGCTGACCAGCGTGGCGATTTTCGGGCCGAGTTCGCGGACGTTGTCGTCCTTGGAATCAAAGTCGAACACGGCGACCGAAAGCGGTCCATCGGCGGCAAAACTTTTCCCGGCAGTGCAAACCAACGCGGCCAGCAAAGTGAATTTTAGAAAAATCTTCATAGGTTTAACAGGTTCAGACTATTTTGCCAGCAGCGGCATGATGCGCTCGGCCAAATCGTCTGCAACTTTGACCGCAGAGGCAGTTGCTGCTGCCGCATGTCCGTTGCTGGTCGCAATACTAACCTGACGATAAAAAAGAATAATGTTACCCGTCCGGCGTTCCTGGATTTTCACGTCCAAGCCGTAGGAACATGAATACACACCTCCTCGGTTGGGTTGTGCGAGCAAATCCCCACCGCCAGTAATTTCAATGTCCGGCTTGCCATCCGCTTTTTCATCCACAACCTTGAAGCCCGCCTTCAATAAAACCGCCCCAAGCTCGCCTTCAACAGTTGTTTCATTCCAGGCATGGCCAGTCCGCTTGATGCTGATGGAAATTGAAGGTCGATTCGTTCCATTAATGTTTTTGATGATTCGAGCCAACCGGTCTTCTCTGGATTCCTGCGCTGGCAAGGTAAGATTTGAGGTCTGGTCGGAAATGGTCCCGGCAATCTTCCGGCTCAAATCGGAAGTCAGTTCCGACAAATTATCCGCCGCGCCTTCCACCTTGTCGGCAAACAAACGTCCCGTTTCCGTGCCGATGATATTGGCGACGATGATGAGATGATTTCCTTCCGACTTGATGATCTGTCCGGCCACCAAGACTTTCGCGCCGGTGATCTGCCCGATTTTCGCCGCCGCATCCGAGCTGACCATGCCGGAAATGCCAAACGCCTGCTCGCTCAAAGCCTTCGTCAGTTCCGCCCGCTCCAACATGACTAAATTGGTCTCAGTGGTAAGATTGGCGGTGACGAGCGCGGTCACTTTGCTACCGTAGCTGGCGGCATCCGGGTCGCCGGTGAAATCATACACGGCCACAGTCAGCGAGGATTGAGGTTTGTCCGCCGCGCTGGCAGTCATTGCCAGCGTCGCCAGTAACAGGATGGTTAGAATTATTTTGGTTTTCATAATTTGGTCATGGTTGTGTGGTTAAGTTGGGGAAGTGAAAGGTTTCCGGCTGCAACGCCAGTTTGCAAAGATAAATCAAGTTGAGCTGCGATTGCGGATTGTCCGGTAGATCGGCCACCAAATCCGGCTGGACGACGATCACGGTGTTTGTGCTTTCCGAAACGGAATAAAACGAGGGCTGTAGTTTCTTCCTTTCCCGCTGGATGGGAGAGGGCTGCGGTAAGGGCTCCGGCGGCGGCTGGAGCCAGACAATCGCTGCGCCTTTTTTCGCTAGCGCCTGAATTTGATTCAGCAGACCTTCGCGCACTTGAGCTATCGACTGGAACGGGCCGACAATGGCGAGCCTGCCCGAAAAGTTTTCAACGCCGGAATTTTCCAGATTCACAAATTCAATATTCAAAGATTTCAAGAGCGGCTTGAGCTGGTTCTGCTGATCAAAAACGCCCAGCGCTTCGCCGTCCGCCAACGGTTTCAGCTGCGCCAGCAGATTCGTTGGATAAACCAGCACCTCGGTTTTACCGAGGACACGATTCGTTCCTTCCAGCCATTGCACCAGAAACTTTGTTTCTGCCTTCACTAGCGGAAAATCAAGTTGCGCCGTCTCAAGGACGGTTTGACCTGGCAAAACCTGCAATCTTTTCCAAGCCACTTCACCCAAACGGATGGCCGTAGCCGAGGAGTTTTGCAGCATTCTCACGCGAATTACTGCGTTTACAGCATCAGTGCCGTGATTTTGCCACACAGTGGTGACTGTTCGAGTATTGCCAGCGAAAACCTGTTGCGGCTCACGGTCTGGCACGAGTTGCAATTGAGCGGAGGCATATCCGGCCCAACCGAATGCCAATCCCGCCACCAACCATGTCCTGTGCAATCTCATTTTCTAATGATATGACGAACCAAGGCGGCAAATCCTTTGATAAAAACAACGTTTAATTATGAAGTCTGGCGGCATTGATGGTTTATTGTAACGAGCTCAACGGCACGCGATACAGATGCCAGTCAAATTGCGCCCAGACGTAGAGCCGCACCAAAAATTAAACGTCTAATCATGTTGTAATAAAATAAGTTGGATGCCTCACATTGCCGCCAAGCCAAGATTCTTGGCCTCGATCTTCAAGTGGTTGCCCGCGTAATTCCGATCCGTATTCGACCAGACAAATTGGTTTCCTTCTAGAATGATTCCACCGTTCGGCTGCGAAAGCACTGTCAGTTTCTGCCCGGCGATCTGGATTTCCTGCCCACTGAAGGTCACCAGCGACGAGCAATGTTTGCCGTCGCAGATGCGGACGTAGATCGGTGATGAAACTGGCACATCAGCATTGTCAGAAAGAACCAGATTCAAACCGTGCTCATCCTGCACGATGGCTCGGACACGATTGGGAAACAATGATAGCGTCTCTTGGATCAGTTTTATGTTCGCCAGACTATCATTTGCCAGGGCCGTTTCGGTTTCCATCCGCCCATGCCAATGGCCAATGCCCAAGGCGATGACGACACAACCGACCAATCCGAAAACCCATGCGAGTCGCGACAGGAGGGTTTTCGTCGGATGGGACGGTCTTTCATTATGTTTGATCCGGGTCACGATTCGGCGGGGAAACAGCTCCAAGGATGCTTCCGGAATATCCGGTAGTCGTGCACTTTTTAAGATCGAATCCAGTTCAGGGTTCTTCATGGGGCAGGTCTCGCAACAGTTTTTTTAGTTTCCGGCGCGCGGCAAAAACACGCCAGGAAATGGTGGCTTCAGTACAGCCTAGGCTTTTGGCGGCTTCTGCATGGCTTTGGCTTTCGTAAACGGTCAGCACGATGGCGGCGCGCTGTTTTGCCGGCAGACGGTCAAGGGCGGCTTGGACGCGTCTCGAAAGCTCATCGGGAAATTCTCCGCCGGGATTTCTTTCAGAAATGGTATCAGACGCCCATTGCGAGTGGATGCTGCCCCGGCGGCTTTCGCGGCGTCGCCAGTCGAGGCTCAAATTGATGGCAATCTTGCAAACCCAAGTTGAAAACTTTGAGCCACCATTGAATGAATCGAGCTGTTGATAGGCCCGTAAAAACGCGTCCTGTGCGAGTTCCTCGGCGTCGTCGAGCGAGCCGGTCATGCGGAATGTCACTGCGCGAATCATCTTTTGATGCTGATTTACCAGCGCAGCATAAGCCTCCGGGTCACCGGAAAGGCTTTGGTCAATTAACTTGAATTCGTCTTCAGACCCGGCCATGTGCGCCATTTTAATATATCAGACGAATGGCGGCACGAATTCCTTTGAACAATCAGGCGTTTATTACGGCGCAACGCGACTTATGGGCCGGTCCTTCCGATCTCCGCCCTCCACCCTCTGGTCCGCAGTCCATTTTATGCCTCTTTCAGGTCTCAAATCTGATGGCTTGGCGAGATTGGAGGTCTGCAGGAACGCTCATGTGCGGCCTTTTCGCTGGTGAGGTTGCGGCAGCAGGTCAGCCGGGAGATAGAGGGGATGTACCGGGGTGAGACCGTCTTTGGCCAGCTTCAGGTGGGACAGTCCAGGATGCCAAACCAGTAAATTGGCCACCACAGCTCCGCGCCGGCCAAGCTTTTTTGGCGGTGCGCCATAGGCCAGGACAACGGTTTTAGCCCGCCGCGCCATGGCCTGAATGGCCGCGTCATTTTCCGGCCCGACGGGGTCCTGGACGGCCAGCAGCCGGTTTTTATCGGTTGCCCGATAAGCGTGGACATTGCCGATCAGTTGACCGCCGTAGCCCCAGGCGCGGGCAAAATTACCAGTTCGACGCAAGGTGGGATCGCTGTAATCCAGGCAGGCGACGCTGGGGTTCATGAGAATCCACAGGATCAGCGGCCGCCGGGGATCCCATATCTCCGCGAGTTCATAACGATATTTGCCACATTCCGAAAAACGGGCAGAGACCTTGGAATCGGTGGGCCAGGCGGGGCGGGATTTACCACCCGGATCGTGTTGCTCGCGGGTTGGGCTCATGAATGAATCGCAACGGCGCGAACGTCCTTGCGGGCTTTCACATAAATGACAGGTGGCGGCCGATTCATTTACCTTGATCTTTTTTGGGCTGGCAATCGAAATCAATTGTTCTTGCACCCTCCGGATTTGCCGGTCGATGGCACAGACTTTCATCGCTTGCCATTAAACAACCACATCAACCCCACCATCAAAAACACCAGCAACAGCGATACCACCACCAATATTGTCAGCAGTTCCTTCTGCTCTTTGGTCCGTATCTTGTCCCGTCTGGGCTTCTTGCGTTGGAACATTCGTTTCAATCACTGGCTCAACCTCTGTTTTGCGTCTTTGCGTGAGGCTTTTTCGCTTTCCGCTTTCCGAATTTCAGCTTTAGTCCGTAGTCCGTGGTCTTGCTGGTCCGCCTTCCGTTTTGCTTAGACTCTTTTGTCTTTGCTGACGACTGACGACTGACCGCAGTTTCGGTGCTTTCCCCCCTCCGGTCTCAAGTCTCATCCTTCAAGTAATAATGTCCGGCCGCAGCACGTCCACCTGTCCCTTGGACACGTGCGCCCGCATGCTTTCCCCGGGCATCCAGACCGGCGCCACCGGCACTCTTTGCGTGTGCACCTCCTGCCCGTCCTTCGTCGGATCATCCTTGAACTTCATCATCCGCGCCCGTCCCGGATTCACCTTCAGCATCTTCCGCCAGTCCGCATAGGTGTGGGTCAATTCCATCGACCAGCTCCGCTCGTTCAGCTCCGTATCAATGGCTGCCGCCAGTTCAAAATCCTCCCGTGCCTGGTGGCACCACTGGATGAATGAATCCAGCAGCCCCGGCAGCCGGGTGCACGCTTCGCCCTGGCCCGTTTTCGCCGCCGCCCGGAACAGCAATTCCAGCGTGTCCGCGCACGGCCCGAACCGCCGCCGCACATTCGCCTCCGGCGTGCCGCCCCAAAAGGTCTTCCGGTGTTGGTCGAATTCTTCCCGGGTGTAAGGCCGCTTCGGCGCGGTATACTGGGTCAGCAGGGGCAGCTCGCCTCGCGCGATGGCGTGCGCATCCACCCCCGTGACCAGCGCGATCCGCCGCGCCAGCGGGGGTGACAGCGGGTTCCGGCCGTTCTCCCAGCTCACCACCGCGTCCTTGGACGCGCCAATCATCGCCGCAAATTCTGCCTGCGTCTGGTCCAGAATCTTGCGCAGGGCCTTCATCGCTTTTCCAACTGGTGTTTTCATAGTGGTACGTGAAAATATATATACAACTTTCCGCTTGCGCTGACAACAAAAATCGTATAGTGTACGTCATGCTTAATATACAAACAGCGTCGGCGGCTGTTCTGGCGCCGATTCCGCCGGTTTTGCCGGTCCCCGCTGACCCGCCTGCCGCCGCGGCCGTCTCGCCCGCGGAAATCAGCCCGCCTTCATCCGGCGGGCCTGCCCCGGATGCCGCTGTGGACTGCGGTCCGGGTGACCCGCCGACCGGTTCCGGCGGCGCGCCCCCGACCGCCCCGCTGGACTTCCCCCGCGCCCCCGGCGAAACGCCGCGGGCTTGCGCTGCCTTCGCCGCCTACTTCGCCCTCGGTCACGCCCGCTCGCTCTCGGCCGTCGCCGACCAGTTGGGCGAGCATCTCACCACGGTCAAAACCTGGTCCGCCCGGTTTGGCTGGAGCGGGCGCATCGCCTCCTTCCACGCCGGGATTCTCCGCCAGAGGGCGGAGGCTGAGTTGGCCCTGCACCGGGCAAGCGCCGACGATTGGGCGCGGCGCACTCGCGAATGTCGCGAGCAGGAATGGGAGGGCGCCCGGAAACTCCGCGTTGCCGCCCAATGTTTTCTCGAAACGGTCGGTGATGCGCAGGTCGAAAAAATGACTCTCGCCCAGGCCTCGCGCGCCATCCAGATTGCCGCCCGCCTCGCCCGGCAGGCCCTCTCCGATGCTCCGCTTGCGGAAACCGCCGCCCCCATCCAGTTGGAATTGGCGGCCGCCCTTCAAAAAGCCTATGGCGCGCCGCCTCCGGCCCCCGCTCCCGTTGCTCAAAACTAAAAACCGGAACCAAACCGCTGATAATTATATGCTGCCCTCCAATCTCCCTTCCCCGTCGTTCTCCGACCGGCTTGCCGCGGCCGCCCTTGCCGCCGGTTGTCCGCTCGACCAGATGCAGAACTTCATCGGCGCCGGCGTTGTGTTACAGCCCCGCCAGCTCGCCGCCAGCGCCGCCGCCCGCCTCTGCGACCTCCCTGGGGGTCCCACCGCCGTCGGCTTCGGCGGCGCCCGGGGCGGCGGCAAATCCTTCTGGCTCGTCGCCCAGATGGGCTTGGACGATTGCCAGCGCTTCCCCGGCCTCAAATGCCTCCTCCTCCGCAAGGTCGGCAAATCCAATCTCGAAAATTTCGAGGACCTCCGCCGCCGGCTCTTTCCGCGCCTCCCGCACGATTGGGCCGCCTCCCGCGCCACCCTCACCTTTGCCAACGGCTCCCGTATCATCGCCGGCCATTTCCAGTGCGAGAAGGACATCGATGCCTATCTTGGCCTCGAATATGACGTCATCGGCATCGAGGAGGCCACCACCCTGACCTCTCGCAAATATCATGACATCATCACCTGCAATCGCACTTCCCGGCCTGGCTGGCGGCCCCGCATCTATTGCACCACCAACCCCGGCGGCGTCGGCCATGCCTGGTTTCGCTCCACTTTCGTCACCCCGTACCAGCAGCATCTGGAATCGGACACCCGCTTCATCCCCGCCACCATCCACGACAACCCCTTCACCAATGCCGGATACCGCCAGGTCCTCGAACGGCTCACCGGCTGGCAGCGCCGCGCCTGGCTCCACGGCGATTGGGACATCGCCGCCGGCCAGTTCTTTACCACCTTCCGCCGCGATGTCCACGTGGTGGACCATTTCAATGTCAGCGGGGATGTCGAATGGTTCGCCGCCCTCGATTACGGCTTCAACCATTACACCGTCGTCCTCCTCGCCTGCCGGGACGCCGATGGCAATGTCTGCGTCATGGATGAACACGCGGCGCGCGGTTGGGTTCCCGCCCGTCACGCGGAAGCCATTAAAGCCATGCTCCAGCGCCACGGCGTCAGCCTGCGGCCGGTCAACCGGTACTCCATTGTCCTCAACCGCTTTGTCGCCGGGGAGGATATCTTCAACCGCAATTCCGAGGGCTCCACCATCGCCGGCCAGTACCGGGACCTGGATATCTCCCTCCGCGCCGCCGCCACCGATCGGATCAACGGTTGGGCCGCCATCCATAAGGGCTTCGGCGACCCCGCTGCCGGGATCCGGCCCACGCTCTTCATCCATTCCCGCTGCCGGCGTCTCATTGAATGCCTGCCTGCGCTGCAGCACGATCCCGGCCGCCCCGAGGATGTCCTCAAGGTCAATCCCGATGACGACGGCATCGGCTGTGATGATGCCGCCGATGCGCTCCGCTACCTCATCGCCACCCCCGCCCGGACCATCACCGTTATGAAATTGCGCGGCTTCTAGCCCTGAACCTATGATCACTCCTGCTCTCTCCTTGGCCCCGGACTGCGGCCCGGTTTTTCAGATTGGATGGTTCCTCCCTGAAAATTTTACTAAAGCGGTCCGGTTTGGTCTGGTTTGGTCCGGTTTGGTCCGGTCGCCAGCCACTTTGGCGGGCCGGTTGGCCGGACCTGCCCCGGCTGTCGCCCGAAAGAAACCTTTGCGCCCGCGCGGCTTCTTTGTTTATTTCCACCCATGAATCCGCCCAGCCAGGTCGCCACCGGCCGCCCGGTCCCGGCCGCCGTTTACCGGGGCCGGCTCGCGCCGTCGCCGACCGGTTATCTGCACCTCGGCCACGCGCGGACGTTCTGGGCTGCTCAGGAACGGGCCCGGCTCCACGGCGGCGTGTTGATTTTGCGGAATGATGATCTGGATTCCACCCGCTACCGGATGGAATTTGTGGACGCGATGATCGAGGACCTGCGCTGGTTCGGTTTTGCCTGGCGCGAAGGCCCGGACTGCGGCGGACCCTTTGCGCCCTACAACCAGAGCGGGCGGATGGATGTTTACCGCGCCGCGCTGGACCGGTTGAGCGCCGGCAATTTCATTTATCCCTGCACCTGTTCGCGGAAGGATATCCAGAACGCCGTTACCGCGCCCCATGCGGCCGATGATGAGTTGGTTTACCCCGGAACGTGCCGGGAAAAGCCCGGATGGCGGATGGCGGATGGCGGATTGAATTCGGACTTCGCCGTTCGGAATTCAAAATTCTCCTGGCGCTTCCGCGTGCCCGACGGCGGGGCCATTTCGTTCACGGACGGTAATCTCGGCGGGCAAAATTTCGTGGCCGGAAGGGATTTCGGCGATTTCGTCGTCTGGCGGCACGACGATGTGCCGGCGTATCAGCTCTCGTGCGCCGTGGACGATGCGGCGATGGGCATCACCGAAGTCGTGCGCGGCGCGGATCTGCTGGTCAGCACTGCGCGGCAAATCTTGCTCTACCGCGCGCTCGGCCTGACGCCGCCGGATTTTTTTCATTGTGCGCTGATGCTGGACGAGGCCGGCCTGCGGCTGGCGAAACGGCATGACGTATTGAGCCTGCGGACGTTGCGCGGGCAGGGTCTGTTGCCGGAGTCGTTGCGCCGGGACTGGAACCCTTCAGATAAGGCTGGCTGAAGTAAATTATTTGCAAAAAAGGCTTGTGAAAATTTTCACGTTTCGGCATTTTTGACCGTCTCTGGCAACGATGTTTTTTCGATTGGTATTCGTGTCGTCAGGAATCGTAATTTGTGAACCGTTTTGGAAAAATCATTTTAATTTTGGCTGTTTTTACGGCCGCTCTGATCCTTTCCGCCCGCGCGGAAACGGTTGTTGCGCCGGCGGTCGGTGAAACGGTGGCCACCGCGCCAGCCGCGTCTTCGCCGGAAGCGGATAAGCCGCTGGTTTCGGCGTATGCTCCGGCCTTGCTCTTTTTTGGCCCGGTGCCCGCGGACGCGCCGCCGGAGGAGCAGCATGTGCCGACGCTCTTTGCGAAGCAATGGCCGAAGTCGTTTCCTTCCATCCCCGTCACCAATTCCATTCTCTACACCTGGGTGGTGGCGGTTTTCATCATCATCGTGGTGCGGCTGGGCACGCGCAAGATGACGGAGGTGCCGTCCGGCACGCAGAATTTCGTGGAGGCGCTCATCGGCGGCCTGCGGGACATGTGCGGGGGCATGCTGGAGCCGAAAGTGGCGCGCTGGGTGTTTCCGCTGGCGGCGACATATTTCATTTTTATCGCCGCCTCAAACCTGATGGGGCTGTTGCCCGGCGTCGGCAGCATCGGCTGGGGCGAGCCGGTCAAGAGTGTGCTGCCCTTCGCCATCCAGCACGCGGAGGCCCCGCTGTTCCGTCCGCCGACGGCGGATGCCAACATGACCGTCGCCATGGCGGGCATCTTCTTTATCATGAGCACCTGGTGGGCGTTGAAATACAACGGCCCGTGGGGGCTGGTGAAGCACATCTTCGGGGTCAAAGGTGGTTTCAAGGGTTGGGTGCTGATCCCGTTGTCCCTGATCTTCCTGTTTGTCGGCTGCGTGGAAATCCTTTCCATTTGCGTGCGGCCGGTGGCGCTGGCCATGCGTCTTTACGGCAACATTTATGGCGGCGAAAGCGTGCTGGCGATCATGCTCACCAACTCCCCGCTCGGGATCGCCGCGCTGCCCTTTTATTTCCTGGAAATCATGGTCGCGCTGGTGCAGGCGCTGGTGTTCACGCTGTTGAGCCTGGTGTTCATCAGCCTGTTCTGCTCGCACTCGGACGAGGACGGGGCGGAACCCGGCCACTGATTTTTTGACTTTGCCGCCGGGAGACCTTCCGGCGAACGGCGGCATGAAACTGAAAACTAAAAAATAAAAAACATATGATGCTAGCAGATGTAGTTGTTCAAACCTTGCACGGCAACATTGGCGTGGGCCTGGTTGGTTGTGGCGCCGCCATTGGTATCGGCCTGGCCGGCTTCGGCGCGGCCCTCGCCACCGGCCGCAATCCCGGCGCCTTCGGCAAAATTTTCACCACCGCCATTCTGGCGATGGCGTTGGCCGAAGGTCTCGCGATGCTGGTCTTCTTCGTGCTGACCAACAAGTAATCTTTTTGATTTATGGGCGACCTGCTCCAAACGCTGGGCATCCAGTGGACCAAGCTGATTCCTCAGCTGGTCAACTTCGGCATCGTGCTGTTCTTCTTGAGGCGGTATGCCTTCAAGCCGGTGTTCGCCATGCTCGATGCGCGCGAGAGGAAAATCGCCGAGAGCGTGGAAAACGCCGACCAGATCAAGGCGGAACTGGCCCGGACCGAGGCGGAGCGCCAGCGGATTCTGAATCAGGCCGGCGACGTGGCCAATCAGATGATCGAGCAGGCGCGCGAGGCCGCCAACCGCGTGCGGGAAGTCGAGACGCAGAAGGCGATTGCCGCCGCCGAGCAGATCATTGCCAAGGCGCGGGAAGCCTCGGCCCAGGACCACGCCCGGATGCTGGCCGAGTTGAAGCGTGAAGTCGGCCGGCTCGTGGTGCAGACGACCACGACCGTCACCGGCAAAATTCTGACGGCTGACGACCAGCGCCGGCTGGCGCAGGAAACGGAAAAGCAACTGTCCGCCTGACGCGTTTCAAATCCTCCCTTTGAAATTTCAGCGCCAATAAATCGGGAATGAAAATTTCCAAACAAGCCCAGCGGGAAGCGCGGCAGCTGTTTCGCAGTTGCCTCGTCAGTGGTCGGCTCGATGAAAGTCGCGTCCGGCAGGCCGCGGGCATGCTCGTGGCCGGCAAGCCCCGTGGTTACATTGAGATTCTGTCCCGGCTGCACCGGTTGGTGAAACTGGAGACCGCCCGGCGCACGGCGACCGTTGAGAACGCGGTCGAGAGTTCGCCGGCGTTGATGGCGGAGGTTCAGGCGGGTTTGGAAAAGCGCTATGGCACCGGGCTGGAAATCAATTATGTGACCAACCCGGCGCTCATCGGCGGGTTGCGGATTCAAGTCGGCAGCGACCTTTACGACGGCAGCGTGAAAACGCGTTTGGAAAAATTAGAGCAAAGTTTTTAACCGGATTCTATGAGTAATTTGTTACAGGAAATTGAAGCCCAGATCGCGGGCGCTAAGACCGCGACGGCAAAACAGAACGTGGGCGTCGTCCGCGAAATCGGCGACGGCGTGGCCAAGATCGAAGGCCTGACCGACACGATGCTCAACGAGATGCTCGACTTCGGCAACGGCGTCGTCGGCCTTGCGCTCAACCTGGAGGAAACCGAGGTCGGCGCGATCATCCTGGGCGATTACACCAAGATCAAGGAGGGCTCCGAAGTCCGCACCACCGGCAAGCTGCTTCAGATTCCGGTTGGCAAAGGCCTGCTGGGCCGCGTGGTCAATACGCTCGGTCAGCCGGTGGACGGCAAGGGGCCGATCAAGGAAACCGCTTTTTATCCGGTCGAGAAAATCGCCCCCGGCATCATCAAGCGCCGGTCCGTGAGTCAGCCGGTGCAGACCGGTATCATGGCGATTGACGCGATGGTTCCGATCGGCCGCGGCCAGCGCGAGCTCATCATCGGCGACCGTGGCACCGGCAAGACCACGATCGGCGTGGACACCATGATCAATCAGGCGCGCATCAACAAGGCCGCCGAAGCCGCCGGCGACAAGGATTTCCGCCCGATCTACAACATCTACGTCGCCATCGGCCAGAAGCAGTCCAACATCGCGCGCGTCATCGGCGTGCTCGAGGAAGCCGGCGCCCTGCCTTACACCGTGGTGGTCGTTGCCTCCGCTTCCGATTCCGCGTCCAACCAGTATCTCGCGCCGTTCGCCGGCGCGGCGGTTGGCGAATGGTTCATGGACAACGCCATGGACGCGCTCATCATTTACGACGATCTCTCCAAGCATGCCGTGGCCTACCGCCAGGTTTCGCTCATCTTGAAGCGCCCGTCCGGCCGCGAAGCGTATCCCGGCGATGTGTTTTACCTCCACAGCCGCCTGCTCGAACGCAGCGCGCGCGTTGGCGAAAAATACGGCAACGGCTCGCTCACCGCGCTGCCGATCATTGAGACGCAGGCGGGCGACGTTTCGGCTTACATTCCCACGAATGTGATTTCCATCACGGACGGCCAGATTTATTTGGAGACGGATTTGTTTTATCAAGGCGTTCGTCCGGCTGTGTCCGTCGGCTTGTCCGTGAGCCGCGTCGGCTCCGCGGCGCAGATCAAGGCGATGAAGCAGGTGGCCGGCCGCATCAAGGGCGACTTGGCGCAGTTCCGTGAGCTCGCGGCGTTTGCCCAGTTCGGCTCCGACCTCGACGCGAAGACGCAGGCGCTGCTCGAGCGCGGCAAGCGCATCATCGAAATCTTCAAGCAAAACCAATACAACCCGCTGCCGGTTGAAGTGCAGGTCTTGGTTTTGTGGACGGCGCAGAATAATTTCTTTGACGATGTGCCGGTGGAAAAGGTGAAGGATTTCCAGGGCAAACTGGTGGATTTCTTCTCGACGCGCAAGGCTGATTTGCTCCTGAAAATCCGCAATGAAAAAGCCATCAGCGACGCCATCGCGGCGGACCTGAAAACCGCGGTCACGGAATTCAAGCAGACCTACCGCTGATAATTGTTCATGGCCAGCACGCGCGACATACGCCGACGTATCAAGTCGGTCAAGAACACCGCCCAGATCACCAAGGCGATGCAGATGGTGGCCGCCGCCAAGATGCGCAAGGCGCAGTCGGCGGCGCTCGTCGGGCGGCCTTATGCGCAATTGCTGAACGAAATCATGGCCGAGGCGGCCTTGCGCACGATTGGCTTTGACCATCCGCTGATGCAGTCGCGGCCGGTGGCGAAACGCGCGGTGATCCTCGTCGGCACGGATCGCGGGCTTTGTGGCGGCTTGAACAGCAATCTCTTCCGCGAAGCGTCCAAGCTCGACAAGCACACGACCATATTCGTCACGGCGGGAAGAAAGGCGGCGCAATTCGTCGGGCGCACAAAGCGGAATCTCGCGGCGGAATTCAGCTACAAGGACAACCCGGATTTTGCCGAGGCGCGCGCGATTTCAAAATTTGTGCAGCAGTTGTTTTTGAAGGGCGAAGTGGACGCGGTGGACATTTTGTTCCCGCGCTTCATCAACACGCTGACACAGTCGCCGCAGCTGGTTCCGTTTTTGCCCCTTGGAAAAATTTCCGCCGCCACGGCGGGGGTCAATTCCCCGGCGCAGGAATTGCCCGCCGGCAGCAGCACGGACGTTTTTGATTTCGAGCCGGACGAAGAAACGGTCCTGGGCGAATTGCTGCCGCACAGTTTGAATTTTCAGATGCACCAGATTTTGCTGGAAACGAAGGCCAGCGAGCAGAGCGCGCGCATGGTGGCGATGAAGAATGCCACGGACAATGCCAAGCAGATCATCAAGGACCTGACGCTCGAATACAACAAGCTGCGTCAGGCGAACATCACGAAGGAACTTTTGGAAATCACCACCGCGCAAATGGCGGTTGGTTGAGAAATTTGGAATCACCATTTTAAGCACATGAGCAAAGGCAAAATCGTTCAAATCATCGGCCCGGTCGTGGACGTCGAGTTCACCGGCGAACTTCCCGCGATTTACAACGCGCTGACCGTTACCTATGACCTGCCCGGCCAGGGCCGGACCAAGCTGACTCTCGAAGTGCAGCAGCACCTCGGCGACAATTGGGTGCGCGCCGTCGCCATGAGCACCACTGAAGGCCTCAAGCGCGGATACGAGGTGACCGACACCGGCTTGCCGATTTCCATGCCCGTGGGCGAGGCGGTGATGGGCCGCGTGTTCAACGTCACCGGCGACGCCGTGGATGAACAGGGCCCGGTCAAGGCCGACAAGTATTGCCCGATTCATCGCGCGGCCCCGCTGCTCGTGGATCAGTCCACCACGCCCCAGATTCTCACGACCGGTATCAAGGTTATTGATTTGATCTGCCCGTTCTTGAAGGGTGGCAAAGTCGGCGCCTTCGGCGGCGCCGGCGTCGGCAAGACCGTCGTCATCATGGAACTCATCAACAACATCGCGAAGCTGCACGGCGGCATCTCGATGTTCGCGGGCGTCGGCGAGCGCACCCGCGAAGGCAACGACCTTTACAACGAAATGATCGAGGCCGGTGTCATCAAGGTCGAGAAGGACGAAAAAGGGCACCCGAAAAAGAACGAATTTGGCCTGCCGATTATCGCCCCCGGTTCAAAAATCGGCTTGGTTTACGGGCAGATGAACGAACCCCCCGGCGCGCGTCTCCGGGTGGCGCTCTCCGCGCTGGCCGTGACCGAATATTTTCGTGACGAGAAGAACCAGGACGTGCTCCTGTTCGTGGATAACATCTTCCGTTTCTCCCAGGCCGGCTCCGAAGTGTCTGCCTTGCTTGGCCGCACGCCGTCGGCGGTCGGTTACCAGCCGACGCTCGCCGCCGAAATGGGTGATTTGCAGGAGCGCATCACTTCGACGAAGAAAGGTTCCATCACCTCGTTCCAGGCGGTCTATGTGCCGGCGGACGACTTGACCGACCCGGCGCCGGCCACGACATTCGCGCATTTGGACGCAACCATCGTGCTCGAACGCTCCATCGCGGAACTCGGCATTTTCCCCGCCGTGGACCCTCTGTCGTCCAGCTCCCGCGCCCTCGCGCCGGAATTTGTCGGTCAGGAACACTACGATGTCGCGCGCGGTGTGCAGAAAGTGTTGCAGCGCTACAAGGATTTGCAGGACATCATCGCGATTCTCGGCATGGACGAGCTGTCGCCTGACGACAAGCTCACGGTCTATCGCGCCCGCAAGATTCAGCGTTTCTTGAGCCAGCCGTTCACCGTCGCGCAGGTCTTCACCGGCCGCGAAGGCAAGCAGGTTCCCGTGGCGGAGACCGTCCGCGCATTCAAGGAAATTCTCGAAGGCAAGCACGACGACGTGCCCGAACAGAATTTCTACATGAAGGGCGGGATTGACGAAATCAAAGAAAGCTAAATGGCTGCAACGCTAAAATTGGAAATCGTCACCCCGGAGGCAATGATTTTCTCCGGTGAGGTGGACATGGTTACGCTCTCAGGCGTCGAGGGTGAAATGGGCATCATGCCCGGCCATGAGCCGGTCATGACCCAGTTGACCGCCGGGGAAGTCACCGTGCGCCAGTCCGGGCAGAACCTTTTTCTCGCCGTGGGCGACGGCTTTGTGCAAATCACCGCCACCCGCGTGAACGTCCTCACTGACATGGCCATCAAGGCCGATGACATTGACGAAACCATGGCGGCCGAAGCCATGCAGCGCGCCGAGGCGCGTCTGTCACAAAAGCTGAGCGACGAGGAGTCCGCCACTGTTCATGCCGCGCTGGTTCACGCAACCACGCAGCTTCATGTTAAGCGCCGGCACAAGAAGTGAGCTGGCGGTAATGGCTTGAATCAAACAACGGCGCGGAGCAGAAAATGGTCCGCGCCGTTGTTTGCTTGCAAAGTCAAACTAGGCTGCGAATGACTGGGATGACTCTAGCTGCGTTTTGGCTTGCAGCCAGAATTCGAGGTCCCGGCCCTGCGGGCGTCCCTGCTGCTCCCAGAGCGAGTAGGCGCGGGACGCGATGCAGTCGCTGGTGATTTCGCGGCGCGGGGCCGCGGCCGGGGCCTGGGTCTTGGCAGTGGAGACTTTGGCGGCGGGCAATTTGACGGCCGCCTTGCGCACCGGAGCGACTACGGCTACGGCTGCGGGTTTAGCGGTTTTCTTCGGCTTGGATGTTTTGGATTTGGCTGTTTTCATTTTTCCTTTCTAGTTTTATTTGTATGGCTTTGTGCCGGCGCAGCAAGGTGCTTTCAACTGCTGCAAAATCTGAGGCAATTCCTCTTCGGTTAAATATACTACTTCAAATTTAATTATATGTCAATACTTTAGCACATCTTATTGCTTTAGAAATAAAAACAACCGGCGCGGAATTATCCGCGCCGGTTAAGAATTTAATAAACCAACCTTAGCCGGCGATTACGCCGATTTCCACTGGTTCGACATTTACCCCGTTTTTCTCCAGCCATTTGATGGCCAGATCCACTTCGCTGCGGGCTCCGTCAAGTTCGAGGCAGACAATGCCTATCTCATCCGTCACGCTGGCTTGGCGGATGTTGGTGGTGATCTTGAACTTGTGGCCGACCTCCCAGATGAATGGTTTCTTGATGAGCTTGGGCGGATACATCAGCCACAAACGCTGCTGTACCGGGGAATTCGGTTTGATGACGGATACCTTTTTCTTGGGCGTGGTCATATTATTTAATTCGCTGTTCGCAATTTGAAATTCGCAGGTAATTCTAGCCGCCCGCAATGGCGGGGATGATGCTGATTTCGTCGCCGTCTTTGAGCGGCGTCTCGCGGTTCTGGAGGAAGCGAATGTCCTCCTCATTGACATAGACGTTGACGAAGCGGCGGACTTCGCCCTTTTCATCCACGAGTCGTTCCTGGATGCCGGGGAAACGCGTTTGCAATTCGACAATGGCCTCGCCAATGGTGGCGGCGTTGATTTCGACCACTTCCTCGTTGTTGGTCAACTTGCGGAGCGGGGTGGGAATGCGGACTTTCTTTGGCATAAATATTTTAAGCGTTAACTTTTTCTTCCCGTGCCAGCAGCGCTTCAAACTCGCGCAGGCTCGGCTTAATTTCACGCGCATTGCCGCAATGACCTTGCACGGCGTCGAGCGTCTTCAATCCGTTGCCGGTGACACAGATGACAGCGGAAGAATCGCGCGGTATTTTGCCGGATGCAATGAGTTTCTTCGCCACTCCCACGGTCACGCCGCCGGCGGTCTCGGCAAAAATGCCTTCCGTCTCGGCGAGCAGCTTGATTGCGTCGCGGATTTCGTCGTCCGTCACGTCATCGGCGGCGGCGTTGGTTTCGCGCATCACTTTGAGGGCGTAAAAGCCGTCGGCGGGCGTTCCGATGGCGAGCGATTTTGCAATCGTATCGGGTTTCACCGGCTTGAAGAAATCGAGACCAGCCTTCTGCGCGACGGAAATCGGCGAACAGCCCGTGGCCTGCGCGCCATAAATTTTTGGCTGCGCCTCGGCGATGAGGCCGACCTTCACCAGCTCCTGATAGCCTTTGTGAATCTTGGTGAGCAGCGAACCGGACGCCATCGGGACAATGGTGTGTTCGGGTGCGCGCCAGCCAAGTTGCTCGGCGATTTCATAAGCCATGCTCTTTGAGCCTTCGGCGTAATACGGCCTCATGTTCACGTTCACAAACGCCCAGCCGAACTTGCCGGCAATCTCGGCGCAGAGCCGGTTCACCTCGTCGTAATGGCCCTTGATGGCAATGACGTTCGCTCCGTAGATGAGGGAGTTGACGATTTTTCCATGTTCCAAATCCGACGGAATAAAGACGTAGGCTTTCAATCCGGCGCTGGCGGCTTGCGCCGCGACCGAATTCGCCAGATTTCCCGTGGACGCGCACGCAACGGTTTGAAAACCAAGCTCCTTGGCGCGGCTCAAGGCGACGCTGACCACGCGGTCTTTGAACGAGAGGGTGGGGTAATTCACAGCGTCGTTCTTGACCCACAATTCGCGGATCCCGAGTTGCTTCGCCAGCCGGTCAGCCTTGACGAGCGGCGTGTAGCCGGCTTGTTTACCAACGGTCGGTTCGGTGGCAACGGGCAGCAGTTCACGGTAACGCCACATCGTTTTCGGCCGCGATTCAATCGCCGCCCTGGTCAGCGACTTTTTGATGCGGTCGTAATCGTAGGCGACTTCGAGGGGACCAAAGTCGAACTCGCAAACGTGCGTGGCGGTGAGCGGATACTCGCGTCCGCACTCGCGGCACTTGAGCGCCTTCATGAAACCTTGATGTTCACTCATAAATAAAATCTTTTTTGCAGTGGCAGTCTGTGACTGTCACCCACACAGCTTTTGTTTTTATCAGGGCAATAAAAAAACCCCGCCTCACAAGGAGAAGGGGCGACAATACAGTTGTGCATCTCTTCTCATTTTTCCCGGGCCAATGATGCCTGGGCTGGAATTGGCACCTGTCATTGAAACCACGTTCAATCGGTTGCCGTGGTGTCATCGGGCCAGTCCCTCAACCACTCGTTATGAGTCCGTCAAATAAACGGATGCAGATAGGATGATGCTAAACCTGAAAACTGTCAAATCGTTTTGCCGCGCATCTCCGCCGTTTTCCCCCCAAAACAACGTTGACGCAGGTTTATGTTCACGCTGGAAATGTTTTTATTTAGACTGCGCGGCGTGCTAAATCCGTTCATCCATTGGATCGAAGCCCGGGGCCACTTGGCGCCGTGGCTGTTCTTGGCGCTGTTTCTTGTGGCGTCTTTCTTGATGATCTGGCGGCTGGAGGCGATGAGCGGGCGCGGCTTTGAGGGCACCGTTCTCGGCACGTTGGTCATGCCATATTGTTCCGGCATGGGCAATCTGATCTTCGCCTTTATCCTCGGCCAGACCGGCGGCTCCGGTGCGGACGTAATGACAAATTCGCTCGTCAATAACGTCTCGAACATGACGCTGGTGCTCGGCCTGCCCGCCGTCATCTGGGGTCTGAACGTGTTGCCCAAGAAGAAAAAGGATGCGGGTAGGAAATCGAAAGCCGGCAGCAACGCCCAGGAACTGCACCGGCTGTCGCTGCTGCTGACGCTGTTGGCCGTGGCATTTTTCACCGGCGTAGTCTGGGTGATGGGCCGGAAGGGCCGGCTGGATTCCAACGATGGACTGGTGCTGGTGGGGCTGTTTTTATTTTGGCAATGCTTCCATGTTTTTGAGGTACTCAAGTCGAACGTGCGCCAGGGCCAATCTATTTTCAGCCTGATGCTGCTGGTGGATCTGGGTCTGCTGGCGGCCGGCGCATACGCCATTTACCTCAGCACCAGCTGGCTGGTCGCGTGGATTTCGCATATTCACCACGGCTTCATCAGCGTGAAATATCTCGGCTGGTTGAGCGGCTGGCTGATGGTGCTGCCAAACGCAGTGCTGGCGTTTTATTACGGCTGGCGCAGACAGCCGGAAGTCGTCTACACCTCGCAGGTCGGCGACGCGCATGTCTCCATTCCGCTATGTCTCGGCATTTATGCGCTGTATCGTCCCTTGGTGCTGCCGGCCTTTTTCCATGCCGGCATGGTCATCTTGTTGAGCGCGACGCTGGCGCATTTCCTGTTTGTTTCGCTGTTTGGCAAACTGCCGCGCCTTGCGGGCCTGGCGCTGGTCGGCAGCTACGGTTATTTTTTGTGGAAAGGGCTGTTGAGTTGAACGAGGTTTCAAAACCGGCTGGACATGAAACACGCATTCACCCTGATTGAATTACTGGTGGTGATCGCCATCATTGGCATTCTCGCCGCGCTGCTGCTGCCGGCGCTGGCGGCATCCAAGGCGGCCGCCAAACGGGCAGTGTGTGCCAGTAACATCCGCCAGATCGGTTTCGCTTTCCACCTCTACACGGATGACCACGGCGACCAGATGAATTATTTCACCAACGAGATCTATTACGCCTACAAGGACTGCCTCCCGCAGTATCTCGGCTTGCCGCCGGAGGTGCAGTCCAACCTCGCCTTGTTCGACTGCCCGGTGGAAACGGGCTTTTTCCTGTCCGCCCTGGCGCATTTTTCCAGCTACGGTTTCAACGGAATTGACCGCGGGAACGGAGAATTCGGGCTGGCCGGCCGGAAGCTGGCCACCGTGCGGGAACCCTCCAAAACGGCGCTGGTCGGCGAGATCGCCGGCGGCTTGGCTGTGAGCTGGCACAATCTCTAGCCGCAGGGCCGGCAGCATTTTGACGCGCAGGCCGAAGCCGGCTTCGTGGACGGTCACGTCAGCTACCTTAGGATTTTCTGGAACGGCAACGGCGGCCTCGAGAACTTTCCCTTTCGCTACGAACCGCCCGCCGGCTACGCATACAAGTGGACGGCCAATTAGCCGCGCGGGCCGCGGTCGCGCCGGATGGTTAATTGCTCCGGTCCGCTTGCTTCATTTCAGCGGGACAAATGCCGGGTGTCCCAGGAAACCGCCAGCGGATTGGCGCGAATTTTGTCGGCAAACTCCGCAAACGGCACCTGTGCGCCGAGCCAGCGCGGGTTTTTTGCAATGCCATCCATGGAATCACGCGTGTTGTTGCAGATGAGGTACAAGCCGCTGCCCAGCACCAGAAACGCCTCGATGTCCGTGCCCACGCCGTGCCGGGCAAATTCAAAGTCGCCGGCGCCGTGCTGCCCGCCGAGCAGCGCCGTGCGGAGCGTGCCGAGGTCGCGCACGAAGTTTTTCAGGAAGTCGTCATTGCGCGGCCCGGTATAGGCCAGCACGCGCGCCTTGTTTTCCGCAAGCGACACCACCGCCCACTCGTCAAACACCACGCCGCCATAGCGCACATTCATCTGTTCCGCACAAGCCTTGATCTGTTCACTGGTTTCGTCGAGAGTCATGCGGTTGAGCAGAGCAAATCCGATGCCTGCCCTCAAGGCAATTCACGCCGCCCAATTAATGCGGAAAAATGACAATTTCGGGTTTGCCCGCCGCCGGAAAATTTTGCACTGTCCAGAAAAGTGAATGGGACTGTCTGCCTCTAAAATCCTGAACGGGCTGCACTGGACAATTACTGCCACGGTGGGGGTCTTGGCTGCCATTGTCCTGATTTCTCCCAAACTGTTTGCCGCACTCGACGGTTTCATCATTGCGTTGGCCGCCATCGCCAGCATCACTGCGCTCACGCGGCAGCTGCCGGTGGAAAGCATCGCCTTCGCCGCGTTCATCGCCGCGCTCATCGGCGGCGCGGCGCACGGCTTGAGCGAGCGGACCGGCCTGCCGTTTGGTCCGGTCACGTTCGGCGAAACCGCCGGGCCAAAGTTGTTCAACACCGTGCCGTGGACTCTGCCCCTGCTGTGGGTGGTGGTCATTTTCAATTCGCGCGGCGTTGTGCGCCTGATTTTACGGCCGTGGCGCAAGGTGAAAAACTACGGCCTGTGGCTGCTTAGCCTCACCACCATCCTGTCGGTTGGGTTCGACCTCGCGCTGGAACCTTTCGCCGGCCATGTGAAGCGTCTCTGGCTCTGGCAGCCGACGAAAATCGCGGTCACCTGGCATGGTGTCTCGCCGCTGGGTTTGCTCGGCTGGCTGGCGGTGTCACTTATCATCCTCGCGTTCGTCATGCCTTATCTCATCAGAAAACAGCCGGGCAACCCCAGCACGCCCGACTTCGCACCCTTGGTGCTGTGGTTGGGCGCGATTCTGTTCTTTGCCGCCGGGTCGGCGCAGGCGGGGCTGTGGTCGGCGGCGGTGGTGGACGCAATCCTCGCCGCCGCGGTCATGGTCTTTTCCATTCGCGGCGCGAAGTGGTGACTCATTTCTTTTGCGATACTTTTAATTTTGCCACGCGCGGTCCGTCCATTTCCTGCACGCACAATTCAAAGCCATTCACAGTCACCACGTCGCCGGGCTTGGGAAACCCGCCGAGCTTTTCCGTGACCCAGCCGCTGGCAGTCGTGGTGTTTTCATCGTGCGCGACCGGGCCGGTGATTTTTTCAAGCTCATGCAACGCCAGGGTGCCGGCGGCGTCCCATGAGTGTTCGCTGAGGCGCGACAGCTCGGATTTCTCCGCGTCGAATTCGTCCTGAATCTGCCCGACGAGCGCTTCGATGGTGTTCTCCAGGGTCACGACGCCGACGGTTCCGCCGAATTCGTCCACCACCACGGCAAAGTGGGATTTCCGGTCGAGAAAGCGCCGGAGCAGCCGGTCGAGCGACGCGGTTTCGGGGACGTAAAATAATTTTCGCGCGGCCGGCAGCAAATCCGCCGCGGTCTTCGCCCGCTCGCGCCAGGCATACAAATCCTTGATGTGAACCACGCCGAGCATCCTGTCCGGATTGCCGCCCTCGCAGATCGGGAAGCGCGAGTAACGCGTTTTCTCCGCCAGCGCCAGGCATTCTGCGATGGGCGCGGTGGCGTCGAATGCGGTGATTTCGTTGCGCGGACGCATCACCTCTCGCGCGGTGCGGTGCCGCAGGTCGAGCGCGTTCAAGATCAGGTTGCGCTGGTCCGCCGAGCCTTGCCTGGATGCGAGCACGAGGCGCAGCTCCTCCTCGGAATGATCATCGCGCTGGCCCGCGTCAGGGAATCCGAGCCGCTGCAAGACGAACAGCGATGAGTGGTGCAGCACCCAGATGAACGGATACGAAATCCGGTAGAACCAATCCAGCGGGCTGGCCGTCCACAGCGCGGTTGCCAGCGTGCGCCGGATGGCAATGGCCTTCGGAACCAGCTCGCCCGCAATGATGAGCAGGTAGCAATTGACAAAAAAACCGACGGCGATGGCGACGGTGCTTTGCGTGCTGTCGGCGGTGATTTTCAGCAGCGGGAACAGCGGTTCCAGCAGCGCGCGGAAGACCGGTTCCACCAGCACCCCCATCGCCATGCTTGCGAGGGTGATGCCGAACTGCGTCGCGCCGATATAGGAGTCGATGTGTGCGACGATGTGCCGCGCCTTGCCCGCCCGGCGGTGGCCGCGGGCGGCGAGCGATGCCAGCTGCGTGTCGCGGATGCGGACGAACGCCAGTTCAGCCGCGACAAAAAAGGCGTTCAGCGCCACCAGCAGCGCGACGGCGAGCAGCTTCAAGGCGTCATCCATGAGCGCGGCCCAATGGTTCATAGTTTCACCTCGCCGAACATCAGTTTCAAAATGTCCTCCAGCGCGACCACGCCCGCCTCGCGGCGGTCGCGCGCCAGCACGATGGCCAGCCGCTGCCCGGCGCGCTGCAGCCGCCGCAGCGCTATTTCCAGCCGCGTGTCCTCGTCGATGAACAGTGCGGGCGACATGAATTCCGCCACCGGTTTATTCGCGTCGAGCTGTTCGCGGAAGAGCAGCCGGCTCACTTCCAGCAGGCCGGCAATCCGGTTTTTTCCGTCGCGCGTCTCCCAGACCGGCAGCCGCGACAGGTTTTTTTCCCGCGCCAGGGCCAGCGCCTCGCGCAGCGGCGAGCCGGCGGCGACGGAAAAGGTTTTTGCCAGGGGCACGGTGATTTGCGCGACGGTGAAATGCTGCAAGTCCAGAACGCGGTTGACCATCGCGTGTTCCTCGGTGGTGAGCGCCTGCGCCGCCTCGGCCATCACGGCGCGCATTTCCTCGCGGTTGCCGAAGAGCCGGCCCGTGAACGCCCGCGCGCCGGTCCAGCGCAACACCGCCAGCGACACGCCCTCGACGATGAACACCACCGGGCTTAGCACCAGGCTGGCCAGCCGGAAAACCTTGGCCGTGGACAGGCACAGCCGGTTCGGATACGAGCGGAACAGCATTTTCGGCAGCAGATCAAAAAAGGCGTAGAACAAAAACACGACCGCCGCCAGCAGCGTCACGATGAGAAACAGCCGCCCGGCGAAATGCTCGTGCAATTGCTCGATGACCCAGCCGAGAATGAGAAAATTCACCAGCGTGTTGCCGACGAGGATGGTCCAAAGGAATTTCTCCGGCTGTTCGAGGAAGCCGTGCAGGATCTGCGCCTGCCGGTTGCCGGTGCGCGCCAGCCGCCGCACGCGCAGCCGGTTCAGCGCAAACACGCCCGCCTCCATGCCCGACAGCAGGAACGACAGCAGCAGGCACAGCAGCAGGGCGAAAAAAGATGGCAGGTAGATGCTCATTTCAGTTGTTGCACCAGCAGTTCGCGCACGCGCCGCTCGTCGGTTCCCTGGGCCGTGAGTTTCAGGCCGGCAAAGGTTGCGGATTCGCCGTTATCCGGCACCACGCCGAGCAGATGCGTGAGCAGGCCGCCCATCGTCTCCACCTCGGCCACGTCGGGCAGCGCGGGAAATTCGCGGCGGAAATCCTCCAGGCGCATCGTGCCGTTCACGCGCCACCGGCCCGCGGCCAGCTTTTCCAGCACAAACCCCTGCGGTTCGGCCGTGGCGTGGATCTTGCCGACAATGCCGCCGAGGATGTCCTCCATCGTCACCAGCCCGGCGGCGCCGCCGAATTCATCCAGCACGATGGCCAGGCCGCGCTGCTGCTTTTGCAGCGCGCGGAACAGCTGGAGCAGATTCATGGATTCCGGCACGAACGACGGAAATTCAATCACCTCCGCCAGATCCGCCTGGGGATCGAGCAGCAGCGCCCGCGTGTTCAGGATGCCGACGATGGTGTCCGGCGTTTCATCATAGATCGGCAGGCGGCGGTGTTTGGATTGGCGCGCCACCGCGAGCATGTCCGCCACCGTCGCGTCGTCGGAAACACACGTCATGCCGGCGCGGGGGCGCATCACATCGCGGGCCGTGCGGCGGTCGAGGCTGATGATTTGCAGGATGATTTCGCGCTCCGACTCCTCCAGCGTGCCCTGCTGCCAGGCGAGTTCGAGCAGTTCCTGGTATTCCGCCTCCGTGACGGCGGCGGGCGGCGCGGATTTGGCGGCGGCCTGCTTGAGGATCGCCGCGTTCGTCCACTGCGCGGCGCGGTAGAACGGCTTGGTAAGCCGGCGAAACGCCAGCAGCGGCCACGCCACGCGGAGCGCCCAGTATTCCGGCTGCCGCACCGCGAGCGTCTTGGGCAGCACCTCGCCGATGAGCAGGACCACGGCGGCCACGGCCAGCATCGTGAACGCCAGCGCCCAGTGCGCGGCGAACACCATGCGGAGGGCGGCGGCCAGGATGGCGGCGTTGGCGAACGTGTTGCCGAGCGCGAGCGTGGCGAGGAGATCCTGCGGGCGTTCCAGCAGTTCGGCCGCGATCCGGCCGGCGCGGGGATGTTTTTCGGCCAGTTGCGCCACCTGCCAGTTGTTCAGGGAAAACAGCGCCGTCTCCGCCAGCGCGAAGAAGAAACTCGCGCCCGCGAACACCAGAATCACCAAGGCCATCGCCGTCTCCACGCGGCCAGCATAAGCGCAAACGGCAGGGCGGAAAAGGGCAATTCCGCCGGCGGCGCGCGGAAACGAAAAACCGCAACCCCGCGAACGGGATTGCGGCTGGAGGTAAAGTCAGCGGTTAACCGGGACAACTTGAGGTGTTCTAACTTTTCTTCTCTTAGAGTCTCGTCACCTCGTCTCCTACCAAGGCGGCGGCGATGGTAAGCCGTCGAACCACAAATTTTCCCTTTTCCCCCGGCTCGTCGGTAGCCTCGCCCCACCAGAGGCAGCCCAAACTGTCGATTTTTGACAATTCTTGCGGAAGGTGTTGAAAATAAGGCGGTTCTCTGACTGTTTCCCCCTAAATTTCTGTCCGGATTGCCCTCTCTCCGGTCAGGATGATGCGTGCTCCTGACGGGATTGCCTGTCCGCCGGTCAGGATGGCCCTCGCTCCTGACGGGAGGACGCGTGCTCCGGTCAGGATGGTTCGTCCGCCGGTCAGGATAGCCCGCGCTCCTGACAGGATGATGCGTGCGCCGGTCAGGATGAAGGGCCCGCCGGTCAGGAGGGTTCACGGTCCGGTCAGGCGGCGGCGCGGGCCGGGCAGGATCGCGGGAGGGTATTACAGCTTGCCCTTGGTGCTGGGCAGCCGGCCGGCGATGCGCGGGTCGTGCCGGCGCGCGGCGTCCACGGCGCGGGCAAAGGCCTTGAACAGCGCCTCGACGATGTGGTGCGGTTCGTCGCCGTAGAGGAGTTCGAGATGGAGGTTGCACCGGGCCTCGTTGGTGAAGCCCTGGAAAAATTCGCGGGCGAGGCCGAACCGGAAGGCGCTGGACATGTCCTGGCGCTTCTCGGCATCGGTGATCTTCATGGAAAATTTGTCCAGCCCGCGCCAGACGAGATAGGGGCGGCCGCTGAAATCCACGACGCAGCGGGCGAGGCATTCGTCCATCGGCACATAGGCTTCACCGGTGAAGGGATTGCGCGGATCAAAGCCGTGGCCGTAGCGGCAGATGCCGCGCTTGTCGCCGAGGGCGGTGGCGACGGCCTGGCCGAGGGCGATGCCGCAGTCTTCCACGGTGTGGTGGGCGTCCACGGCGAGGTCGCCGTCGCAACGCAAATCCAGGTCCACGGTGGCATGCTTGGCAAAGAGCGTGAGCATGTGGTCGAAGAAGGGGATGCCGGTGCGGATTTTGGACCGGCCGGCGCCGTCCAGGTTGAGGCGGACGGAGATGCGGGTTTCCAGGGTGTGGCGTTTGATTTGGGATGACCGGGCTTTCATCGCGGAAATTTAACCAGAGCGGCGGCGGAAAGACCACGCGGAATTGCGCGGTGGCAATTTTACCACGGTGGGGCGAGCGTACCCGCGAGCGGGGATGGCGGTGGCAAAACGGCTCGCGCGGACGCTCGCCCCACCATCGGTCAATACAGGTTCCCGGGGGCGACGGGAACGAGCGCGGCGAGTTTTTTCCGGAGCTCGTCGATGTGCACCTGCAGGGCGGCGGGGTTGGGCGAGACTTTCTGGGCGGCTTGATACCAGTTGATGGCCTGGCCGTAGTTGCCGGCCTCGTCCTCCAAGTGCGCCAGGTTGACGACGAGCTCCTCGAAGACGAGCCGGTCGTCCTTCATCTGCGCCGGCGGCAGGGCGAGATATTTATTCACGCCGAGTTCCCAGACGTTGCGGGCGCGGTCGAGGTCGTGGGAGCTTTCGTGATACAGCCGGCCGAGCTCGAACAGGAGTTCGCAGTTGCCAGGATTGTGGCGCAGGCCTTCGCGCAGAAACGCCTCCGCCTGGTCCGGACGGCCCAGATGCTCGCGCAGGAAAAACGCGCCGACGGTGAAGGTGTCGATCTTTTGCGGATCGAGATCGGCGGCGAGGCGGAGCCACGGGAGGATCTCGCGCTCGGTGTGATGCTCCAGGTGCGTGTGCTGGGTGATCCGGAAATGGCGGCCGAAGGCGTCAATCCAGTCCTTCGGTTTGCCAAGGAAATCCTCGTTCTTCTCGTCGTCTTCGGTCTCCTTCCGGCCGTGGCTGGCGGAGATGATTTCCTTTTCCTCGGCCCCGCGCTTGTCAAACACGGACGGATAATAGCCGCTATGGAAATAAACGTCGGCCATGGTGAAGAATTGGTTGGCGAACAGCTTGCGGCCGTCGCCGAACATCAGGCCGAAAAGGTTGCCGGACTGGTCGCGGCGGCTCCAGTCGCCGGCGCGCGGGGCGAGGCCGGTCGCCAGCGTGAACGCCAGCGCCAGCAGCGCGACAAGCGCAAGCAGCGGCGGAAACTTCATCAGGTCGTCAGGTTTTTGCGGCGGAAGCCGAACCAGGCCAGCAGCAGGAATATCCCCGTCCACACCGCCGCGTAAAGGGTCGCCAGCGCAAACGCCCCCCACGATACGAGGCCCATGTCATAAACCACAAAGTCGCGCAGGTCATACCATTCCAGGTGCGGCATCAGGAAATAGCCCAGCGTGAGGATGGTCTGCATCGGCTCCGCCTGCTGGAGCGCGACGACGTGCAAATGCGTGCCGAGGCCGAGAATGCCCGCCACGACAATGAAGCAGATGGTGATGGTGGACGACGGCGCGGCAAAATAGATGGAGCCGAGCAGCACCATGGCGATGACGACGGCCAGCATGGCCCATTGCATCCAGAGCGCCTGGAGATAAACCGCCAGCGGCCAGATCTGCTCGCGGGAACCGGTGATGACGGCGAAGAAAAAATAAAACACGACCAGCGCCACGCCGGTCGCCAGCCAGCAGCCGAGGAACTTCCCGGCGATGACCTGCCCGCGCGACACCGGTTTGGCCAGCAGCGGAAAGATGGTGCGCGCCTCGCGTTCGGCGGGGATTTGCCGCGCGGTGGTGACGATGGCGACGAGCAGGGCGGAAACCCAGATGAGCAACAGGCAGATGTCCTTGACGTAGCGGACGATTTTTTCGTCGTGGAAGAAATTCATCGCGGCGGCGGCCAGCGTGAGCAGCGCGGTGAGGACGAACAGGACGTAGAAATCCTTGCGGCGGTAGAGTTCCCGGATGACGACGCCGGCGAGCGCGAATATTTTGTTCATAGCGGGGTGGACGAGGTGAAGCCGACGATTTTCAGAAAGGCTTTTTCCAGGTTTTCGTGGCCGGCGGAGATATCGGCGACGGTGCCGACGGCTTTGAGTTCGCCCTGGTGCACGATGGCCACGCGGTCGCATACGGTCTCAACCTCGCCGAGTTCGTGCGAGGAGAAGAAGACCGTTTTGCCCTCGTTCTTGAGGCGCTGGATGATTTCGCGGACTTTCATGCGGCCCAGCGGGTCGAGGCCGCTCGTCGGCTCGTCGAGGATGAGCAAATCGGGATTGTTGATGAGGGACTGGGCGAGGCCGACCCGCTGCTGCATGCCCTTCGAATAGGATTTGATCGGGCGTTTGCGCGCGTGTTCCAGTTCAACCAGCTTCAGCAGCCGGTCAATGCGCTGGTCGGCTTCGCCGCGCGCCAGGCCGAAGATTTTCGCATAAAAGCGGAGCAGCTCCTCGGCGGTGAGAAACTTGTAGTAGTAGGTCAGCTCCGGCAGGTAGCCGATGCGCTGGCGGGCGATGGGCTGGCGGACGTCAATGCCGAACAGGCTGGCCGCGCCGCTGGAGGGCGGGACAAAGCCGAGCAGGACGTTCATCGTGGTGGTCTTGCCGGCGCCGTTGGGGCCGAGGAAGCCGAAGACTTCGCCGGCACGGACTTCGAGGTCGAGGCCGTGCAGGGCGACCTTGGCGGGCTGGCGCAGTTCACGGCTGCGATATTCCACGCGCAATTTTTCGGTCTGCAAAATCGCGCTCATGGCTGGGCTGGTTGCCGTTGCATCACGCGCGATGTTTAATTTAATTTTGCAGCCAAGTCAACCGCCCCGATGGCCGGAACGTGCCGGCGGCCGGCCCGATAAATAAAAAAACGGCGCAAGGACGGCCTTGCGCCGGTGAATCAATTCAACGCCTACGGCTGCAGATGCGCCGGCGTGACCGAGGTGCCGAGCGAGCACAGGGCGGAGGGAACGCTGCCCACCGTGGTCAGACTGTAAGTGCCGCCGGCGGGACAGGACGGGATTTTCCCCTGCGGGTTCAAATGAATGTAAGGCGTCAGGTCGTCGGGGTAGGTGATGATGTCGCCGACATGTTTTTTGGCCTCGACAGCGAACTGCTGCACGGCGGTGTCAATCTGCCGGAGGTTGTTGATGCAGGCGGTGGCTTGGGATTTGGCGCTGGCGCGAAGCAGATTGGGGATCACAATCGCCGCCAACAACGCGATGATGGCGATCACAATCATGATTTCCACCAGCGTGAATCCTCCCAAACCTTTTGGCCGGGTAGTTTTCATAGTTTGTTTCTGGTTTCTGACGCGGCGTGAACTCCCAACCAGCGGGTTTAATGATGACAGGTTTGTTCACAGATTACTGGTTGGTTCCGCTTGAACCTCAAATTAGCACAATCAATGCCACATTCAAAGGTGAAACGGAGGTGTGGCCGCCATCCCAGAATAACAAAAAACCCGGAGCTTTCGCCCCGGGCTCTGGTTGATTGATCGCTATGTCGGTTACGGCAGGGCGTGAGCCGGCGTGACTGTGCTGCCGAGCGAGCAGGACGGAGACGCACCAACGGTGGCATCCGCATAGGTGCCGCCAGCCGGGCAACCAGGAATGCTGTTGGCCGAGTTCAACTTGATATAGGGCGTCAAGTCGGTCGGGAAGCTGATGGCGTTACCCGTGGTCTTGTGTTGTTCCAGCGCGAACTGGTTGGCCGCCGCGTCAATCTGGCGGAGGTTGTTGATGCAGGCGTTGGCCTGCGAGGTGGCACGAGCCTTCACGAAATTCGGAATCGCGATGGCGGCGAGGAGGCCGATGATGGCCACGACGATCATGATTTCGACGAGCGTGAAGCCCGCGTTGCGGATGTTTTTGGTCTGTTTCATTTGTTTTGCTTTCTTTGTTCGCGGCGTGAACAACGCAACCGGCGGGTTATATATGATTACGACTTCGTTCACTTCATTGCCGATTGCAACCGCAGGAATGTTTTAAGCAGACATTATGCCAATGTCCACACAAAAATAACAAAAGCGCGCGATATCAACATGTTACAAAAACTGTACCGCGCGTCCGGATTCGGAAAAGTCTGGTTTTTGTAGTTTAAATGGACACTGTCCCGTTCAATTCCCCCGTCCGGACGGGACAAACAGCCGGATTGGCAACTTGGAATTGTCCTTTGCTCCGCCATAAACCGGAGATTCGCCACTCCCTGATCCTCTGAATATATTCGGTTTGGAAAATCCTTCATGCATTTTGTCGGCCCTCAATCCGATTGGCCTAAGAATTGATATCATGCTCCCAGTCCGGCTGGAGCCCGTGCCTGGATCGTTTTCACTTTCACCCGGCGGTTGCGCCTGCTACAAAAAAGCATGGCTGCTTCAACAAAAATTGGCTTCCTCGGCGCCGGCAAGATGGCCACCGCGCTAGCGCGGGGATTTGTCCGCGCCGAACTTGTCATCCCGCGCGAAATCACCGCCAGCGACCCGTTCGACGCCGCGCGCAAACGCTTCACAGCCGAGGTGGGCGCCAAATCCTGCGCCTCCAACCTCGAAGTCGCCCGGTCCGCCGGCGTGTTGGTTCTGGCGACCAAGCCGGATCAGGTGGCTGCTGCGCTGGCGGAAATTTCCGCCGCGTTCACCAAAAACCATCTCCTCATCTCCATCGCCGCCGGCGTGCCGCTTGCCCGGCTTGAGGCCGCCCTGCCCGCCGGCGCGCGGGTCATCCGCGTCATGCCCAACACGCCGGCGCTTGTTGGCGCGGGGGCATCCGCCTACGCCCTTGGCAAGTCCGCGACCGCCGCCGATGGCGAGCTGGCGCAAAAACTCTTGTCCGCAGTCGGCATCGCGCTGCCGGTGAAGGAATCCTTGCTCGATGCCGTGACCGGCCTGAGCGGCAGTGGCCCGGCCTATGTTTATCAATTTATCGAGGCCTTGAGCGACGGCGGCGTGGCGGCGGGCCTGCCGCGCGATGTGGCGTTGAGGCTGGCGGCGCAGACCGTCCTCGGCGCGGCAAAAATGGTTTTGGAAACCGGCCAGCATCCCGGCGCGCTGAAGGACCAGGTCACCAGCCCCGGCGGCACGACGATTGAAGGCATCCATGAACTGGAAAAAGGCCGGCTGCGCGGCACGGTGATGAGCGCCGTCCGCGCCGCGGCGGAAAAGTCAAAAAAACTGGGCCAGTCTTCTTGACCGGTCGATTTTTGCCGCTGAAAAAAACCCCTCTCCAAGGGTGGTTCCGCGCTTGCGTGGAAACGGAATCCGCAATTATACTGTAGTTTCTGATTTTATCTTATGAGCAAAGCACCCATTCGCGTGGCCATCACCGGCGCTGCCGGCCAGATTGGATATTCACTCCTGTTTCGCATCGCCTCCGGCGCGGCATTCGGTTCCGACCAGCCGGTCATCCTGCACCTCATCGAAATCCCCGATGAAAAAGCCATGGCCGCGTTGCACGGTATCTGCATGGAACTCGATGATTGCGCGTTTCCGCTGCTGAAGGGCCTCGTGCCCACCTCGAATCTGGACGAAGGATTCAAAGGCGTGAACTGGTCCCTGCTCGTCGGCGCGGTGCCGCGCAAGCAGGGCATGGAGCGCAAGGATCTGCTCGGTATCAACGGGAAAATCTTCACCGGCCAGGGCAATGCCATCGCCCGGAACGCCGCGAGCGACGTCCGCGTGCTCGTCGTCGGCAATCCGTGCAACACCAACTCGCTCATCGCCGCGAACAACGCCCCCGGCGTGCCGAAGAACCGCTTCTTCGCCATGACCGCGCTGGATGAAAACCGCGCCAAGTCGCAGCTCGCCCAAAAGGCCAGCGTGGACGTCACCGCCGTCAGCAACCTCGCCATCTGGGGCAACCACAGCGCCACGATGTACCCCGACTTTTTCAACGCCAAGATCAACGGCCGCCCGGTTCCCGAAGTCATCAGCCACCGCGAATGGCTCGAGAAGGATTTCATCACCACCGTGCAGCAGCGCGGCGCAGCCATCATCAAGGCGCGCGGCTTGAGCAGCGCCGCCAGTGCCGCCAATGCCGCCGTCAACACGGTTTACAAGCTCACGCATCCCACGCCCGCCGGCGACTGGTTCAGCGTGGGCGTCCACTCCGACGGCAGCTACGGCATCGAGAAGGGTTTGATCTTCAGCTATCCAGTCCGCAGCAACGGCAAGGATTTTGAAGTCGTCCAGGGCGTGCCGCTCAACGACTTCAGCAAGGCGAAGATCGCCGCGACGGAAAGTGAATTGAAGGAAGAAAAGTCGCTCGTCACGGATTTGCTACCGAAATAAATTTTTGGATCCCGGCGGCAATCCTGCCCTGCGGGATTGCCGCTTTTTTTCTGCCCGATGAAATCGCGCCCCCGGATCGGTGAAGTTGGCGAGCTCGCCATTGCCACGGACATGAAACACGCCGTGGAATTTGCCGGCGACGGCATGCCCGCCGTCGTGTCCACGCCCCACCTCGTCGGCTTTCTCGAACGCACCGCGCGCCAGACCATCGCCCCGCATCTTGATGCCGACGAACGTTCGGTCGGCATCGAGCTCGACATCCGGCACCTCGCGCCCACGCCCGTCGGCCAGACGATTCATTGCCGCGCGCAGGTGATCGCGGTCGAAGATCGCAAGGTCACGTTCCAGATCGAAGCCCGCGATGCGCACGAAGTCATCGTGCGCGGCCTCCACAAACGCGCCGTCATCCGCACGGAAAGTTTCAGCCGCCGCGTGAAGAAAAAATTAAAATAACTGCTATTTCTGAACTGGTGTAAGCGCACCGTCCGGCCAAAGCATGGCCAGTTCGTTCTTGGTCAAGGATGCAGATTTATAGGAGTCAATGACTGCGCCGATGGCATAGTCCACGACAAAATAGGTTGCTGTGCCAACCACAATAATCACTGCAACCGGTGGATCTGAAATTACAACCGGCAGCACGACATCCACGGCAGCCCATGAAGCCACGCCCGCCACGCCTGCTTTTCCAACCTTTTGCATACATTCTTGGACGGACATTTTGCCCTGTGCAACTTGATAAACAGAAATTCCTCCGTCCAAAATTCCGAGAGCTATTCCGATAAACGGTAATGCCTTGCCTCCCGACCGCAAAGCAGCTGAAATTCGCGAACAATTTTTGGCCGCAGATTCGATTGAGCCATCAAGCTGGGAAAAAGTGCGTCCCAATTTTGCCAATCGTTTTTGCTGACGCGCATATTCAGCGGCCTTGTCTGTAAGGCCACCCCGCAATGCTCCAACGCGGCGCTCTTCCAAATCATTTAAAACTTGATCGTATTGGTCATCCGGAATGAAGAAACGCTCGGCTTTAGAATCTTTCACCATGGAAAGCCGATATTGCCTCCAATCGTTGTGAACTTTAATCTGACCACCTTCCAGCTTGCCATCGACACGCCGCCAAACATCGTTTTGAGGAGCCGTAGGATTTTTAACACGCCGCCATCCTTCTTTAGCGTTTCTCTTGAGAAAATCCTCTTCCGCCAACCGGCCGCGCAAATTACCGCGCATACTTGGCTCCAAGAGCGTCTTTTGAAGCAACTTTTGACTGTCCAGTTCCTCGGAGAGATTTGGGAATGTTCTTTCGGTAGCTTTGGTCACTTGAGCCAGTGTAATAGGGTCAGCAGCTTCTTCCGGCGCACCAGCTAAAATTGCTTTATCCAAATCGTCTAACTCCAGTCTTGCAGTGTCAGCCGCGTTTAATCCAAAGCATGAGATAAACCACAACGCCGCAAAAATTGCGACAAATGCCAATGTTCCAAAATTACTTTTCATGCGAAAAATATCGGTGTTTAATCACTCTGAGGATCTCCCAATCCGGCACGAGCGAGGAGTCCTGCCCACTCTTCGGAGTTAACGGCCTTCTTGCATTTCAAATACAACCGCGTCTGTTCCATCCGAACGGAATCGCTTGTCCAAGATTTCAATGCAATAACCGGCTTCAAACACTGCAATGCCGAAACGATTTCATCTCGGTTGTTGGGCAATACTCGGTGGGAAAAATGATCTATGGCCTTGTATGCCCAATCGTCTGCTTCTTCAAGTTGATCATTGCAATAATCATCAATCGACGACTGGACATTTGTTTTTATCTCGGACACTTGGTTTTCTAATTTCACAACAGTCTCTGGGGTAATCTGGCTTCCCGGAGTTATCGCCAAAGATTTGACCTTGTCCAAGGCAAGATTTGCCCGATCTAAATGATGGCCAGCTTCCAACCAATTTTCTGCATCAATGGCCTTGCCAGCTAAACCACAGTGGACTGTGATCAAAGATTGCCATCCATGCAAATTATCACCGTCAGTCTGAACCACTCTGGTCAAAAGGATTTCCGCTTCGCGCAGTTGGTTGCTGCGAATCATAGAATCTGCGTCGCGAAGGTCTCGCTTCAACTGTTTGTCCAGTGCGATTGCGTTATTTGCCCATTCGACGTCTTGGTTTGAAGGTGCTTTGACTGTTGGCTGATTCGTTGCACATCCAGCAAAAAGAAAAGGAATCGCAGCGATACAAAAAAGTGTTTTTAGAGCGCGTTTCATGCCCCGAAATTGCATCTGGCCAAATGATTTGTCGAGCCGCAATTCAGATTTACAACCGCGAAATACACGAACCACACGAAAAGTGGGAGCAGGAATTTTTGTAATTGGCATTGCGGAAGAATTTCCACGCATTGCCCGTCGCCGGCTTTTCAGTTAGCCTCGCGCGAGTATGGCCTTTGATTCCTTCCGCGATTTCGTCAACGCCCTCGACAAGGCGGGCGAACTCAAACGCATTTCCCAGCCCGTCGCCACGGAACTCGAAATCACCGAGATCGCCGACCGCGAAATGAAATTGCCCGGCGGCGGCAAGGCGCTGCTGTTTGAGCAGCCCACCATCAACGGCGTCGTCTCGCCGTTCCCCGTGGCCATCAACACGCTCGGCTCGCACAAGCGCATGGCCATGAGCATGGGCGCGGAGTCCGTGGACGAAGTGGCGAACGAACTCGGCGCGCTGATGAAGGCCAAGCCGCCGACCAGTTTCAAGGAAGCCATCAAACTGCTGTCGCTCGCGCTGGATCTGCGCCACGCGAAACCGAAAACGGTGAAGAGCGGTTCGTGCAAAGATGTCATACACAAATACGATGCGCCGCCATCCCGCAAAGAACCGTGGCCGGCTGCGCCGGACATAACTTCTGTAGCGGCGGTCTGTGACCGCCGATCTGCGGGCAACGGTCCGGATGACGGCGCTCACAGAGCGCCGCTACAACCACCGACGCTTCTGAATCTTCCCATCCTAAAATGCTGGCCGCTCGATGGCGGACGCTTCATCACGCTCCCTTGCGTCGTCACCAAAGACCCCGACACCGGCGAGCGCAACGTCGGCATGTATCGCATCCAGATTTACGACGACAAAACCACCGGCATGCACTGGCAGTTGCAGAAAGTCGCCGCGCGTCATGGCCGTCGTTATTACGAACGCGGCGAGCGCATGCCCGTCGCCATTTTCATCGGCGGCGATCCGATGTTCCCCTTCGCCGCGACCGCGCCGATGCCGGACGGATTGGATGAATTTCTCCTCGCCGGTTATCTCCGCAAAAAATCCGTTGAGATGATCAAGTGCGAGACGAACGACCTCGAAGTCCCCGCCAACGCTGACTTCGTCATCGAAGGCTACATTGACCCCACCGAGCCGCTGCGCGACGAAGGGCCGTTCGGTGATCACACCGGCTATTACACGTTGCCCGAGCCGTATCCGGTGTTTCACATCACCGCCATCACGCATCGCAAAGACGCGGTGTATCCGGCGACGATTGTCGGCATTCCGCCGATGGAGGATTTTTACATCGGCGGCGCGAGCGTGAAATTGTTCCTGCCGATCTTCAAGATGAATTTCCCCGAGATCGTGGACATCGCGCTGCCGGCGGAAGGC
>CAIXBQ010000128.1 GCA_903917705.1 uncultured Verrucomicrobia subdivision 3 bacterium | reverse complement strand
TTTTAGCGCGTGTTTACAGGGTTTTTACCACAAAAGAGACTCAGGCAAACCCCGCGAACACCGACGCGCGGTTGGCGGCTCCAAGCTCGTTTGCGGGCCTGTTTTCATATCCTTTTTCGTGCGGTCTATTAACACCGTTGGTAAAATAGTTGCCATAAGTTGAAAATAATTTGCCGAAATAGATAAATTGTTTGCCATTGGTTTACATCTATTTGACCAATTAGAATAACTAGTTCATTCCGACTGGAAACTATTTGACCAAATAGGTTAGTGAGTTCTGCAAATTGACGAACCATTATACCAATTGTGAGAACAGGTTCGGCAATAAAACGAATCGGTTCACTCCAAAGCCGAACCGACTCGGCTGGGAGGTGAACGGATTCGGTGACGGGACGAACGGGTTAGGTTTCGGAGCCAGTGGTTTCGGTGTCTCCCCAAATCGGATGGCACCGATAACCAACCGCCGCGGGTCGAAGGATAAACGGGCAGCGGAGATTAGTATCAGCGCCGTAGGCGCGGAATCTTTGTAGCCGGCCAGCCTGAAATGAATTCAAGCTCCGTCAGGAGCGGCATATTACCGACGCACACAGAAGATGTCGCTCCTGACGGAGCTGGGGAATTTTGGTGAACTGCAAACTACAAATATGTCGCGCCTACGGCGCTGAAACCGTTTTGCCTGTGTCGCGGATGGAAATGGAAAGGCAAAAACTTTGCTCAAAGCCAAGCGAGGCATGAATGATTCGACCATCTTCAAGCCTTAACAAAAAATTGGACAGAGTGTTCTTGACGGTTTCTTGGGGCGGCAAATTTTTGATTTCTTCCCAACGCGGATTTTCCTGATCCCACGGGATTTGCTTCTTATTCCAGTCCCGCATGGTGAGAATCATGTCAAGAAAGATGACTTTGGGAAGAGGCGCACATTCATAGTATCCCTCGCGTATTTTAATCCACATCGGCAGGCCATAGTCACCAAGCTCCACCTTGATTTCTGATTCCCGCTTGAGTCTATCTTCGGTCACTTCTTCCACGTTGCTACCGGTAAATAATGCGATGTCTTCGTCTTCGATGGAATGTTTTGGTTCGGAATACCGCTCTGTTTCTAGTTTCTTCCACCCTGGTTCGCATGGCTCACCAAAGACAATCTTGGTTCCATGGTCACACAAGGCAGCAGTGATAATCCCCTTGATCAACCGGTCAAAAGTTTTCGCTTGGCCGGCATCAGTCACCAACCGTTTTTTTATAAGTGAATGTATCATTTTTCACTCCCGGAAATTCACGAACTGCACGGCCACGGTGAATTCGTGGGCGCGCACGGCGGCGATGACGGTCTGCAATTCGTCGCGGCTCTTGCCGTTCACCCGCACCTCGTCGCCCTGGATCTGGGTGGTCACCTTGAACTTGCCCTCGCGGATGAAGCCGGTGATCTCCTTGGCCACGGCGCTCTCGATGCCGTTCTTGATCTTGATGCTCTGCCGCGTGTGGCCGAGCGGCGAAATATCGGGGTCGCACTGCTCCACGCTCTTGAGGCTGATGCCGCGCTTGGCCAGCTTGCCGATGACCATCTCGTTCAGCGTGCGCACCTTGTAGGCGTCCTCGGCGGTGAGCTTGATCTCGGTTTTTTCCAAAACGATCTCGGCCTTGCTGCCCTTGAAATCAAAGCGGTTGGCGAGCTCCTTTTTGGCCTGGTTGACGGCGTTCTCGATTTCCATCGAGTTGACCTGCGAAACAATGTCGAATGATGGCATGAGCCCATCGTAGGAAAACGCCGCGGCGAGGAAAAGCGCAAAGGGGACCGAGGAGGCCACGGTGCATCGCATGCTTTACTTGTCGCGAAAATGGGGTAGTTATTTCCGCATGAACGAGTCAAACAATTTCCTGGTTCCCATCGTGGTCGAGCAGACGGCGCGCGGCGAGCGCAGCTGGGACATCTATTCGCGGCTGCTGGTGGACCGCATCCTGTTCCTCGGCACGCCGGTGGACGACAACATCGCCAACATCGTCATCGCGCAGCTCCTGTTCCTGCAGATGAGCGACCCGAAGAAGGACATCCATCTCTACATCAACTCGCCCGGCGGCAGCGTCTCGGCGGGGCTGGCCATCTACGACACGATGCAATATCTCACCTGCGACGTGAACACCTATTGCGTGGGCCAGGCGGCGAGCATGGGCGCGGTGCTGCTGGCGGCGGGCACCAAGGGCAAGCGGTTCGCCCTGCCGAACGCGAACGTGATGATCCACCAGGTGCTCGGCGGCGCGGAAGGCCAGGCCAGCGACGTGGAAATCCGCGTGAAATACATGCTGAAACTCAAGCAGCGCCTGAACACCATCCTCGCCAAACACACCGGCAAAAGCGTGGAGCAGGTGGAAAAAGACTGCGACCGCGATAATTTCATGAGCGCCGACGAGGCGAAGGCTTACGGCCTGGTGGACCAGGTCGTGCAGTCCCGCAAGGATATCCCCGGCGCGGAAAAGGCGTAGGGCGGCAGCGAATTTTTAACGTAATGCGGTCGGGGCAACCCGGCCGCATTTTTTCCGCAAGGGACGGTTATTTCTTTTTGGAGCCCAGCCCCCAGATGAGCCACGCCGCCAGCGCGAGCAGCAGGACCATCCACCAAAGATAACGCAGTTCCAGCGCGGCCATTTCCACAAACCTGAACGCGGGCGGGAACAGCATCAGCAAAGCGGCCACCACCAGCAGTAGGACGACGATTTTGAGAAAAGCGATCCAACGCGGGTTCATGGATTGGTGGCGCGGGTTTTTTGCAGGTCAACGGCCGGCAACAGCATGCTCACGCCGCCGCCGCCGGCGCCGCCGACATACAACGGCGCCTTGCCGTCCCATTTTTCCACGATCTGCAAGTCAATGAAGGCCGGCGTCTGCTTGAGCGCCTCGCCGCGGATCTTGATGGATTCCGCGTCGCCCTTGGCCTTGATGACGACGGTGTCGGCCTCGATCTGCGCTTTCTGCTGGGTGAACTTGGCCTTGGCCGCTTCCTGCTCCATGACCATTTTCGATTCGATGGCCGTCTCGAGTTCGTGCGAGAGATCAATGTTCTGGATCACCACGTCCACGATGACCACGATGTCGCCGACTTTTTTCTGCGCGGCCGCGAGCGCGCTGGACTTGATGGCTTCGCGCTGCTTGACGATCTGCTCGGCGCTCTGGGCGGCGGCGGCTTCCTTCAGGGCCTCCTGCACGCGCGGCGCGATCAGGCTGTCGAAGGGATCGCCGGCAAACTGCTGGTAAATCTTCACCACGGAACTTTCCGGCACGCGGTAGAGCACGCGCAGCTCCGTTTTCACCTGCTGCAAATCCGAGGAATAACATTCCGCCATCAGCTCGCGCGTCTGCTGGCGGACGGACACCGGCACGATGGTGGTGATGAACGGCGTCTTGTAGCCGAAGCCCTCCGGCTTGAACACGGGGGAGACTTTGCCGAGCGTCACCTCCACGCCGCGAAAGCCGGGCTGCACGACATAGCTGGCGGAGGAAGCCGCGATGATGATAACGAAAATCAGGAGGGCAATCCCGACCAGCTTGGCAACAGATTCAGCACGCATAGGTATAGATTTTATTTTGGAGCATTCCCCAGAGCGCCGGCGGGCGCAAGGTTAAACCGCGATCACGGGCGCGAGACGAACGGATTGCCCTTGAGGTAAAACCGCAGGCGCCGCCTCGCCCAGTGCTTCGCGTAATCCACGCCGATGCGCGGGCGCTTGACGATGGTAATCCTCCCCGCCGTTTCCGGATCGGCGAGGTGAAAATCGTCGCTCAACAAATCGTGCCCGTTCAGCCGGCGGTCAATGTCCAGGGCGCGGCAGAGCAGCCCCGGCCCCTGCGTGCGGCCCGCCACATTTTTCACCGGCTCGAGCGCGCGGAGCAACACGGCGGACGCATGGCCTTCGCCCTCCGTCACCACGTTCATGCAGAAATACATGCCGTAGATGAAATAAACGTAGGCGTGGCCGGGTGGGCCGAACATGGTTTTCGTCCGCGCCGTCAGGCCTTTTGAGGAGTGCGCCGCCAGGTCGTGTTCGCCGAGATACGCCTCCACCTCGACAATCCGCCCGATGCGCTCAACCCCGCCGGCCTGGCGGACGAGCAGTTTCCCGAGCAATTCCTGCGCGACCACGGTCGTGTCGCGGTCGTAAAACTCACGGGAAAGCTTTTTCACGCCGGAAGAGTGTTCCAATTCCCCGTAGGCGCAAGCCCCGCGTCACGCGGCTTGGCCGGCCCATGGATCGAGGACGGCGGGCAGCATCATTCATTTTTCAACGCCGGCCCGGTGGGTGAGGCGACGGGTTCAAGCGTCGGCAGCGGATCGGGAACGATGCTGCCGCAAACGACAATTTGATAGGCTGTGCTCATGGTTTTGAAATCGTGTATAAAGTAGTTCTTCGGTCAGTTGAGGATGGTCCTTCTTGGTAAACTAAATTATAACTTTTAAGATCGCCGAACGGGTGCTCGAAGAACAGGTAAGTATAGTTGTTCTTGGTAATCATAACGCTTGCTGAGACATCGGCACCTCGCACGCAAACGAATTTTGGCTGTAGTTGCCGAATAACTTCAGGGAGGCTCGGATTGTGCATCGGGTCTTTTTCCATCGAACTACCGATAGACAGCGAATATTTCTCTGGTTGCGTAAGGATGTCGAGGCAAGCTTCCGCGACAGCCTTGCGATTAATTTGTTCGATGAAGTATTTGCGCTCTTGAAACAACGAAACTTTTTTTGAGATACAATAGCTGCATATTGCCACTAGCAAAGCTGCGGCAAAAATGGAGAGCGTTTTGTGTTGTTTGATGCGACGGCCAAAGTTTTGAAAGAAGCCAAGTTTTTGATCGGTTTGTCGTGGTGAAGATGACGCCTTGCGTCTTGTTCTGATCCATTCGAGAAGCAAGCCAATCAGCAAGCCGTAAATTGGCCATATTCCTACCATGAAAATCAGCATGATAACAAATCCGGCATCTCCATGAGGTCCAAATCCAGCTGCAAACCACAGGTTCGTCAACCACTGTGCCGGCAAAAGTAGAGCATTGATGATACCTCCAAAAATCGGGAACTGCCTCAACCAATCTTCGCCAGTTCGAGAAATCAAGATGAACCCGAAGACGATACCTGCGATTATCCACAGGAAGATACGAAGAAGAGCGTATTTGCGCATATTCGATTCCTTTCAATTCTCCGCCGAATGCAATCCGCCGGTGCCGGCGCGGAAGGCGATGTTCATGCGTTCGGGATTTTCCGGGTTCGCCTGCGAACAGTTCCACAGGCATGCGCCGCAGTGGACGCATTTCTCGCGGTCAAACGCCGGCACGCCGGTTTCGCCGGGATAAATCGCCTGGCCGCTGCACGCCTCGATGCAAATCCGCGCGCCGCATTTCTCGCAGAGTTCGGGATGCAGGAAAACCACATGATCCGCGTAGCCGCCCGGCGCCTGCACCTTGCCGCCCATCAGCAGCGCGTCCTGATGCGACACGAGCAACTGGCCGTCGAACGGAATCGCGGGCCAGCCGGCCTTGTCCATCAGCGCGCCGTGGAGGGAAACGTTTTTGGCTTTGCACTCGGCGCGGAGCTTTGCGATTTCGTCGCGGGAAATTTTTCCGGTAAAATAATCTTCCACCGTCGGAATGCGTTTCCACGGCTGGACGGGCGCGCTGCCGAGGGAAAGTTTTCCATTCGTCAAACCGGCGAGTGCCATGCCGATCATGCCGGTGGCGACGCCTTTCTGAAAACCGTCGCGGGATTTTTCGGCGACGCGGCCTTCGGCCTCCACCCAGCTCGCGCGGCGGCGTTTAACGTAGGCTTCATCGAGGTTTTGCATGGTGAACGGCTTCTTGGCCTTGAGCAATTCGAGGACGGCCTCGGCGAGCTGCGTGCCGCTGGCCCAGGCCTCGTCCACGCCGGAGCCGGTGAGGACGTTCGTGGTGCCGCTGCCTTCGCCGATGCGCGCGTAACCGTCGCCGGTGAGATGCGGCTCGCCGTGTTTGCCGGATTCGCCGAGCGTCTTGGCGCCCCAGGAGCGGAGCTTGCCGCCCTGAAGATGGCGCCAGAGATACGGATGCAGCATCCAATGCTGGAGATAGCGGTAGGCCGTGCGCGCCGGGCTGTCGAACCACGACGGCACAAAAATGCCGAGCGAGGCGACGCGATCCGGATGGACGTAGAGAAACCCGAAAATCTCCGGCTCGGGATAACCGAACGTGTGGAGCACGGTGCCGGCTTTGAGCGGCGTATCTTCGGGCAAATCCACGACGAACTTCATGCCCACGGCCCAGTCGCGGGTGTGGTGGCCGTCCGGCATACCGAATTGGGCGTCGAGTTGCCGGCCGATTGCGCCGACCGGACCGTCGCCGACGACGGTGAGCGCGGCGTGGATGTCCATACCGGGCGTGAAGCCGTCGGACGGATTGCCATTTTTGTCCACGCCCTGATCGAGCAAGCGCACGCCCACGACCTTTTCGTTTTCAACGAGCGCCTGCGAGACCGGGGTGCCGGGCCAGATTTGGACGGTGCCGGTGCTTTGCACCTGCGCGCCGACCCATTGCATAAACTGGCCCATCGAGAGGATCAGGCCGTCGTGCTTATGCAGGAACGCCGGGGTCCACGGCAGGTTCAGCGCATGATTTTCGACCGGCAGCGCGAATTTTGTGGCACGAATCAACGCGTCCGCGAGGCGCAGCGTCCGCGAGCGCCGGCTCGCCCCGCCGGGATCGAGCAGGTACAGCACCTTTTCCTCGCCCACCGGCGCGGCCATCGGGATGCCGGCGGTTTTGATTTCGGGAAAGCTCGTCTTCAGCGCCCGCGCCTTGGTCACAACGCCGGATACGCCAAAGCCGATGTCATCCGCGCGTTCGTAGCAAAGCACCTGCGGCGGCAGGCCGGGCATGACGGCGCTTTCGACGGCGGGCGTGCCGTCGGGGTTGACGAGTTGTTTGGACAGCGTGGCGAGAAATCCCGCCGTGGCCGGGCCAAAGCCGACGCAGACGATGTCCGCGTCCATGCGCTGGCGTTCGATTTGAGGTTGGTCTGACATATCAAATCACTTTGCCCGAGGCTGGTTTTGATGACAGGCGACGGCGTGATGAGTCTTCAAATCAGTCAGGTCAGAGTCTCATCACCCCGGCTCCTCCGGGGGCTAAACCGGGTAATCCAGCGCCTCGCGCGTCATCACTTTGGTCAGTGATTCGGCGGCGCGGTCCTTGGCGAGGCGGCAGCCGGTCAGGCAGCCATCCAGCTTGGCGCGCAGGCGGATGAAATTTTCGAGGCCGTGGAATTTCACGCACGGCCCGGTTTTACACGGGTGTTGCTCGCCCGTTTCGGCCACATCGGAATAGGCGCGGGCCGAGCTGTCAATGCCGGGGATCAAACCCTCGAGCGACTCCAATTCCTCGGCGCAATAACAGGCATGGCAGCTGGTTTCGTCCCAGGCGGGATGGCGGTTGTAGCCGAAAACCAGTTCCGACGTGATGCGGCTGATTTCGCCGGCGGCGCGGGCGCACTGGACGTGGGCCAGGTCGTTGAAGAAGCCCACGGTGCCGGCCAGGCCCTCGGCCAGCGCGGGATTTTCCGCGCCCCTGGTCTCCAGTTCCACCACGTCGAGAATGAATTGCCGAGCGGCGAGCAGCCAGCACAGGGCATCGGCCAGCGGGAAGGTGACCCCCTGGCGGGTTTTGTGGAAGAGCCTGACGCCGTCCGCATCCACGGCGGTCTGGACGTGATTGAGCGTCCAGAGCCACAGCTGCATTGCGCTGGCCAGCGTGCAGGCGCCGGTGCCGGGGCGTTCGCCCGCAAGCCGGCGCAGTCCGGAAATCCACTGTTTGAACTGCGCGAGGAACAGCTCGTTCGTCATGGTGAGGGAAAGCTGCAGGCGCTGCACGGCCTCGGGCCCCTCGTAAGTCGCCTCAAGCTGGGCGTCCATCCATTTCTGGCCGAGGAAGCCGGGGCAATCCTCCGTGACCCCGTAGCCGCCCATGAGGCTGACTGCCTCGCGCATCATGTTGGCACCGTGACCGGTGTTCCAGAGTTTGCACGCCGGGCAAAACACATTGGCCAGCGAATCGAGCACCGCAAATTTCACGAGCGGATCCGCCTCCAAATCCCCGGCGCGCGACGAATCGCGTTCGCTGGCGGGCTGGGAATTGATTTTTACCAGCTCCATCGCGTCGGCGTTGATCCGGGCCATCTCCTTGAGGGCCGCGCGGCCGGTCAATTTTTTGCCGGCGAGCCACTGGTCCTTCACTTTTTCCAGCGGATCCAGCTCGTCAAACAGGCGCGCCGCATGGAAGCCGAGCGAGGCGCTGGCCTCGCCGGTGGCCCAAACATCCACGAGGCGATGCAGCGCATCCTCCTTCTGCTGGATGCCGAGCTCATAACGCGGCGTGCCGGGCGCGCCTTCGCCGCCGCGGAAACGGCGGCGCTGGTAAAGAATCACCGGCTCGACGGCGGAAAGCAGCTTGGCGCTCGTCATCAGACCGACAGTCACGCGCGTCCGGCGGAACACGGCCTCGATGATTTCACCGTGCGAATAATTGGGGATGATGACGCCGTCCTTGACCGTGTAGCCGCCGACGATGCGATGCGCCGGAACCTTCAAATTGAACACCGGATCGTTCGTCGAGGAAAGCTGATGGACGAGCTTCTTAGTCGGCGTGCCACGATCCCAGACGCCCGGATCGCCTTCTTCGAGAATAACCATGCAACTGCCCTTGATGCGGGCGTCGTCCGAGTCCACGGCCGCCGTGACGACATTGGCAAAACCCATATTGGTGATGAACCGTCCGCGCTTCTCCACCTGCAACAGCGGTTCGCCGCCATTTTTCCAATCGGCGACGCGCACTTTGCCGGCCAGCATTCCCGTCTCGACGCCGACAAACGGAATCGGCTCGGTCAGCGCAAAGGCCGCGCGGATCTGCTTGCGGTGCTCGCCCGGCTTGAGCGGCGCGGCCCCGCTGACATATTGCTCGCGCTGCGCCGGCGTGCCGCGCTCATGAATCGGCGCGAGGCCGAGATTGCCCGCAAGGCTGCCGGTGGCCGCGCCGGCATCCACCCAAGCGAGCTCAAAGGCGAGGAGCGCGAGCGCCAGGTTTTTCGGCCCGGCGATGTAGCCGCCCTGCTCAGGCTCCAGCGAGGCGGCGGTGATGCCGCTTTCGTCGTAATGCTGGAGCAGGGCGTTTTTCTCCGCCGTCCATTCATGCGAATTGCGCCCGCCCGCGGCCACGAGCCGCGCGACCGGCCCGCGCGCCACGCCGCGCGCCGATTGCACCAGCATGTGGAGCTCATAACGGTCGGCGAACCGCCACATGATCTGGCGGACATCGTCGGAGGGCAGCGTGGTCAAAACGGCCGGCGCCGGTGATTTTGTTTCTTCAGTGATTGCTTCCATAAATGTTTCTTTCGTGACGGATGTGTTTGTGTAAATTTTTTGCAGGTGCTGGTCAGGCACAATAAATAACCGGACGACAATAAGAATCAATTCTATTCCGACGGCGATGAATCTGTTTATCTAAAGCGTTTGTAATACTTGAAAGACGGTTTGCTTATTTCGATTTCCGACGGATGAATTTTCAGGGGGCGGCGGCTGTAACTTCACCCCCCGTTTCCACGTCTGCCACGGCGAGTCCGGCGAACCTTTTTGCCGCCGTTCCAACACCCGTGAACCAGAGATTTTTTTTCACCGCCGCCCTGGCCGGAGCCCTGCTGGCCGGCCGGCCGGATTTATCTGCCGCCGGGAACAGCACCGCGCCGGTGCAACTGATCGAAGACGCCGGAAGGTACACGCTGGACAATTCGCTCCTGCGCGCCGAGATCGAGAAACGGAACGGCACGCTCATTTCGCTGAAGTTTCACGGCCATGAACTGCTGGCGCACGGCGGCGGCTACTGGTCGTCGGTCGGGCGCACTGGCAACCGCCCCGCCGGCCAGGCGGCCGGAGTGCGGCTGAACACGCCCGAGCGGGTTGAAATATCCTGCCGCACGGGCAATGTCGGCGGCGGCACCGGCGCGGCGCTGGATGTGGACTACCGCTACAGCCTTGGCCGGGGTGAAGCGGTGCTTTACGTCAGCGCGGTGTTCCATCACGCCGCCGGTTCGCCGGCTTACCAGACCGGCGAATCGCGTTACGCGATGAAGCTGAATCCGGGTGTGTTTGATTTTCTGGCCGTGGATGCCGACCGCCAGCGCGTGATGCCGTCCGGCTACGACTGGGACCACGGCGTGCAGATGAACCTGAAGGAGGCCCGCCGCATGACCACCGGCGTTCACCAGGGCGAAGTGGAGCACAAATACGATTACTCCGCGGTTTTTGCCGAGACGCCCGTCTACGGCTGGGCGGGCACCAAAAAACAAATCGGCCTCTGGCTCATCAACCCCAGCATCGAATACCTCGGCGGCGGCCCGACGAAGGCGGAACTCACCGGACACCTGGATGTGAATCCCGGCGGCCTGCCGACCCTGCTGAACATGTGGCAGGGCAGCCATTACGGCGGCACTTCGGTCGCAGTCGGGCCGGCCGAGGACTGGACCAAAGTGGTGGGGCCGTTCGCAATCTATTGCAACGGCGGAGCCGCCCCGGAAGCGTTGTGGCGCGACGCACTGCTGCAGGCGACCAACGAAATCCGGCGCTGGCCCTGCGCGTGGGTGAACGACACCAATTACCCGTCCGCCGCGCAGCGCGGCGCGATCAGCGGGAAAATCAGGTTGCGCGATGAATTTTCGCCGGGCGCGAAAATGAGCAACCTCTGGGTCGGCGTGGCCGCGCCGGATTATCTGCCGGGCCGCGCCAACCGGATGAACCGGTCGGCTTTTCCGCCGCAGGTGGACTGGCAGCGCGACGCGAAGTTCTATCAATTCTGGACACTCGCCGATCCGGAGGGAAATTTTGTAATCCGCAATGTCCGGCCGGGGAACTATACCTTGCACGCCTTCGCCGACGGGGTCATCGGCGAATTTGCCCGGACGAATATCACCGTTGGCGAGGCGGAGCAAAAACCGCTGGGGACGCTTTTCTGGCAGCCGCCGCGCTTTGGCCGCACGCTTTGGGAAATCGGCGTGCCCGACCGCACGGCGCGCGAGTTCCGGCACGGCGACCACTTCTGGCAATGGGGGCTATACTACCAGTATCCGCAGGAATTTCCGAACGACGTGAATTTCACCGTCGGGCGGAGCGACTGGCGGCGCGACTGGAATTACGCACAGCCACCGCGCATCTCGGGCCTGAATCATCCGGTCATCAGCGAGGATGAGGAGGCGGGCGGCAATAATGCCGAAGCCGCGCCCGGCGTTCGCAGCGGGGGACTGAAGGATTCGACGTGGACCATCCGGTTTGAACAGACCAACCTGCCCGCGGGCCGGGCGACCCTGCGGCTGGCGTTTGCGGGCGCGCGGGACGGCTCGCGGGTGGCAGTCACCCTCAACGGCCATTCAGCGGGCGACACCGGGCCGCTGCCCGCCACCGGCGTGATGCATCGGGACGGCATCCGCGGCTGGTGGTTTGAGCGCGACTTCACCTTTGCCACCGCGTGGCTGCAGCCGGGCACGAACACCATCAAGCTGACGTCCTTCGCGTCGAACTGGACGCAGGGCGTGATGTACGACTGCGTGCGGCTGGAACTGAACGCGGAACCGTGAACGGCGAAAGGCACCGCCGGCGGGCCCCGGGCCGGCCAAGGCAATCCGCCGCCGTGTTTGCACAGTTGAACTTGACCCGCGCATCAGGTATTTTCCACCGATTATGACGTTGACTGAAAAACTTCTCGCCCGCGCGTCCGGCAAGGCCAGCGTGCAGGCCGGCGACAATATCTGGGTGAACGCGGATGTGCTCATGACCCACGACGTGTGCGGCCCGGGCACCATCGGGGTGTTCAAACGCGAGTTCGGCAAAACCGCGAAAGTCTGGGACAAAAACAAGATCGTCATCATCCCCGACCACTACATCTTCACGGCCGACTCGAAGTCCAACCGCAACGTGGACATCCTCCGCGAGTTCGCCGGCGAACAGGGTCTGCCGTATTTCTACGATGTCATCGACGACCCCAAAGGCCACTGGGTATATGACGCAGGGAAGGGCAATTTGAAGCGCCAATACGGTTCGCGGTACGCGGGCGTCTGCCACGCGGCGCTGCCGGCCAAGGGCCACACGCGCCCGGGCGAAGTATTGTTCGGCACGGATTCACACACGTGCATGGCGGGCGCGTTCAACCAGTTCGCCACCGGCATCGGCAACACAGACGCGGGCTTTGTGATGGGCACGGGCAAGCTGCTCATCAAGGTGCCCGAGACGATGCATTTCCGGCTCGAAGGCAAGCTCCAACCCGGCGTGATGGCGAAGGACATCATCCTGCATTGCATCGGCGAAATCGGCTTTGACGGCGCGACGTATCGCGCGATGCAGTTTGACGGCGAAGGCATCGCCACCCTGTCCATGGACGACCGCATGACCATCGCAAACATGGCCATCGAAGCGGGCGGCAAGAACGGCATCTTCGAATACGATTCCCGGACGGCGGAATACGTGGATGCGCGCGTGAAATTGAACGGCACCAAGTCCGGCTACGAACCGGTCACCCGCGACAAGTACGAGAAGTTCGTCTATGAACTCGTGGTGGACTTGAGCAAACTCGAGCCAACGGTCGCGTGTCATCCCGATCCGGGCCAGCGCAAGAAGGCGAAGGACATGGGCGACACGAAACTCGACCGCGCCTATGTGGGTTCCTGCACCGGCGGCAAAACGAGCGACTTTGTGGAGTTCGCCCGCGTGCTGCGCGGCAAGAAAGTCGTGATTGACACGTTCGGCGTGCCCGCGACGCCGGACATCGTCCGCGATTTACAGACGACGTATTGGGGCAATGAAACGATCTGGGACGTGATGGTGAACGCCGGCGTGCAGATGACGGAAAATGCCGGCTGCGCCGCATGTCTCGGCGGCCCGGTGGACACGTTCGGCCGCATCAACAAGTCCGGCATCAACTGCATCAGCGCGACGAACCGCAATTTCCCCGGCCGCATGGGCGACAAGGAATCGAAGGTGTTCCTCGCCTCGCCGGCGACCGTGGCGGCGAGCGCGCTGACCGGCAAGGTCACCGATCCGCGCGGATATCTGGGGAATTAAACCAGGCGCGAAAACGATTTTACCGCCGGCGAGGTCGCGAAGGCGACGCGCCAGCGGTGATTTTTTATTCGTGTTCGTCGCCATCCGGCTCGCCGGCGAGGTCGCTGCCGAACCGGGCCACCGGCAGGTAAACCGTGAAGGTCGTACCTTCGCCCAGCCGCGTGTTGACATGCAGCGCGCCGTTGCCTTCCTTGATGAGCCGCTGAACGATGTTGAGGCCGAGGCCGGTGCCCTGCCGCGGGCCCTTGGTGGTGAAGTAGGGCTGGAAAATCTTCGGCAGCATTTCGGGCGCGATCCCGGGGCCGTTGTCACGCACCCAGAGCTTCACCAGCGGCGCGGTGTTGTGCAGGCCCTCGACGTTGAGCAGCCGGTCATTCGGGCTGTCCTTCAACCGCGTCAGGTCCAGCGGCAGGCCGAGCACTTCACCGCCGATTTCGACGCGGTGCGGCAGCGGCGCGCATTGAAAGGCGTTGACGGAAAGGTTGAGCAGGATCTGGATCAGGTCCGTGCCGTTGATCTTCGCGCTGACTTCGCCGGCGAGCGGCGTCAGCCGGAATTCGTTGTCCTGCAGGCTGGGGTGGACGCGCACGAGCTGCTCCAGGTCGCGGAGCAACTGGTTCACGCCCGCCGGCGCATGGTCATCGCTCTGCCGGCGCAGGAAGCCAAGATAACGCCGGGATATCTCGATGCAGTTGCTGACCTGCCGCTCGATGATGCGCAGCCGCTCCTTGATGAATTCCAGATCCTCCACGCCCAGCTGCGTGTCGCGGCCCAGTTTTTTGTTCAGCAGCTGCACGAAACCGGAAATGACTGTGAGCGGGCCGTTGATGTCGTGGATGATGCTGGCGTAAATATCGCCGCGCGTCTTGGCAATCTGTTCCTCGACGCGCTGGTTTTGCAGCTCACCCAGCAATTCGTGGACTTTTTCGGCGCTGCTGTGGATTTCGCCCTCGAGCATCCGGCGCTGCATGGCCTGGTTGACGGCGGAGCGGATGGTGGCGATATCGAACGGCTTGTTGATGTAGTCGCACGCGCGGAGCCGCAGCGCCTGCCGGATCGTATCCGTCGTCTCAAACGCGGTGATCATGATTGCCTCGATGTCCGGCTGCACGAAGCGCAGCCGCTCCAGCACCTCGATGCCCGACATGCCGGCCATGCGGATGTCGAGGACGGCCACGTCGATCTCATTTTTCTGCGCAAGCTCGATCGCCGTCGGCCCATCCTCGGCCATGAGCAGATCGTATTGATCCTTAAAAATCACCTTTAACGACAGCCGCGGCCCCTCCTCGTCGTCCACAACCAGCATCGTCCCGCGGCGCCTGGGCGCGGACGGGGTGGTAATCAGTTCGGTAACGGATGAAGCGGCCTGTGCCAGCGGATCAGCGGTTGCGGACATAGAATGACGACGATAGCGAAAAACTTTCCGGCCTCAAGCAGAATTCAGCCGGGAGCGCAGCAGCTCCAGCGCCTGCGTTGACGTCACCTGCTTGAACGTCTCGCGGTCCCATGCGTTCAAGAACGGTTTCACCTCCACGCCGGCCGCCGAGGCCAGCGCGATGAACCCCGTGCCCACCGGCTTCTCCGGCGTGCCGCCGCCCGGCCCGGCGATGCCGGTGATCGCCAGGGCAAAATCCGAACCGAACTTCTGCCGCGCGCCCCGCGCCATCTCGCGCGCCACCGATTCACTCACCGCGCCATGCCGCCGCAAGGTTTCGGCGCTGACCGCCACAAAATTTTCCTTCACCGCGTTGGCGTAGCAGACCACGCCGCCGAGAAACACCGCCGAAGCGCCCGGCACGTTGGTGACGCGATGCGCCAGGTTCCCGCCGGTGCAGGATTCCGCCAGCGCCAACGTCTTATTCCGGGCCGTCAACAGCCGCACGACGACGTTTTCAATTTCGTCGTCGTCAAAACCAAAGATGCTGGCACCAAGAATTCTTTGAACGACCGCTTCGCCGGCGCCGACGATCTGTTCCGCGCCCGCGCCGCCGGCGGCAAGCCGAACGTCCACCGCGCCCGGCCGCGCGCAGTAGCCGATTTCAAGACCGCGCCGGACGAGCGGCTGCAAGTCCGACTCGATGAACTCCTGCACGCGCGATTCGCCGATGCCGGTCGTCCGCAGCGTGCGGCAGATGAAAATCTCGTCCGCGAATTCGCGTTTCAACAGCGGCACGACGAATTGATCAAACATCGGCCGCAGTTCGCGCGGCGGGCCGGGCAGCATGATCAGCCACCGCGGGGTTTTGCCATCCGCCCCCGGCCAGCCACCCGCCGCGATGTTCAGGGCGAGGCCCGGGGCGGTGCCGGCCGCATTCAGGAAAACCAGCGCGCCTTCGGGAACAAAAGTTTCCACGCTCGTGCGGGCCGGGCGCGGGCGGCCGCGCTTCGCAAAAAAGTTTTCGATGTGCGCGCAAACGTCCCGGTTTTCGACCAGCTTTACGCCGAGCAGCTCCGCAATCAGTTCGCGGGTGAGGTCGTCGGAAGTCGGGCCGAGGCCGCCGGTGGTGATGACCAGGTCCGCGCGGCCCAGCGCCTCGCGCACGGCCCCCTGGATGTCGCGGCCGGTGTCCGCCACCGCCACCTGGCGTGTGACGACATGGCCGAGGTCGGCGAGGCGGCGGCAAAGCCATTGCTGGTGGGTGTTCAGCACACGCCCCAGCATCAGCTCGCTGCCGGTGTTGACAAGTTCGACGTTCACGAATGAATGAATGTATTCAGGAAGCCAAGAACACCAATTCCCGTTTCCCGGCCCGGGATTATTTTGGCGCCTGGGGCGGCTTTGGCTTGGGCTTGATGACGATGGCGTTGAAGGTGCCCATGAGGTAGCTTTTTTCCGCATCGGGCGCGCAGAGATAGATTTTCCCCGGCAGCCGGTCTTTCCCCAGCGCGCCAAATTCCAGCCGCAACGCGTAGCCTTTGATGAAGCTCGCCTTGGCCACCTGGTCGCCCTCTTTCCAACGCAGCCCCACATGCGCCGCCTTGTCCGCATCGGCGCCGACATTGATGGCCTGGCCGGCCAGCGCCTCCGGCGCCGCGCCGCTGAAATTGATCTGCACGCCAAACTCGTACGGCCCGCGCACGCCGGTGCGCAGGGTCAGGACGCCGCCCTGGAAAATCGCCCGCTCGATGATGAAATCCTGCCCGTGGATCCGCCCCGCCACCGGTGCGCCGGGAATAACCGCCTCGTCCAGAACCAGCGTCCAGTTCGTGTCGTTCGCGGGCGGCGCGACGGGTTTGGGTGCCGCCGGCGGCGCCGCCGGGCCGGCTTTGATGCCAGCGTTCAAGGCCACGTTGTCGAACTGCGCCTGGGATAAAGTGCCGCTTTTGTGCGAGCAGACCACGAGGCCGGCATACGCCTGGCCGGGCAGGGGAATCGTGGCGGAACCCATCGGGGTCCACTCGGTCCCGTTCACCGACGAGAAAGCCGTGAAGGAGCTTCCCTGCCGCACCAGGCGGACCCAGCAAGGCGCGGCCTGGTTGGGGACATGCAGGACTTCCGAGACCGGGCTGGCGGCGCGGTCGCGCTTCTGGAAAGCGATGCCCGACGCCGGGGTGACGAGCGCCAGCGCGTAGGCGGACTCGGGCTTGAGCGATTCGCGGATCATCACGCCGGCCTTGGCCCAGGCGTCGGTGTTTTTGATGTTCAACACGCGCGCCGTGAGCGTGCCGTCGCCGTTCAGCGCCTGAAAGACGTAATGGAACGAATCGGCCTGATCCCAGATGTCCACGCCGGCTCCGCTGACGGTGAACACCCCCTTGGCCAGGCGGTACGAGCCCGGCGCGCCGACCTGGCCGATGTCGCCCGTCTGCCAGCCGGTCGCCGGCGCCGGATGAAAGATTTTTCCGCCAAAAAAATATATCCCCGCGCCCAGCGCCAGCACCGCGGCCAGCGCAACGACCACCACCATGGGAAACGGCTTTTCCGGCGCGTCGGCCGGGCTGGCGGCGGCGTTGGCCAGCGTCGAGGGAATCTTCTTCTCGGTGTATTTGCTGCCGGTGAGGATGAACTTGGGGTCGTCCGTGGCGGGCGCCTGCGGCACGACGATTTTCTGGAAGCACGTCGGGCATTCCGACACCGACCCGGCTTGTGACGAATCACACTTCATGTGCTGCCCGCACACGGGACACGCGTATTTGAATTCGCTCATGCCAGCGGAAACATTTCACATCCGCGCCGCGGCGGCAATGCCCTTTTTGGGGGAGGCACCGCTCCGGGGCCGTCGGAAATGCCTTTGCGTCGTAGCGTCTTTGCGTTAAAAACTCCCTGTGAGCACGAACAAAAAATCCCCCGTTTCCCGCAGCGGCCGCTTCACCGGCGGCCCCGCCGCCGACGTCGCGCAATTCACCGAATCCATCTCCTTCGACTGGCGGCTCTGGCGGCACGACCTCGCCGGCTCGATGGCCCACGCCACCATGCTGCAAAAAATCGGCGTGCTGACCAAAAAAGAATCCCGCGCCATCATCCGCGGCCTCGACGCCATCGGCAAGGAGATCAAGGCCGGCCAATTCCAGTGGAAGCCCGCGCTCGAAGACGTGCACATGAACATCGAGGCCGAGCTGACGCGGCGCGTGCCCGCCGGCGCCAAGCTGCACACCGCCCGCTCGCGCAACGACCAGGTGGCCCTCGACATGCGGCTCTGGCTGCGCGACGAAATCACCCTGCTGCTCGGCGACCTTGCCGCCTTGCAGCGCGCCCTCGTCGCCCTCGGCGAGAAAAATTCTGCCGTCATCATCCCCGGCTACACGCACCTGCAGCGCGCCCAGCCCGTCCATTTCGCGCACCACCTGCTCGCCTATGTCGAGATGCTCGAACGCGACTGCGAGCGCCTCTGGGACTGCCACTCGCGCGTGAACATCTGCCCGCTCGGCAGCGGCGCGATCGCCGGCACCACCCTGCCGCTCGACCGCGCGCTCGTCGCCGAGCTGCTCGGCTTTGTGGACGCCCAGGGCAAGGTCCAGCTGACGCAAAATTCCATGGACGCCGTGAGCGACCGCGATTTCGCCGTGGAATTCTGCGCCGCCGGCGCGCTCGCGGCCGTGCATCTCTCCCGGCTCGCGGAGGATGTGATCCTCTGGGCCAGCGCGGAATTCAACTTCATCAAGATCGCCGACGCCTACACCACCGGCTCCTCGCTCATGCCGCAGAAGAAGAATCCCGACATCGCCGAGCTCACGCGCGGCAAGACCGGGCGCGTCTTCGGCAACCTCATGGCGCTGCTCACGCTGCTGAAGGGATTGCCCATGACCTACAACCGCGATCTGCAGGAGGACAAGGAGCGGCTGTTCGACACCGCCGACACCGTGCGCGCCTCGGCGCGGCTCATGGCCGCCATGCTCCGCCACACCCATGTGAACCAGCCGGTGTGCGCCTGCGCCGCCGCCGACCCGGCGCTGCTGGCCACCGACCTCGCGGATTATCTCGTGGGCAAAGGCATGGCGTTCCGGCCCGCGCATCATGTGGTGGGCGCGGTGGTGGCGCTGGCGGAAAAGTCCGGCAAGCGGCTGAACGAACTGACGCTCGCGGAACTGCAAAGCATCGACCCGACCTTCGGCCGCGATGCGCTGGGCGTGTTCAATTTGAAGACCGCGATGGCGAAGCGGAACCTGACCGGCGCCCCGGGCACGAAGGAAGTCGCCAAGCAACTGGCGCGCTGGCGGGCACAGCTTTCGTAGCGCCGGCGCGCGCCGACGCCCGGGGAGGGCGGCGGCCTTTAATCTTTCCCCAGCGGCAGCACATCGGGGAATTGGAACTGGCAGAAGCCAAAGTCCACCACGCCTTCCAGCTCGCGGAAGCGGGCGGGGATGAAGTAGAGCGTGAAGCGCGTGTCCTCGCCGGCGCGCCAATCGGCCACGCCGGCTTCGCGCAGGATGCGCAGATGCTTGCCGGCCGAATCCACATCGCGTCCGGTCCTGGCGGCGAGATCAGAGGCGCAGATTCCCGCGCCGCCGGCCATCATGTGCACGGCCTGCCAGCGCACGTCGTTGGCGAGGGCCGCCAGCACCCGGACAGGATCCAATCCAAAATCCTTGGCGTCAATCATACGCTGAACAATCTGCCCAATCCGCAGGCCCGCGCAAGGAATATGACGGAAGAAGTTAGCGGCCATCTCATCAGCGCGATTCATACACAGGAAAGAATTGGCGGCCAGCTGTCGCGGGTAACAGAGACGCCGGCGATAGTTTGCGGCCATCGCACGAGCGTCTTTGATGCGCGGGAAGGAGTTGGCGGGCAGCTCGCCGTCGCCTGGCATACCCCGGCGAAGTTTAGCGGCCAGTCCGGCGGGTTTTGGATGGACGCGGGCAGTCGCCCGTAGCAAATTGCCCTCGTGTTCGATCTCAAATCGTTCGACTTCGCCGGCCCGGCGAGGGTTGGCGCGACGCTGCTCGCCGCCTGGCTGACGATTTTGGCCGGCCCGGCGGCGGCCGCGGAGATCCCGTCGGAACCGCCGCCGATCATCGATGTCTGGCAGATGGAGGACGGCCTGCCGGAGAACATCGTCAACGCCATCGCCCAGACGCCGGACGGCTATCTCTGGTGCGGCACCACGCGCGGCCTGGCCCGGTTTGACGGCGTGCGGTTCAAGGTGTTCAACGCCGGGAATGCGCCGGCGCTGGGCAATGCGCACATCTTCCAATTGCTCGTGGACCATCGGGGCGTGCTGTGGATCACGACTTCCGAGGGGCGCCTGATCCGGCTTCAGGACGGCCAGTTCACCGCGTTCACGCCGCCCCTGCGGGAGAGCGCCGCACGCGCGTTCATCCGCCTGGCGGAGGATGAGGCGGGCACGCTGTGGCTCACGGCGGAGGACGGCGCGCTGCTCCATTTCACCGCGGGCGGGTTCACGCTGGTCTCGGCGAAGTGGGATGCCACCGGCAAACCCTATTACCACGTGCTCGAGGATTTCCAGGGGCGGCTCTGGTCGGTGAGCCGCACCGGATTGGCGCGGATCGACACGGCGAAGGAGGTTTTGATCCCCGCGCTCACCGGCAAGCCCGGTCAATACACCGTCCTGTGCGCGAGCCGCACGGGCGGCTGGTGGGTGCAGACCGCCGGCAGCGTCCGGCTCTGGCGCGACGGCCAATGGCTGACGGAGGCGGGCCAGGCGCTGTGGGGCGAAAGCCGGGTGGATGACAGCCTGGAGGATCGCGCGGGCCGGCTGTGGGTGGCGTCGCTGGGCCGCGGCCTGTTTTGCTTTGCGACGAACGCGCCGGTCCGGCAGCTCACGGTGGATCAAGGGCTCGGCAGCGATCTGGTGCGCGCGGTGTTCGAGGACACCGAGGGCAACCTGTGGGCGGGCACGCGCGCGGGCGGGTTGAACCGGGTGCGCCCCGCGCTGTTCCAGACTTATGGCCGCAAGGACGGACTCGCCGCCGACCAGATCACGGCGGTTTGCGAAGGGGCCGGGGGCGAGCTCTGGGTGGGCACGGACGGTGCCGGCCTGGACCGGATGCAGAACGGGGTGGTCACGCATTTCCGCCGGGAGCAGGGCCTGACGGGCCTGTATGTGCGCGCGCTGGCGCTGGACCGGCGCGGCGAGCTGTGGGCGTGCTCGTGGCCGGGCGGCTTGTGCCGCTTTGAAACGAACGGCTTTGTGCCGGTGAAGAATTATTCCGGGCCGGGCTTCGCGCTGGCGAGCCTGTTCGAGGATGCGCACACCAATTTGTGGCTGGGCCAGCGGACCTTGAACCAGCTGGTGTGCCTGACCAACGGCGTGCCGGCCGCGCCGATCGTCCTGAGCAATTCCGCGCCGTCGGTGGACATCATCGCGATGGCGGAGGACGACGCGGGGAGCCTCTGGATCGGCACGCAGGCGAGCGGGCTGTTCCGCTGGCGCGCCGGGCAGTGCCGCCGGTTCACGCGGCAGGACGGGCTGCCGAACAACAGCATCCGCTCGCTGCTCGCCGACCGCGACGGCGCGCTCTGGATCGGGACGATGGATGGCGGCCTGGCCCGGCTCAAGAACGACCGCATCGCCAGCTGCACGACGAAGGACGGGCTGGTGGACAATGTCATCAACCACATCGCGGACGACGGGCTGGGCAATCTCTGGTTCAGCTCGTTCCGGGGAGTGTTCCGCGCGAGCAAGAGCGGGCTGAACGACTTTGCGGACGGGCGCAGCCGCCAGATCCAGTGCGTGGCCTACGGCCGGTCCGACGGTCTGCCGACCATCGAGTGTGCGGGCGGCCTGCAGCCGGCGGGGTGCCGGACGCGGGACGGCCGGCTGTGGTTTGCCACGATCAAGGGGCTGGTATCCATCGACCCGGCGCATGTGAGCAGCGCGTCCGTGCCGCCGCCGGTGCTGATCGAGGAATTATTCGTGGATGACCAGCTTTTTGCCAGCGGCACGAACATCACCGGCGGCCAGCGGCTGAGCATCCCGCCGGGGCGGCATCGCTTTGATTTCCGCTACACCGGGCTGGACCTGGCGGCGCCGGAGCGCGTGCGGTTCTGGACCAAGCTGGAAGGGCTGGATGCCGGCTGGGTGGAGGCCGGGGAAAGGCGCACGGCCAATTACACGCCGCTGCCGCCGGGCGATTACGAGTTCCGCGTGATCGCCTGCAACCAGGCCGGGCTGTGGAATGAAACCGGCGCGGCCTTCGCCTTTCGCGTGCTGCCCCACCTCTGGCAGACCTGGTGGTTCACTTCGGGGGTGGCGGGGCTGGCCGCTGCCGGGCTGTCCGGCCTGGTTTTCTTCACCGCCCGCCGTCGTTACCAGCGGCGCGTCGAACGCCTGGAGACGCAGCTCTCGGTGGAGAAGGAGCGCGCCCGCATCGCCCAGGACATCCACGACGGCGTCGGCGCGAACCTCACGGAGATCGCCTGGCTGGCGGAAGTGGCGGGGCAGGACGCCGTCCGACCCGAGGAGGTGCGGATCCAGACGCGGAAGATTTCGGGCACGGCGCGGGAGACCGTGCAGCTGTTCGATGAAATCGTCTGGGCGGTGCTGCCGCAGAACGACACGCTCACGAGCCTGGTGGAGTACCTGGGCCGCCGGGTGGACGAGTGGTTCGAGAACAGTCCGACGCGCTGCTGGTTCAGCGCTCCGCGCGAGCTGCCGGACATCATGGTGCCCGCCGAGGTGCGGCACGGCTTTTATCTCGCCTGCAAGGAGGCGCTGCACAACGTGAACAAACACGCCCGCGCCACCGAGGTCCGCGTGCAGGTGGCCGTGGCCGGCCGCCGGCTGCAAGTGGACATCGAGGACAACGGCTGCGGGTTTGAGGCCGCGACCGTCGCCGGGGGCAACGGCCTGCGCAACCTGCGGCAGCGGTTCCAGAAGCTGGGCGGGCAATTTGAATTGCAGAGCCGGCCCGGCCACGGGACGAAGATCCACATGGCCATCGGCCTGACATCCCCCGCGCCGCCCTGAGCCGCAACCCCCCTGTTTATGCGATATCCGCCCGCCGCAAAATTCGCTAGCCTTGCCCTGACGATGCGTCCGAGACCTTCAGGAATAACCGCCGGCCACCCGGCCTCCGCGCCATGCCGGTGACCGCGCCATCCATCCGGGTTGCCATCGTGGAAGACCAGCCGCGCGTCGCGGAAAGCCTGACCACGCTGATCGACCGCGCCCCCGGGCTGCGCGTCATCGCGACGTATCCCAACGGCGAAACGGCCGTGACGCAGATCCTCCAGACGCTGCCGGACGTGGTGCTGATGGACATCGGCCTGCCGGGGATGTCCGGGATCGAGTGCGTGCGCCAGTTGAAAGCCGCGCTGCCGGCGCTCACGGTCATCATGCTTACGGTCTATGACGAGGGGGAGTATCTGTTCAACGCCCTCAAAGCCGGCGCCAATGGCTACCTGCTGAAGCGGACCACCGGCGAGAAGCTGATTGAAGCCATCACCGAGGCGCGGCTGGGCGGCGTGCCGCTGACGCGCCAGATGGCCGGCAAGATGGCGCACTACTTCCAGCATCTCGGCACCGCCACCTCCGAAATGGACACGCTCACCAAGCGCGAGCGGGAGACGCTGGCGCTGCTGGCCGAGGGCTTTCGCTACAAGGAGATCGCCGACCGGCTGGAGATCAGCATCGACACGGTGAGTGAATATGTCCGCAACACCTATCGCAAGCTCCACGTGACCTCCCGCACGGAAGCGGTGGTCAAATATCTGAACAAGTAAGTATTCCGTGGCGAGAGGCGCGGGAGGGGAAGGCCGGAATGCAGAAAGCGGAATCCGCCACGCGGACGACGGTGCACGCCCGCCCTGGCCAACTCCAGTTTTCGGGTTCAATGAGCGGCCGGCTGAACTGCCGCATCCGACAGCCGGCGCACGCAGCCAAGCTGTTTGATCAAGCCGCAGACCAGCACAAAGGCCGTCATCGGCAAAGCCGAGTAGATGATGAAAACCGGCGTGAACGAGCCGACCGTCACCGTCCGTCCGATGAGCAACATGGTGATCGCGCCGACGAGCGAGCCCATGGCCCCGCCGAAGCCGGCGACCGAACCGACGACATGCTTCTCAAAAACCTCCGCCGGCAAGGTCATGTTGGCCCAGGCGGCATGAAAAAACATCGCCACCGTGATGCACGCTACCGCCGCCGCCGGATTGGGCACGCGCGTGATCATCACAAAGCACACGGGGATCATCACCGAGGCGACGAACATCGTCGTCTTGCGGGAGCGGTTGAGCGACCAGCCGTGCCGGCTTAAATAACCCGGGATGGCGCCGCCGGCCAGGTTGCCAAGCGCCAGCCCGACGTAGGGAATCCAATAGTACCTGCCGATAGCCGCCAGATCGAAGCCGCGTTCCTGCTGTAAAAACTTAGGCATCCAGAACGCAAAAAAATACGAGATGGGATCCGTCAGGACCCGGGCCAGAATGCAGCCCCACGCCTCGCGGGTCCGGAGGATCTCAAGGATCGACACCGGCCGGGACGAGGTCCGCGCGGGCTGGTTGTCTTCGATGAGGCGAAGCTCCTCGGCTGTGACCCAGGGGTGAGCCTGCGGGACGCGATAAAACAACAGCCAGAAGACCACCCAGATAATACTCAAGACCGCCCCGACCGCGAAGGTGTAGCGCCAGCCAAAATGCAGCGTCACCCACGCCACCATGGGAGCGGCGAAAGCCGCCCCGATCGCCGTGCCGGAATTGAAGATGCCGACCGCAGCGGCACGCTCCCGCATGGGGAACCACTCCGCCACCGTCTTGATGCCGGCGGGAAAATTGGCCGGCTCGGTGGCGCCGAGGAAAAAGCGGCAAACCGCAAACTGCCCGGCCGTGCGCGCAAACATATGCATCAGGTCCACGACCGACCAGCCCGCGACAAACACCGCGAACCCCCGCCGGGTGCCGAGATAATCGATCAGCCGCCCGCTCACGGCATACATGATCGTGTAGCTCGTCAGAAAAGCGGCGGTCACATAGGAATACTGGATGGTGGTGATGCCCAGCTCCGTTTCCAGCGTGTGCGCCAGCAGCGCCAGCGTCTGCCGGTCCAGGTAATTGAGTGCCGTGGTCAGGCAAATCAATCCTGCAATATACCATCGCAAGCCGCGGATTTTCATTTGAGGCAATTCAGCCGCATTCCGTTAGCTGCTCCGCCAAACGCAGTCAACACTTTCTTCCTGCGGCGGGTGCGGGACCCGGCTGGGTTCATTCTCCCCAAGCAACGTAATCCGTGCACCCGTGGCGGACCGGCAGGAATTTATCAGTGGAGCGTCAAATATTTTCGTGCTTAAATCAGCCGCACCGGCTGGTAGCGGTCAAACATCATCATGCTAAAAAAAATCATTTCGCTGACTGGCAGCAAACGGGGTGGCTGGCAGCTCGGCATCGTGCTGGCCTTGTCCGTCTCCACGAGCCGGGCCGAGAATGCCGATGCCTTGGGCCTCATCCCGCAGCCGCAAACGGTTCTGCGGAGCGAGGGCGTGTTCAGGCTGCAACCGCCCGTCCGGATTTTCACCGACACGGCGGCGAGAGAAAGCGGCGAATATCTTGCCGCCCGGTTGCGGGGCGCGACCGGCTACCCGGTCAGCGTCGAGGCCGCGATCCCGGCGCAAATCCATCAAGGAGACATTCTATTGACCGCGCACCAGGCCAAAGCCGGCTTGGGCGACGAGGGCTATGAACTCACGGTGAAGCCGGGAGAAATCAAAATCCAAGCTGCGTCGCCGGCGGGGGTGTTTTATGGCGGGCAAACGCTGCTGCAATTGTTCCCCCCGGAAATATTCGCCACCGGCCGGGTGGATGGCGTGATTTGGACGGTTCCGGCCGTGCAGATTGAGGACCAGCCCCGGTTCCCATGGCGCGGGTTCATGCTGGATGTGAGCCGGCATTTTTTTAACAAGGCGGAAATCGAGCAGACGCTGGATTTCATGGCCGGGCACAAATTAAACATTTTTCACTGGCATCTGGTGGACGACCATGGCTGGCGCATCGAAATCAAAAAATATCCCAAGCTCACACAAACCGGGGCCTGGCGAAAAAACATCGGCTTCGAGCTGGATGCCCAGGAAAGCACGGCGTACGGGCCGGACGGCCGGTATGGAGGATTTTACACGCAGGCGGACATCCGGGAAGTCGTGGCTTACGCGCAGGCCCGGCACATTACCATTGTGCCGGAGATCGAGATGCCGGGGCATTCAACCGCCGCGCTGGCCGCGTATCCTGAGTTAAGCTGCACCGGAGGGCCGTTCAACATGGATTTGGACGCCGGGATTTTCAACGGCATTTACTGCGCCGGCAACGAGCGGACCTTTCAATTTCTCGAAGACGTGCTGGCGGAAGTGTTCCAGCTGTTTCCCGGCGAATACATCCATGTCGGCGGCGACGAGGTGCCCAAGGATAATTGGAAACATTGTGAAAAATGCCAGGCGCGGATCAAGGCCGAAGGCCTGAAAGACGAGCAGGAACTGCAAAGTTATTTCATCCGCCGCATGGAAAAGTATATCAACGCACACGGCCGCAAGCTGGTCGGCTGGAGCGAAATCCTGCAGGGCGGCCTCGCGCAAAATGCGACCGTGATGGATTGGGTCGGCGGTGGCGCGGAAGCGGCCAATGGCGGACACGATGTCGTCATGGCGGCGAATGATTTCACCTACCTGTGCTACTATCAATCCCTGGACCGTCCACCAAAACTCAAGGCCGCCCGGCGTTACCTGCCGCTGGACAAGGTCTACGCTTTTGATCCCGTTCCCGCCGGAGTGAAACCGGCATCGGCCCCGCATATCCTGGGCGTGGAGGGATGCCTCTGGACGGTCTTTTTCGCTTCGATGCACGAAGTGGAAGAGATGAGTTTTCCGCGTTTATGCGCGCTGGCCGAGACGGCCTGGTCGCCCAAGGCGGCGCGCGATTTCGATGGTTTCTCGCGGCGGCTGGAAAGGCATTTAACGCGCCTGGACCGGGCGGGCGTCGCCTATTGGAATGATCATGCCCTGAGAATCGGCGGCTGGCAGCCGGCGCAAATCAGCGCCGCAGCCAAGGTGCTGGAATGGGCCGTGCCGCCGCAAATCGTGGAGCCGGGCCAATACCGGCTGAGCCTGAATTACACACAAGGCAAGCACGGTCTAAAAATTGATTGGGCCGCGTTGCTGGAGAACGGACAAGAAATAGTCCGCGATACGCACGAGGGGCTGGCCGGTGCGGGCTACAACCGGCCGGTGAAGGCGCGCGACTGGAATTATTTTCTCACCCTGCCGGCCGTGAAGCCGGGTGCCGAGTATGCCGTGCGGGTTTCGGTTTCGGGAGCGGGCGGCACCAACTCCACCGGTGTGGTGTTTCTTGATCCACCGGCGGCGGATTCAAAAAAATGAAAGCGCCCTGGCCGGCCCTACCGGATGACTGATGATGCAAACGAGCCTTTTCGACATCCAAGTAAATGGTTTTGCGGGGGTGGACTTTCAACAACCCGGCTTGTCGGCGGAGGACTGCCGGCGCGCCGTGGATGCGCTGGCGGACCACCAGACCATGCGTTTTTTTGCGACCCTCATCACCGACGCGGCGGACGCGCTCCGGTCAAAATTTGAAAACCTGGAACGTCTCCGTGCCGCGGACACGGTGGTGGCCTCCGCCATTTGCGGCTACCATCTGGAAGGACCATGGCTTTCGCCCGAACCGGGCTACCGGGGGGCGCATGACGCGCGCCACATGATGGCGCCGGACGCCCGCAGCTTCGAGCGCCTGCAAACGGCGGCGGGCGGGAACATCCGGCTGGTCACGATGGCGCCGGAACTGCCCGGCAGCGCTGATTTTATCCGCGCCGTAACCGGCATGGGAGTGCTGGTTTCCCTGGGGCACACCCAGGCTGCGGATGCCGAGATCGGCGCAGCCATCGAGGCGGGCGCGCGATTCTGCACCCACCTCGGCAACGGTGTGCCCGCAGAACTGCACCGGCACGACAATGTCATGCAACGTCTCCTGGCGCGCGACGAACTCATCGCCTTCTTCATTCCGGATGGGATCCATCTGCCGCCGGCAGTCTTGAAAAACTTTTTCCGGGCCAAGCCCGCCGGCAAGGCGCTGTTCACAACCGATTGCATGGCGGCGGCAGGAGCGCCTCCCGGTCGTTACCCGCTCGGGAAATTGTCGCTGGAAGTGGGCGTCGATCGGATGGTCCGCCAGGCCGGAACACCAAACTTCGCCGGCTCCGCACTGTGTCCGGATGAAGGCGTCCAAAACATCCAGCGCTGGTTGGGCGTGACGGGGGAGGAGGCCCGCCGGCTTTGTTCCACGGCAGCAGCAGACGTTTTCCAAATCAAGCTGCCCGCCATACCTGAATAACCATGAGCTGCAAATCATTCAACGTTGACCGGTTGCAGGTAAGAATTTTTCACGACCGCGCCAGCATGGGGGCGGCCGCCGCCGCGGAAGCCGCCCAATGCTTGCGGGCGGCCATCCAGAGACAAGGTGCAGCCCGGATTATCGTAGCCAGCGCGCCCTCCCAGAACGAATTGATCGCCGGCCTGGCGGCCGCGCCCGAGATTGAGTGGAGACGCGTCACGGTATTTCACATGGATGAATATGTCGGCCTGCCGGCCACGCATCCGGCTGCCTTCCGCAATTATCAACAGCGGCAGCTGCTGGCCCGCGTGACCCCGGCAGTTTTTCATGGCATTCGCGGCGAAGCTTCCGAACCGGAGGCCGAGGCGGCGCGCTACGCCGAATTGCTGGCCGAGGCGCCGATTGACCTGGTTTGCCTGGGCATTGGCGAAAACGGGCACATCGCCTTCAACGACCCGCCCGTGGCCGACTTTGCCGATTCGTTGAAAGTCAAGGTGGTGAAATTGGATGAAGTGTGCCGGCAACAACAGGTCAACGACGGCTGTTTTCCAAATATCGACTCCGTGCCACGGCGGGCAATCACGCTCACCTGCCCGGCCCTGATGTCGGGCCGGACGCTGGTATGCGTCGTTCCCGGTTCGCGCAAGGCCGCGGCCGTGGCGGCAACCCTTAAGGGGAACATTTCCACGACGTGTCCTGCCAGCATTCTGCGAACCCATCCCGCGGCCATGCTCTTTGTGGACAAAGATTCCGCAGCCACAATCTAAATCGATTGTGTGAACCAGTTGAAAGCCGCGCTGCCGGCCATCAGGGGACCGTAGCGCCGGTGCGAATCTTGACCACGGCGTCCGCTAGGCCGGTCGAGGCGGCTTTAAGGGTGAGGGTTCCCGCCGGGCCGGGTTTGGCGCGGACAATCACAAGACAGAGCCCGTTGTAGGCGGAATGCTGGACCGCCTGGAACGGTTCAAAACTGGTGGCATCGCCATTGTCCACCGCGACAATTTCGCCGGGACCAGCCAGGGAAAATTTCACCAGATTGTGCGAGCGCGGAACGGTCAGGCCAGCCGCGTCGATGATGCGGACGGTGACATAGGACAAATCCGCGCCGTCGGTGGTGATGCTGGCGCGGTCGGCAGACAGTGCAAGTTTTGCGGGTTCGCCGGTGGTTTTTGTCACGTCGGTCGCCCATGGCTTGCCGTTCTTGTAAGCGACGACTTTCAGCTCGCCGGGCTGATAAACCACGTCGTCCCAGCGGAGGCGGTATTCGAATTGTCCTTTTGTTTTCCGGCCGAGCGATTTGCCGTTGAGGAACAACTCCGCCTCGTCGCCGCTCGTATAAACGTGAACCGGCGTGACCTGACCGACGCGCTCCGGCCAGTTCCAATGCGGCAGGATGTGCGCCATGGGGAAGTCCGGCCGCCAGCGCGCCTGATAGATGTAATAACGGTCCTTCGGGAAGCCGGCGAGGTCCACGATGCCGAAATAGCTGCTGCGCGAGGGGCAGCGGATTTTGCCAAACTGCTCCAATTCCTGCTTCATCGCCGCCATTTTGGCGGGGTCCTGATCGTGGATATTAAGCAGATTGCTCAGGTCGGCATTGTAGGGAGTCGGCTCGCCGAGATAATCAAATCCGGTCCAGACAAATTCGCCGGCGAAACCGGGATTGTGGTCGAGCGCGGAAAATTCCTCGTCCGGCGTGCACGCCCAGCCGGGCGCATCCACGTCGTAGGATGAAATCTGAAAATTCACACGCGAAGGATTGCCGCGCTTCACGGGGAAAAAGTATTCGCCGCGCGAGCTGATGCAGGAGGAGGATTCGCTGGCGTAGAACGGCTTGGTTTCGTTGCCGGGAAAAGCCAGCAGTCGGCCGTAGGTGCCAATGGCGTAATTCAGGCCCTGGATGTCCACGCCATTGCGGAACTCGCTTTTGGCGGCGCCGTCCCAGACGCCGGCGGAAACCGGCCGCGTCGGGTCCACGGCGTGGACGATGTCGCGCAGTTCCTTGGCGGGATTGAGCGTGCCCTGCTCGCTGACCTCGTTGCCGGTGCTCCAGATGACGATGCTCGGATGGTTGCGGAAATGGCGCACCATCGCCTGCAAATCGTTCGTGCGCCACAGCGGATACAGCCGCGCGTAATCGTTTGCTGTCTTGCCGCTCTTCCAGCAATCGAATGCCTCGCACATCACAACGAAGCCCATTTTGTCGGCGAGGTCGAGAAACTCCGGCGCGGGCGGATTGTGCGAGGTGCGGAGCGCGTTGCAGCCCAGATCCCGCAGGATTTGCAACTCGCGTTCCATCGCCCGGGTGTTGAAGGCCGCGCCGAGCGCGCCGAGGTCGTGATGGTTGCAGGTGCCGTAAAGCTGGACGCGCTTGCCGTTGAGATGAAACCCGTCGGCGTGCGTGAATTCAATCGAGCGGACGCCAAACGGGGTTTCAACCTGATCAACGACCTGGCCGTTCTGGCTAACCGTGGTCACCGCCAGATAAAGGTTCGGCGAATCGATGCTCCAGAGCCTGGGCTTTTCCAGGAGAATCTCAGTTTTATCAGTGCGAACCGCACCCGCCGCGAGCAGAGGCGAATCCTGCTTGTGCCCCTGCCAGGCAGCCGGTTTCCCGGCCCGGCGCTGTTGATTATCCAGCTCGAAAATCTCGGTGGTTGCGGAAACTTTGGCGCTGCCGGCAGACGGGTTTTCCAGCGTCACACCCACAGCAATTTTTGCCTCAGCGGCACTCACCTCGGGTGTTGTAATATCAACTCCCCACTGAGCAATGCGGACCGGTGCGGTTTTCACCAGCCAGACGTTGCGGTAAATGCCCGCGCCGGGATACCAGCGCGAACCCCATTTCTCCGTGTCGAGCCGCACGGCCAGGACGTTTTCCGCGCCGAACTTGATCTTGCCGGTCAGGTCGAGCTGGAACCCCTGATAGCCATATGGCCAGCCGCCGATATATTCGCCGTTGAGCCAGACTTTGGCGTTGGCCATCGCGCCGTCGAATTCCACGGCGATGCGCTTGCCCGCGTCGGCGGCGGGCACCGTGAAATGTTTGCGATACCAGCCGATGCCTTTCCACGGCAGCTTGCCGGTGTTGCCCTCAAGGTCGTAACGGAATGGTCCTTCGATGGCCCAGTCGTGCGGCACGTCGAGGCGGCGCCAGGAGGAATCGTCAAAGGCGGACGCCTCCGGCGATTGCCCGGCAGCGAGCCTCCGGTTCAGGATGAGCTTCCCAGCGCCGTCGAAAAGCTGGACTTCGGAGAGGCTGGCCCACCGGCCGGCGGGCAGGGCGGTGATGTTTACTCTCACAAAGCGCGCGGTGGCAGGCAACGGCTGCCAAGCCTTGCCATCCAGACTGCCGCGGACATCAAACTCATATTTCAATTCCGGGTTCTCCCATTGGATCTCGGCGCGGCTGATGAGCCGGGGCTGGCCAAGTTCCAATTGCAGCCACTGGGGACTGCCGGCGCCGGCGGCGCACCAGCGGGTGCCCGGATCGCCGTCCACGGCGTTTTCGGCGAGATTACCCTTGTCCTTTTCCTCGCTGGAGGCGGTGGCGGTGATGCTCCAGCCGCCGCCGCCCGGCTCCAGCAGTCTGGAACCGTCCGGCATCGAGCCGAACCGGGCAAAACGCCAATCCGCATTAAATGAATCGCGGGAGCGGGGCGCATCAGCGGCCAGCACCGGGAGGAATTGGGCAAACAGGAGAATACCGAGCAGGGGGGCTTTGTTCATGGCTTTAATGGGATTGAGTCTAATGGTAATTTCAATCCCGGCAAGCGGCAGTTGAGGAGGCCCCAACGGGCAAAGAGCGCCTCGCACGAGAACGGTAATGATTATTGTAAAATGTGATTGTGACCCAGGAGCAATCAGTTTATTTGTTCTGCCATGCATTGGCCAAACCTGCAAACAGGGATTAAAGCGACATCGGTCCAGGACTGGTGACGGCCATGAAATCCTCTCATCCAGCAGCGTTGCAAGCATTTGCCCGAAAGCTTGAATATCTGCTGGCACTGCGGGCGGTGGTGCAAACGGCGACGGTCTGGTTTTTCGTCTGGGGAGTGTTTGTTCTGGCGATGAGGATTGCCCGGGTGCAACACACAGAATGGCTTGCGACCGGGTTATTGGGCTTTGCGCCCATTGCCATGCTGGTGGTGCTGCGGGGGCGCCGCCGACTGCCCGGATTTGCCAAGGTTCGCGCCAATTACGACCGGCTGAATGCCTGCGGCGGAGTGATCATGGCGGAGGAGGCGGCGGACATGAGCGCGTGGCAGGCGCAGTTACCGGAAGCGGCGGTGCCGAAATTTCACTGGCACAGCGCGCGACCGCTGCTGCTGCTCGGGCTATCGGCATTATTTGCGGCCACGGCGCAGCTGCTGCCGGAAAGGCTGACCCAATTGAGAAGCAATCACTCGCTTGAAATCGGACAACTGGTCGGGCAACTCCAAGTCGAGGTGAAAACGCTCGCGCAGGAAAAGATCGTGGACGAGAAAAAAGCGGACGAATTGCAGAGGCAGCTGTCGCAGATCCAAAAAGATTCTTCCGGTTACGACCCCAACAAAACCTGGGAGGCGCTCGACCATGTCAAGCAGGCGAATGCCGACGCCGCGAAACAGGCGGCGGAGGAAGCGGTAGCCAAAACGGAATCGCTCGCGCAGGCTGAGACGCTGGCGAAGGCGATGCAGGAGGCCGCCGAGGCGGGCATGACGGAGGCCACCGCGGCGCAGGCGGCGCAGGATCTGGCGGCTATGCTGAACGCCGCGAAATTGGAGGAGGGTATTTTGAACGGGAAGATTCCGCCGGAACTGCTGGCCGGCCTCAACGGCTTGAATAAGGAGCAGATGGACAAGCTGATGAAGGCGCTCGAGTTCAATAAAAATTCCCTCGGCCTCACGGTCAGCAACCTGGCGAGCCTCAAGATGATCGATGCGGCGACGCTGGCAAAATGTCAGAACGCCGGGCAGTGCCATAATCCCGGCGCGCTGGCGGATTACCTGTCCACCTGCACGAATGGCTGCAATGCCGTCGCGCTGGCCGAAGGCATGCGTCTGGGCCGGGGCGGTCCGGGCGGGGGCGGGCCGCCGGCCCCGATGCTGTGGGATAACGACACGTCCGAGAAGGACCAGAAATTCCAGGAACACGCCCTGCCGCCGCCGGCGCATCTGTCCGATGCGCAACTCGTCGGGGTGAGCAAGGCGGCGCCGGAGTTGAGCGCCAATGACATCGCCGCCGGGCATGGCGCGCTGGACAACGCCGCCGCCAGCGGCGGCTCGGCCCATGCGCAGGTGATCCTGCCGGAGCACCGGCAGACGGTGCAGACATTTTTCAAGCGCGATGGAAAATGAAGCCGGATCTGATGATGAAACAAAAATTTAATTATGCCTGACCCCATTCTCAAACCCGAGGAACTACAGCCCGCTGCCGAGCTGGCGCGCAAAACCCTGGAGCAGCTCGACCGGATACTGCTGGGCCGCCAGGAAGTGCACCGGCTGGTGCTGATCGGTATTTTATCGCGCGGGCATATTCTGCTCGAGGGTCTGCCCGGCCTGGGGAAGACCGCGCTCGTCAAAACCATCGGCCAGATCCTCAAGCTCGATTTCAAGCGCATCCAGTTCACCCCTGACCTGATGCCGGGCGATGTTCTGGGCACCCATATTTTGCAGGAAACAAGTTCCGGCAAACGGGAGTTGCTGTTCCAGCCCGGCCCGGTGTTCACCAACATCCTGCTGGCCGATGAAATCAACCGGGCCTCGCCCAAGACGCAGTCGGCCATGCTGGAAACGATGCAGGAGAACTGCGTGACCCTGCTGGGCACCACACGGCCGCTGCCGCAGCCGTTTTTTGTCCTGGCGAGCCAGAACCCGATCGAACTGGAAGGCACCTATCCGCTGCCTGAGGCCCAGCTGGACCGGTTTTTATTCCGCGTGATGTTCGACAGCGTGGACGCGGGGGTGCTTGATGAAATCATCTCCGGCCGCCGGCGGGGCGAGCTGCCGGCGCCGACATGGCAGATGGAGCGCGGTGAGCTGGAGACGCTGTTTCAAACGATGGGCCGGATTTATCTGCCCCGGCCGGTCTCGCGTTACATCGCGCGGCTGGTCTCGGCGACGCATCCCGGCGGCACGGAAGCGACCGGGCCGGTCAATAAATACGTCAGCTACGGCGCATCGCCGCGCGCGGCGATCGCGATCGCGGAGGGAGCCCGCGCCAATGCGCTGGTTGCCGGCCGGCCGAGCGTCGGCTTCGAAGATGTGAAAGTTGTCGCCCAACCGGTGTTGAACCACCGGTTGATCCTGAATTACCAGGCGCGTTTTGACCGGATGACGACGTCGAAACTGGTCACGGAACTGCTGGGACAGCTGGACGAAACCGGATTGAACCTGCCAAAGGATGTGGAGCTGGCCACGGCATAAAATGGAAAGGGCGCGAATGTTTTTCCCGGGACGGCGGGCGGTTTTCACCGCCTTGCTGGCGGTCACGACCCTGCTGCGGGCGGCGGAGGAGTTTGGCGACATTTCCGTGTCGGCGGCGGCGATGTACACCGGCAACACGTTCCACGGCTACGGCGAGATGCGCGTGACGCTGGAAAACCATTCGCACAGCAAAACGCACAGCGTGACGCTCACGTTCCCGAACAACGCGTGGAACAACGGCAACAGTCTCGGGCGGCTGGCGCGCACGGTGAAACTGGAACCGGAGGCGCGCGAGATCGTGCCATTGCTGCAGCCGCCGTTGCCGGCGAACGGGGACAGCCAAATCCGGGTGGAGGTGGACGGGCGCCGCGAGGGGCTGATCATGGCGCCGAACGCGAACGGCCATTGTAATTTTAATTCACGCGGCGAGGCGGCGACGGTATTCGTCAGCCGCAGCCTGGATTTTGACGCGGTGCAAAGCATGATCAATCCCGAAGCCGTCGCGGGCACAGTGCGGGGCGCCGCCAGTCCGGCGGCGCAGGCGGCCGGTGCGCCGGGAGCATTCCGCAGCGGGCGCAAAGATCTTTCAGCGGCCTGGATGCCGAACCCGCGATCCGGCAGCGGCCAATGGCTGGAAGTGGATTATGTGCCGACCCAGACCGCGGAGAAAATCACCATCCACAGCATCCAAGCGCCGCTGAGGACCGGGAGCATCACGTTAACCGCCGATTCCGGGACGAATCTGCTGACAGCCTTGATGTCAGCGGGGAAAAACATTTCGGACCACGGCCAGGGCTGGAACGCGGAGTTTACTTTTCCGCCCACCGCCGCGCCGGTGAAAACCGTGCGGATTGATTTTGGGACGATGTCGCCCCATGTCATCGCCATTGATGGAGTGCAAATCTCCGGCCCGGCGGGCAGCCAGTGGGCAGCCACCGCGCGCGCCAGCAGCGAGAATACCACCCCGGCGGGGACCACCACGTATCCACCGGGTTACCGGCCGGCCGGATCGGGGGCGGAAACCATTGAGACCTTGCGCGCCGAGTCGCCGGTTTCAGAGTGGAGCGAAAACTGGCTGGCCTACACGCCGTTTGACGCCATGGTGCTCAACGCGGCGGACCTGGCGGCGATGTCGCCGGCGATTTTTGCCGCGCTGGGAGATTATGTGCATGCCGGCGGTAACATCGTACTGCTCGGGAAAAAAGACCTGCCGGCGGCGTGGCAGCCGGCGCGGATGAAAAAGCTGCCGGGTGGGGCGGAATACGAAATCGGTTTTGGCAGCGGCTTTTTGTTCGGGGCGGATAATCCGGCTGGGCTGGGGGATCAGGACCGCCAGCGACTGCGCGACGCGGTGCGCGGTTCCGCGCGCTACTGGCAGACCCTGCCCGCGGACAGCGGGGCCGCCAATGCCGCGATGCCCGTGGTTGAAAACCTGAAAATTCCCACGCGCGGCATCGTCGTGATCATGCTCGCGTTCATCATCATCATCGGGCCGGTAAACATATACCTGCTCAACCGGCGCCAGCGCCGGACCTGGATGCTGTGGACGATTCCGGCGATTTCCCTGGTGACGACGCTGATTGTCTTCGCGTACAGCCTGGTGCGTGAAGGGATCACGCCCGACACCCGCATCGCGGGTTTGACGGTGATCGACCAAGCCAGCCACCACGCAACGACCATCGGCGCAACGGCTTTTTATTGTCCGCTGACACCAAGCGGCGGCCTGCGTTTCGATTACGAAACCGAGGCGACGCCGTTGGTGTCCCGGGGCTATGGTTCGGGAACTTCGCGGGAAGTCGACTGGACGCAGTCGCAGCATCTGCAGCACGGCTGGATTTCGGCGCGGGTGCCGGCCCATTTTCACCTGCGGAAATCAGAGACGCGCCGCGAACGCATCCAGATTTTGAACGAGAACGGAAAACTGCAAATCGTCAACGGCCTGAGCGCCCCGATCAAATCGCTCTGGGTCGCCGATGCGGAGATGAACCTGTATGCCGCGACGGGGGTTGCCGCCGGACAGAAAGCCGGTCTGATCCCGTCGCCGGCGCAGCCTGCGGCGGACAAAACCGGGGCGGGCGGGCTGCTGCGTGAACTCACCTACGCCGCCCGGACGGACCCGCTGGCCGGGGGCGCCGGCAGATTTCTCACGCCCAACAGTTACATCGCCGTGCTGGACGGAAATCCGTTCATTGAAAACGCGCTTGGCCCGGCCGCCAGCGCGAAACGCACCAAGAGTTCGGCGGTGGTTTATGGAAACCTTGAAGCGGCCGAAGTCAAATGAAAGTCCAAGTCAAAAACCTGCGGAAAGAATTCGGCAAGACCGTGGCGGTGGACGACATCACGTTCTCGTTTGATTCCGGCCATGTGTTCGGGTTTGTCGGGCCGAATGGCGCCGGCAAGACCACGACGATGCGAATCATTGCCACGATCGAGGAGCCGACGCAGGGCGACATCCTGCTGAACGGCATTTCCGTTTGCGAAGAGCCGGAGCTGGCGCGGCGCGCGGTCGGTTATGTGCCAGACACGCTGCCGGCGCACGCGGATATCACCGTCCATGAGTATCTGGATTTTTACGCGCGGGCCTACGGGCTGCGCGGCAAAAAGCGGACGCAGGCGATCGAGGCAATTGAAGAGTTCACGAATGTCACCGGCATCCGGGAGAAGCATCTCAAGGCGCTTTCCAAAGGCATGAAGCAGCGCGTCAGCCTGGGTCGGGCGCTGGTTTATGACCCGGACGTCCTGATCCTGGACGAGCCCGCCGCCGGCCTCGATCCGCGCGCCCGCGTGGAATTGCGCGAATTACTGATGCTACTGGCGGAGCGCAAGAAAGCGATTCTCATCAGCTCGCACATTCTCACCGAGCTGACGGAAATCTGCAATGGCGTGGTCATCATTGAACGGGGCAAAATCCTGGAGACCGGCACGATCGACGACGTGCTCAAGAAAAGCGCGCCGCGTCGCACGGTGGCCATCCGCCTGCTCGAAGGCAACCACCACCAGAATCCGCAACTGCTCAAGGAACTGTTGCAGACGCCGTTTGTGGTGAACGCCCGCGACGTGGCAAACGAAATTCATTTTGAACTGACCGGCGACGAGTCGGCTGCGTGCGACATCCTGGGCGGGCTGATCGCAAAACGGTACAAGATCATCGAATTCCGCCAGACCAAGGCGAATCTAGAAGACATCTTCATGAATGTCACCAAAGGAGGCGTGTAATGAGCCGGGCGAGCATCAAAAGCCATTTCACCAATTGGCGCGAGTGGGAGCTGAACCCGATCGTCATCAAGGAGCTCCGGCAAGCCGTCCGCAGCTGGGCGGTCACCGGCATGCTGCTGCTGTTCCTGACGGTGCTATTCATCACGTCGCTGATTTTCCTGGTCGGCCAGAGTTTTGAGGTGAGCGAGAACATCCAGCTGGGCGGATCCATGTTCTCCGCGTTCGTGGTGATCCTGGCCGGCGCGAGCATCTTTTTCATTCCGCTATACGTCGGGGTGCGCGTGGCGGCGGAACGGCAGGAAAACAACCCCGATCTGCTGTACGTCAGCTCGCTGTCGCCGTTCCGGATTGTGCTCGGAAAATTCTTGTGCGGGGCCTATATGGCGGTCCTTTTTTTCAGTGCCTGCATGCCGTTCATGGCGTTCACGAATCTGCTGCGCGGCGTGGATCTGCCGACGGTGTTCCTGGTGCTGGCCCTGCTGTTCCTGGTGGTCTGCGCCGCGAACATGGTCGCCATCTTTCTGGCCTGCCTGCCGATGAGCCGGCCGTTCAAGTATCTCTTCGTCATCTACGGCATTTTCCAGTCGTTTGGGATCATCAGCACGTTGATCGGAACCTCCTTTCTGATGATGCGCTCGGGCGTGGGCGCGATGATGACCGGCAAAGATTTCTGGATTGGGGTGGCCACGGGCGTGGGGGTCGGCGCGGCGCTGACCGGACTGTTGTTTGTGCTGACGGTGGCGCTGGTTTCACCGCCGTCGGCCAACCGCGCGCTGCCGGTGCGGATTTATCTCACGGCCAGCTGGCTGGCCGGCGGTCTGCTGGGTTTCAGCTGGGTTGCGCAAACAGGCGACGCGTCCCGGATGCTGGCCTGGACGTACCCGACCTTTGGCGTGATGATGTTCGCGCTGCTCGCGACCGTCAGCAATGCCGACCAGCTCAGCCAGCGGGTGCGGCGCACCATTCCGCATGCACGATGGAAACGAGCCCTGGCGTTTGTCTTTTACAACGGGGCGGCGGGCGGCCTCATCTGGGTGGCGGGCATCCTGGTCGCGACGTTTCTAATCACGGATGAAGTCGTGACGGCGTTCCCCAAGTCCTATGCGACCACGGCGGCCAACGAGCACTGGTTTGCCACCACCACGGCCTATGCTTTCGCCTATGCGCTGTCCGCGCTGATCATCCACCGCCGGTTTTTGTCCCGCCGCCCGCCGAAACTAGCCGGGCTGCTCACAGTGCTGCTGGCCGGCGCGTGGGCCATCGTGCCGAGCATCGGGCTGTTTTTTCTGAACCAGCTTTCCTGGAAATCCGTCGAGGGGCTGCAACTGGGCAACGTCTTCAACGTCGCCTTTCTCCGCGATGACGGCCAGCTCCTTTATCACCTGTATTTCGCCTTCAGCTGGCTGCTGGTGATGCTGGTCATCAATGCGGGATGGTTTATGCGGCAGGTGAGAATTTTCCAGCCGCCGGTCCCCGTCCCCGTGGAAAATGCCCCGCCCGCGCCGAAATGATTTTTCCGCATGGACCCCGCCTACCGACAAGCCCTGCACGACGGCGAAAAACTTGGCCTGCGCTATGCGCTCCAGATTCCGCAGGTCGCCGCGAGCGGTTGGACCGGCTCGCGCTCCGGCCGGCACGCGGGCAGTTCAATTGATTTTCAGGACTACCGCGAATACCAGCCCGGCGACGACCTGCGCTTCATTGACTGGGGCATATACGCCCGCACCGACCGGCTCACGGTGAAATTATACCGCGAGGAAGTCACGCCGCATCTGGATCTGATTCTTGACGGCTCGTGTTCAATGAACCTGGAAGACACCGCGAAGGCCAGCGGCGCCGCCCAACTGGCCGCGCTGCTCGCCACGGCCGCCGCCAACGCGCAATGCACCCAGTCCGTCTGGCTCGCCGGTGAAGGTTTTCAACGCCTGCCCAATGACGCGCTCATGCCGTCCGCATGGGATCGGCTGGAATGGACCAGTAAACGCACCCCGGAACAGGCTTTTGAAATCCTGCCGCCGAAATTCCGCCGGCTGGGCGTGCGGGTGCTGGTCAGCGACCTGCTATGGCCGGGCGAACCGTTGCAACTGCTGCGGCGCCTTCGGGACGGCGCGGCGGCACTCTTCGTCATCCAACTGCTGGCCCGCGACGATGCAACTCCGCCGGAACACGGCAACCTGCGCGTCGTGGACAGCGAGACCGGCACCGAGAATGAAATTTACATCGATGCCAGCATGGCCAGGCAATATACCGACAACCTGGCGCAATTGCAGCAGTCGTGGGCCGACGCCTGCCGCCAGTGCGGCGCGCAAATGACCACGCTCATCGCGGAGGATTTAGGAACATCGCTCGGGGAACTGGAAGCGATCCAACTACTCACGCCCGCATGATTCCGTTCCTCACCTATCCGCTCGCACTGATGGCGCTGGCCGCCGTGCCGGCGCTGACCGCCATTTACCTGTTGCGGAACCGCTTCCGCCGCCGGCAGGTTTCAAGCCTCGTGCTGTGGCAATTTCAAGTCCAGTCCAAGGCTGGCGGCGCAAAAATAAACCGTCTACAACTGCCGCTGCTGTTCTTTCTCGAACTAGCCGCGCTGATCCTGCTCGTCGTGGCCGCCACCGGGCCGCAATGGAAGCTGCCGCAATCCGCGCGGCCGCTCATCGTCGTTCTGGATGATTCTTTTTCCATGCGCGCGGTTCAGGATCAGGTGTCCGCGCAAACCCGCGCGCGTGATTTCCTGGAAAACCTTTTCCACCACCAGCCGCCGCCAGCCACGCGATTGATCCTGGCCGGCCGGGAACCGCGCTCGCTTGGCGTGACCGCGAAGAGCTGGCGCGAAGTGGACGAGCTTTTGCGGCAATGGCAATGCCGGGCGCCAAGCGCGGCAATTGATGCCGCCATGACCCTAGCCTCCGAAGTCGGCAAACAGCAGGCGAACCTCCTGGTGCTCACCGACCATCCTCCGGCCGATGGAAAAATTACCAGCCAGCGGCTGGAATGGCACGCGTTCGGCCGGCCGCTGGACAATTTTGCCATCGTCAACGCCTCGCGCACGGCGTTTGGGGAACAAGACCGCTGTCTGCTCGAAGTTGCCAATTTTTCCAGCGGCGCCCGCGCGACCAGACTGGCGGTGCAAACCGGTTCCAACGCCGCGCAAAGCCAAGCCATCCTGCTGGGCGCGCATGAAAGCCAGCGGCTGGTTTTCAACCTCCCGGCGGCGGCGCCCGCGCTGCGCGCCACGCTGGATGCCGATGCGCTCACCGAGGACAACGGAATCGAATTGCTGCCGCCAATCCGCAAGCGGGTGCGCGTCCTAGTGGCGGTCGCGAATGAAAATGCATCCGCGCTCGCCAACCGCGCGCTTGACGCGACCGGGTTGCGCGCGACGATTTCCGAGAATCCTGAACTTATCGTTCACGAAACCGATTCAGCGGCGGGTAGCAATGCGTGGAGCCTGGCATGGTCCACGATTGCGGCCACCAACGCCTACACCGGCCCGTTCATCATGGACACTTCGCATCCGCTGGCCGCCGGAATGGCACTAGAGGGCGTTGTCTGGGCGGCCGCGGCCGCGACCAATCCGCCCGGTGCGGTACCGGTCATTTTTGCTGGCAACACGCCGTTGCTTTCCGCCCGCGAAGACGCGATGGGTCGCCGGCATCTGACCCTGAATCTGAACCCCGAAATATCCACGCTGCAAAACACGCCGGACTGGCCGATCCTGTTCTGGAACATTTTGTCGTGGCGGATTTCCGAAATGCCCGGCCTTAAGGAAAGCAACGCCCGCCTCGGTGCGGAAGTGGTTTTGAAAACCACCGGCGAAGCCGTGACCGTCATGCAACCGAATGGCGAAAAAAGGTTTTTCCCGAAAACCGGCGGCGAACTGGCGCTGGAAACGCCGCAGCCGGGGATTTATTCGGTAGTGGCGGGCGCAACCACCAACCAGTTTTCCGTGAACGTGCTGGCGGCGGACAAATCGGATCTGTCGGCGTGCGCGACCGGCCAATGGGGCAAATGGAGCGAGGACACCGAGCACCGGCTGGTGGAAGCCTCCGTCGGGTGGATCTTCGGTCTTCTGGCGCTGGCACTGCTGACGGCGCATCTTTATCTGGTGGCAACGGCGAAAGGAGGAAGCTGAAGTGGTGGTCCTGTTCCAGCCGGTCTGGCTCCTGCTGGTGATTCCGCTCGCGGCGGCGTGGTTCATTTGGCCTTTGCCGAACCGCTGGCTGAATATCCTGCGGGCGGCGACTTTTCTGCTCGTGGTGCTGGCGCTGGGGCAGCTGGCAATTAGATTACCCGACCGCGCCGGAACAGTGATCGTCGTGGCCGACCGCAGCGAATCCATGCCGGCCAATGCCGCGGAGGCGGAAAAGGAAATCATCGGGCTGCTCCACAAATCCATGGGGCCGCGGGACCAGCTTGGCGTCGTCGCATTCGGGCGCGACGCCGCGGTGGAGCAGTCGCCGCAGCGGGGCGAGTTTAGCGGGTTTACGGCACAGGTGGGTGCGGATCATTCCAGCCTGAACAATGCGATGGAATCCGCGCTGGCGCTGATGCCGCCGGATGGGGGGGGGCGATTGCTGGTGATATCCGATGGCAAATGGACGGGCAAAGACCCAGCCGCCGCCGCCGCGCGTGCCGCCGGCCGCGGCGTGGCGGTGGACTACCGGCTGCTCGCCCGGCCACAGACGGGCGACGTGGCCATCCAAAGTTTTGTCACACCCCAGTCGGTCCAGCCGGGCCAGGCGTTTGCCTTGAGCGTCTGGGTACAGGCGCCAGCCGACCAAGAAATCCAATACCAGCTCCGGCGGGATGATGATATTATTTCATCCGGCTCGAAAATGGTTTCCGCCGGACGCTCCCGCTTGATGTTTCGCGACCGCGCGGGGAGGGCAGGCGTGAACGAATACACCATCACGATTCAAGGCGCGAAGGATGATCCGGTGCCGGAGAACAATTTAGCCCGCGCGCTGGTCGGCGTGGAAGGCGCGCGCCCGGTCCTGGTGGTTTCCGCGGCGGGCGAAAATTCCGGACTGGTAAAACTGCTGCGGGGCGGCGCGATGGAGGTGGCCGGCAAAACGCCGGGCCAATGCAAATGGTCGCTGGAGGAGCTTTCACAGTATTCCGCCGTACTGATTGAGAACGTCCCGGCGGGTCAAATCGGCATGAGCGGCATGGAAACGCTGGCGTCATGGGTGGAGGAAGCCGGCAGCGGGCTGGCGATGACCGGCGGACAAAAAGCCTATGGGCCGGGCGGCTATTTTAAATCACCGCTGGAGCGCGTGCTTCCGATCTCGATGGAAATGCGCCGCGAACACCGCAAGTTAAGCGTTGCGGTGGTGGTTGCGCTCGATCGTTCCGGCAGCATGTCCATGCCGGCGGGTGGGGGGCGCATCAAAATGGACCTGGCCGATCTCGGCACGGTGCAGGTATTGGATTTATTGTCGCCAATGGACGAGATCGGCGTGTTTGCCGTGGACACGGCACCGCACAAGATCGTGCCGTTGGACACAGTCGAAAACAACCGGTCCTATCGCAGCCAGATTCTAGGCATCGGCTCAATGGGCGGCGGCATATACATTTACGAGGCGCTGGTGGCCTCGGCGCAGATGATATCCAGCTCCAAGTCGCAGACGAAGCACATCATCCTGTTTTCCGACGCGGCGGACGCGGAGCAGTCGGCGCATTATGAGGAAATTGTCGCGAAGCTGCGCGAGGCCGATGTGACGGTCAGCGTGGTCGGCCTCGGGACGGAACACGACTGCGATGCAAATCTGCTCAAGGACATCGCGCGGCGGGGCGGGGGCGAATGTTATTTCAGCGACAATCCAGACGAGATCCCGCGGATCTTTGCGCAGGACACGTTCACCATCGCGCGCAGCACGTTCATCGACCAGCCGACCCCGTTTGAAATCACCGCCGGCTATTCGATCCTCGGCGCGCCGCTGGCGGGCGCGCCGCCGCCGCTGGGCGGATATAATCTGTGCTATCTCCGGCCGCAGGCGAATCTGGCCGCCGTGACCGGCGACGAATATAAGGCGCCGGTCGTGGCGTCGTGGAACGCGGGCAACGGCCGCGTGCTGTGCTATCTCGGCGAGGCCGATGGAAAATACAGCGGCGAATTACCGAAATGGAGCCAGGCCGGCGAATTTTACGCGACCCTCGCGCGCTGGGTGGCCGGCAAACGCCAGCCGCTGCCTGACGAAATGCTGCTGACCCAGGAAATCCGCGAGGGCGTGTGTTTCGTGCAACTGCACCTCGATCCGGCGCGCAAGGCGGAACCGTTTTCAACGCTCCCGCGCGTGCGGGTTTTACATGGGCATACCGGGGCCGCGCCGGCGAAAGAAACCCAGTTGTTACAGTGGAAAAACGCCGACCTGCTCGAAGCCGCGATACCGGTGGCCGGACGTGAAACAGTTTTAAACACGGTAGAAATCGCCGGGCAGCAGCCGGTCACACTGCCGGCGGCGTGCCTGCCGTATTCGCCGGAATTTGCGCCCGACCAACCCGGGCGTGGCGCGGCGACGCTCGCCCAGATTGCAACGACGACCGGTGGCCGGGAGCGGATCGAGATTCCGAAGATCTGGGATGAGCTGCCAGTAAAATCGCGCTTTGTCGAACTCGCGCCGTGGCTGCTGGTCATGGGGACGATCTTATTTCTGCTGGAAATTCTGGAACGACGAACCGGATGGGTTTCGCGGTTTTTCAGAATTCAACCCGCGGCGGCTCCTTTTGAGACGGAGGAGACGGAAACAATGCGGACCGTTCCGGCGCGCAAGCCCGCTTTGTGGTGGCTTGTCCGCAAGCCGGCCCGCCCAGCCGCAAGACCAGCCGTTGCGAAAACAGAAGCCAGCATTTCGGATTCCGCGGCGCCGGTTGAACGGAAACCGGCGACGGCAAAACCGGCCGGCACAGAAACCGCGATTGATGCGCTGCGTAAGGCGCGGGAACGAGCAAATCGCCGCACGGACAAAGAGCGTTAGTTTTCGCCGGAGCCGGGCAAACTTAACGCATAAATTCCCGGTAGAAGGTCACGGCGGCGATGATGAAGCCGATGGCGGTGATGATGAGCCGGACCCGCGCTGGTGAAATGCGCTGGGAATAATGCGAGCCCAGATAATAACCCACCACAGCTCCGGCGGTCATCACGGCGACCCGCGGCCAGTCGATCAAGCCGGCGCCGATGAACCACAGCGCGGCGACAAGATTGAGCAACGATCCCAGCATCGTCTTGAGCGTGTTCATCTCGTAAATGTTGTGCATCCCGACAAACCCGAGGGTCGCCAGCATCAAAATGCCGATGCCGGTCCCGAAAAAACCGCCGTAGATGGACACCAGGAATTGAAAAAAAATGGCTGCCCACCAGATGCGGCCAGGCGGGCGGGCTCCCCTGGCATCGAGATGGGAGCCGGCGAAGCGCCGGAAAAACCCCTGGGCGAGAAAGAGCAAGGTCGCAAAAAGAATCAGGAACGGCACCAGCCGGGCGAAGGTGTGATTGCTCGTATGTGTCAACAGAGCGCTGCCAATCAGGCCGCCGATGAGGCTCGCGGGCAGAAAACGCCAAAGCCACGGCTTGATGGCCTGGAGGTGCCGGCGGTTTCCGACCATGCCACCGCTGGTGCCAATCACAAGGGCAAGCGTGCTGGTGGCGTTGGCCACCACCGGAGAAGTTCCAAACGCGAGCAGGGTCGGAAAAGTGAGGAGAGTACCGCCACCCGCCACGGCATTGATGACACCCGCGCCGACGGCTGAACCCGCCAGCCCGATCATTTCCCAATACGACATCATTATTTCAACAGTCTAATGCGTTCCATCAATGACTCAAGGCGGCAAAACGAATTGGGCCGGGCTTGAAAAGTCCTGAAGTTCCATGCGCCGCCCCACCCTGATAACGGCTTCATTGTGGCCTGTAACACCCGCCATGACCTCAGCGGATTATTTACTTTGCAATCATTCGTGCGGGAGTAAAGTCCTGTCATGAGCGCGCGAGCCACACTGTTTTTCGCCGCAGCGTTGCAGGCCGGTTTCCTCACGGCTGGCAATGTTAATATTCCCCCAACCAATGGAGTTGCCATGAATCTTAATCTCACCACCACTGCTTTTGCCGCCGGCCAGCCGATTCCCCGTCGGCATGCATTCGATGACCAAAACCTTTCACCTGTGCTGAACTGGTCGGGCATGCCATCCGCCACGAAAAGTTTTGCATTAATTTGCGACGACCCCGATGCCCCGATGGGCACCTGGGTGCATTGGGTAATATACGATCTGCCACCGGATACTACCGGCCTGGCGGAAGACGTGCCAAAATCCGCCGAGTTGGCCAACGGCGCGAAACAGGGCCTGAATGATTACAAACGCATCGGCTATGGCGGCCCCTGTCCGCCGGCCGGCAAGCCACACCGATATTTTTTCAAGCTCTATGCGCTCGATCTCCGACCCGAACACAAATCCGGTCTTACGAAAGAAGATCTGCTCAAGGCGATGGGCGGACACATCATCACCGAAGCGCAATTGATGGGAACGTACCAAAGAAAATAACCGCGTGCATCTCCCGGTAACCGAACCGAGGTCGACACTGACTAGCGACAGTTCAGCAGGATTTCTGCGACTTTTTGTCGCCATTGCCGTTCCGCCCGAGCTGCAGAACGAAATCGGCCTGGCGCAAGGCCGGCTGCGGCGCAGTTCACCGCCGGGGGCCATCCGCTGGACACCACCGGAACAATTTCATGTCACGCTGATGTTTCTCGGCGATGTGCGAACGGCGCAAGTGGCGGCACTGGAAGAATCCGCGGCCAAGGTTTGCGCCGGCTGCAAGGTCCTGAAACTTTCCGCGCAGGGCATCGGTTTTTTCCCCAGTCCGCAAAGGGCGCGGGTGATTTGGGCGGGGGTGGACGATGACAGCGGACAACTGTCAAAACTGCAACGGCAGCTGGAAGAAGCAATCCGGCCATTTACGCCGGCCGAGAGGTGGGGAAAATTCACCAGCCACATCACATTGGGACGATTCAAGCCGGGGTATCACTCGGCAACACCCAATTTGTTGAAACACGCCACAAGCCTTTACCAATTTCACTTTGGCGACTGGCAGGCCAGGGAAGTGGAAATCGTCCGCAGTGAACTCACTTCAGCTGGAGCCAGACACGTTTCGTTGGCGTCGTTTTTGCTGGCGGAATAAAATCGGCCGGCCACCGCTTCATATCATCAGGCTGCCCGCCAAAGGTTAACGGATAAAAAAGACAACCGATCCATGAGCAAAAGCACGCCAACGACCAGCAGCACCTCCAAGGCTCCAACAATAATCATAAAAAACCTTAGAGTGCGTCTGAATAATCCATTTTTTGGAAAGTTGTTTGGCTTCGGGTGGTCTGGTGGATGGTGAGTGAAAGAAAAGTCAAGAATGGGTTGACATCCGGCATGGGTTGAGGCGGCTCATTTTAAGCGCAGCTTCAG
>CAIXBQ010000127.1 GCA_903917705.1 uncultured Verrucomicrobia subdivision 3 bacterium | reverse complement strand
GACCAGAATCTTGCCCAGGGCGACAACCCCGCGCAGGCATCCCGGCAGAATCAGGAGACCGTCCGGACCAAGTCTTACACCGTGCCGGCTGGTTCACGGATGCTGGAGTCTCATGTCGCCGCCGACGCGGGCGGAGCACCCGTGACGAATGCCACGGCCCTGGTAATTAGCGCGCCGATGGCGGTGACCGAGCATGAAGAGACGCGAGCAGCTACTGAGTTGGGAGCGGCTCAGAAAGACACGGCGCGCGAATTGAGCGCGAAGCTGGCGAGCCTCAAGGGCATCGTGTGGGTGGGCGTGGCCATGTTCTTGTTCGGCCTGGCCTCGATCTTTTATCCGCCGCTGAAGCTCATCATTGGCAGCGTCACGACGAGCGTGGCGATTCTGGTTGGTGGCATTTCCTTGATGGTTCTGCCGTCGTTGATCGTTGGGAACGAAATCTTAATTCTGTGCGGCGTTGGGGCAGGGGTGGGGCTCTGGTTTTTTGCCCATCGTCACGGCCAGTTGCGCGGGCTGGTGGATGCGGCCGAGGCTGCCATCGTCACTCCGGCCGCGCCGGTTGTGCCGCCGGACAATGCTGGAAAGGCGGGTGGGGTATGAATCAATTGGAGTTTTTAAACCTGAAAAACTTCCCCGCCCGCGTGAACGCTGAACAGGCCGCGTGGCTGATTGGCTGCCAGCCGCACAACATGCCGGCGCTGGTGGCGGCGAAGCAGATCAAGCCGCTGGGCAACGCGCCGGCCAATGCGGTTAAATATTTCTCCACGGCGGAAGTCCTGGAGTTTTGCGTCGACCGGAACTGGCTGGCGCGCGTGACCATGGCCATTCAAAAAGAGTGGGCGCGGAGAAATTCGCGATACGTAGCTCCGGCCCGCGAAACGGCTTTGCCGGCCAATTCAAACAATTAGCTTCGATCCGGTTGGTGGGGGGAACGCAAAAGCGGTTGAGCTGGCAACTCAACCGCTTTTTTATTCGGCGAATCTCAAGCCGGCACGGACGGCGCCGGCGGCGGCGATGATGGCTTCAGCTTGTTCTCGTAGTCTTCCAGCGACGGCGCGATGACGATGGCTTTCCGGGCGTAGGCGTGATGAACGGCGGTGCTGCTGTGGCCGAGCGCGGCCTGCGCGAAGCGTTCGGGCATGCCGGCGGAATTGGCGCGCTCGGCCCACGCGTAGCGGTAACAATGGAGCGTGATATCGCTGATGCCCGCCAGCAGGCTTTGGTAGGCAAACCGTTTGGATCGGACATGGGCGGCTTCCTGCGAGATTTTCGGAAACAACGCGCCGATGGTCGGCAGTTGGCCCAAGACGGTTTCCAGCTTTTTGCTGATGGTGATTTGCGCCCGCGTGCCGGTCTTCTTGCGGAAATAGGTGATCGTCCGGGCGGACCAGTCAATGTCCTCGGCGGTGAGCAGGGCGGCGTCGGTCTGCGCGGCGCCGGTTTCCCAGAGCAATTGCAGATAAAAGTTCCATTCGGCACCCTTGGCAAAGGTCAAAAGATGGTCGTGTTCCTTCAACGTGATGCCGCGCCGGGCCTTCGGGTGATGTCTCGGCCAGAGGTTCGGAGCCACAATCGGCATGGAAATCCAGCCCAGGCTCAAGG
>CAIXBQ010000126.1 GCA_903917705.1 uncultured Verrucomicrobia subdivision 3 bacterium | reverse complement strand
TTGAGCGCCACTCAGCGCAGCGTAAAGTTCATCCGCTGGTTACGCGAAGCTCTCCGCTACCAACTCGCGGAAACCACCGCTGTGCTCCGCCTGAAGCATCTCTATGCCACCTTATGACTTATCAACCTGTCCACCAATGGGATATTGGCCGATCCGCTCACGTTGGCCTCGAACCCGCAATACCCGCTATTATGATAGAAACTGTCGTCGGCCCCTTGAATGGTCAGCGTGCCAGAACCGGTGTTAAGATTTCCATAAATGCTGACGGTGGCATTGGTGGCCACCGTGATGGTGCAGTTGGGCATTAAAGTAAGCAAGCCCGTGCCGGTATAAATGGAGCAAGGGATTCCGCTGAACGACAGATTCGTGCCAATAATCTCCGCGTTGTTATTCAAATCCAAGCTGCCCGCCTGATTGATGGTAATGGGCACCGTGTCGGAAATTTCGTAGAGTTGCAGTAATTGCACCTTGGGATTGCCGGTGCCAGTGCCGTCACCAATCACGAGCGGACCACGGAAGGCGTTGGTGCCGCCGACGTTTAATTGCAAAGTGCCACCGCTGACCAGGGTGGTGCCGGTGTAGGTATTATCGCCCGCGACGTACTGGTAGATCAATCCACCCAAACCCGTCTTGTTCACGCCCACGGAACCGGAAATCTGACCGGACAAAGTCAGGATGAGAAAAGCGCTGGGGACCGAGATCAGCGCATCGGCGGTGGCCAGGGTGATGTTGTTTTCAATCGTATCGCCCGTCACCACGTTCGTGCAGATTATGCCGTTGGTCAGCGTGAAGGCGTTGCCATGCAGGTCAAACCCGCCGGAATAGCCATAGAATCGAATCTGGTTCAACGTGAGGTTCGCGATGTTGTTGGTGTTCATCAACCCCCCTGCGCCTTGGAAAATGAGTGTGTCACCGTTTGCGGGGCTCCCCACCCCGCCCCAGTTGGCGCTGGCATTCCAGTTGGCATTAGCCCCGCCGCCAGTCCAAGTAAGGGTGTTGCCCAGGACCGGCAAAGCAAGCAGAACGGCCACGTACATGATGACAAGTCTTTGAATTTTCATAATTTGGAATAATTCCCCGGAACCCGTGTGGACAACCGATTTCTAAAAGAATCTCGCAACCCTGCGTCGTCGTCAATTAATGGTTATGAATATTATTCAACACACTAATCACATATTGCCGCAAGAGAACCGTTCATTGCACTTTGGCGGTTGAGATGGAGGGGGATGATTATAGCGCGAGCCCTGGACGGGTTTGGCGGTGGCAGCGCCACTGGCATGGGCCAGCGAAAAATACTTTTCGGGTGGAGCGGCCGACCCGAGCGCGGGCATCAAGCGGGGGAAGCCGGGGGAATCCGGCTGCCGCGCGGAATGGTCCATTTGAAACCGAGGGCATCGAGCTGCTGTTGCCGTTCGGGATACAACCGGCCCTCCTTTTGTTTCACGCGTTGTTCTCGGACCCAGTTGGCCAGCCGGCGGAGTTCCGGATCATAGACGGAAACGCGGCAATGGCCATGCTGCCGCTGGAAGGCGCGCAACTTTTCCAGCCAAAGGTCCCAGTTGGAATAGTGGGCTTCCCAGCGGAAGCCGTGCGCTTCCAACTGCTGGCGGCGGTGCAGCGGGAGCTGGCCTTTAATATAGGCCTGGCGCTGATTGGAAATCCAGACGTGGAGGCTGCGCCATTGGGGCAGGCGCCGTGGAATCCGGTCGTGGCCCTGCTGTGCCTTGAATTGGAGCCATTCGGCGAGACGTCGTTCCCAAATCAGCCCGGCATTTATGAACGGGGCCTGGCGAGCCACTGGCAGGCTCCGGTTGGGCAGCCGGATGGCCCAGCGGAAGCCGAGTTTTTCCAGCCGGTCCGTCCGGTCGGATTCGAGCCGCCCCGTCCGATGCCGCGTGCGTTGGTTCGAAACCCAGTGGCCGAGGGCCGGGTCTTGAGCCCAAACCGTGGGCACATCGACATGGCCGTAGCGCTGGTGGAAGGCTTCGAGTCGGGCAAAGTATGAAACCCACTTTTCATTTGATGAATATTTGCCATCCCAAATAAAACCAAGGTCATCGAGCCGCTGGCGGCGGGCGGCGCGAAGCTGGCCGAGCCGAGCCGCCCGGCGCTGGCTCCCCACCCAGATTGACAGTGCGCTCAATCCGGGTTCGCCCCGCCGCACATTACAGTGGCCATGCCCGGCTTTGTAAGCGGCCAAAGCCGCCAGCATGTTTTCCCAATGACGGTCCTGGTTGGCCAATATTTTATCAAGGGATGCGGGCGCATGGTCAGGGTCGTGTTTGACGGTCCACGGGAAGCCGATTTCATCCAGCCGCTGCCGCCGCTCCGGGGAGAGTTTGTGATCCCGGGCCATTTTGCGCTGGCCCGCCGCCCAGATGCCGAGCCGGCCGTTCAGGCCATCCTGGGGCGGGACCCGGCAATGGCCGTGTTGCTGTTTGAATTCCAAAAGGCGGGCGAACTTGTCCTCCCACCTTTGGATGCGGCCAATAAGCGGTCCCGGATTGCCGGTTGACGGGCCGGAATTGCGATTTTGAATCACCCACTTGAAGCCGAGCCGGTCCAGGCGGTCTATGCGTTCCTGACTCAATTGCCCCTTGCGCCGAAAGCTGCGCAAGTTGGAAACCCAATGGCCGAAGCAACGGTCTTCGGTCCAATGACAGGGAACATCGCAGTGGCCGTGGGCCTGTTGATAGGCGATGAGCTGGGCAAAGCGCGTTTCCCATTGGACGTGGCTCACCTCCCGACCCTTCCATTCGAACCCGATTTTTTCCAGGCGCCGGCGGTGCTTGGCGGAGAGGGTCTGATCCCGTTCGGCGCTGCGCTGGCGGAGCACCCAATTATAGAGGCGTCCCTGCTGCCCATTGGCCTGGGTGACGCGGCAATAGTCGTGCTGTTTTTTGAATTGGCGGAGGGCGGCAAATTGGTGGTTCCAATACTGATCGCGGGCGGAGAGGCCGGGCTGAAAGGCGGCCGGCGGAACGCCTTTCATCCGGAAAACCGTCCACTTGAAGCCGATCTGATCCAGCCGGTCAATGCGCTCCTGCCGAAGCATCCGTTTCCGGCGCATTTCACGCTGGTCAGACACCCACTGCCCCAAGGACACATCTTCTTTCCAATGGCAGGGAACGTCGCAATGACCAAACTGGTTTTTGTAGGCCACGAGCCGGGCGAACCTCTGTTCCCAAATGACAACGCGGGGCGAGTTGACTTGCCAGACAATTCCAACTTTATCCAACCGCTCAAAATGCTCCGGCGTCAGCCGGCCGCACCGGTAATTCTTGCGCTGGGTGCCCACCCAGGTGGCGAGTTGCTGGTCGGGCTTCCAGTTCTGTGGCACACGGGCATGACCAAATTGTTTCTGAAAGGCAACAAGCCTGACAAAATTTGCTTCCCAGCGTTGTTCGAGGCTGGCGGCCGAGCCCGCACTGCCGCGCTTTTCGGGCTTGATGAAAATGCCCAAGACATCGAGTTTGCGGAACTGTTCCGGCGTGAGCCGGCCCAAGTCCTGGGCCACCCGTTGCTTCGTCAGCCAATGGCTGAGGCTGTCGGCGCGGGGATCAGGCGGCACATCGCAATGGCCGTTCGTCCGGGAATAGATGCACAGGGTTTTATACATCCGCGTCCAGGACATCGCAACCGGGGGGACGGTTTTCATGATCCGATGAAAAGGCTTGCCTGAATCCTCATAAGGTCAGTTCCGGAGGTTTCATGCTTGGAACATGAACCCGAATGATCGCCGGGAAAAGAAGAAAATCAAAACCCACAGCGACCACGGAACAAAAAGTGCGGGCAGGTGGCAGCGCCACTGGCATCGGCCAGCGAAAAAAAACTTTTCGGGTAGATCGATCTGGGCCGGGGCGTGTGGTAATTCCTTCGAGGAGATGGCTCAGCGTTTCGCGCGGCGGTGCCGGAAGAGGACGATTGCCGCGCCGACGACGACCAGAGAAACCGTGGAGGGCTCGGGGACACATAGGTAGCTGAATCCCCAAGTGACTTCGCCGTAGACATTCACCACTTCAGGGAAAAAGAAATTGCCGTCGTAGACTCCGTCCCAACTGGTGAGGAACGTCCTGAAATAGGAATAGCCGTTGTGCGGACTATCGGGAATAAGAAAAGAATCTGCCGGGGAATCGAAAAAATCCAGGTCGTCCGTTCCGGGTGGCTGGTTGTAAAATGGCCACTCGTCAGAGGGAGTGGTGTTGGTAGAGCCTTCAGTCGGGATTTGGTATCCCAGCGGCGGATCAACCACATTGGCGGCCCCGGGGTTGTCATACATCTGCATCCAGCCGATGTGCTGTCCCGGGGCCAAGCCGATATACCCATCAAGCAGTTGCATCTCGATCCTGGCGCCATGTTGGCAGGCATCACTGACTTCGCCATCTTCATCATAGGGCAGGTAGATGAGCGTCTGCAGGTTTCCAATCAGGCTGGTGTTCTCAACAAAGGACCAATAATGACTAAATTGGCTGTGGACGCTGGAGTTCAGTATATCCACATCGTTAGCCACAGACTCATTGCCAGCATTGTTGAAATACATCGTTGAGGTCTTGGTCCAGCCGGGAATGGAATGCGGGCAGTAGGCGGTGGAAGCATCGATCGGAGTAAAAGTAATTCCGGCATTGGCGCTGGCGGCGAGGAACAGGCCGCCCAAGACGGTGATGAAGGGGTGAATCGTTCCGCAGGTTCGACGGATGGATTTCATGAACCTGATTTTATTGCCGGCAAGATGATCCGCCCAGTCGGCTGTTCAGGGGACACCCAGGAAACCCCTGTTAGATTTTATGGCGTCAGGTTAATTACACCAGGGTCTTGATGCGGCGATCCAGGTCCTTCCGGTTGACGAGGTCAATCACCTGCAGGTGGTCGGGATGCAGACGGAACAGGAGCCGATAATCCGAGCCAATCCGTTGGCGCATCACGTTCGGGGTGGCCTTGAGTCGCAAGGCACCGACGAACGCCGCGGGTTCGCCGCCGGCTAGCCGGCCCGCCATGATGACCGCCGCCCGGGCCATATGCCGGGGAAAACCGGCGAGGGCTTGCTGGAATCCCCTGGGAAATTCGATCACCCGCACGGGATGGACTTCCGGGGCATCCTGCGGCAGCAATAACTCTTCCTCGCGATCAGCCGTTTCCGCCTCATCTTCCGCCGGCGGCGCGGCGTTTTGGCGAAGGGTTTCCAGATCCGAGTGCGCCTTCTGCAATTCGCGCCTGATCTCATTGCGCTCATTGTGCCGCTCCTTCAGCTCGACCTTCAGGGTTTCCACTTTTTCGCGCAACTCCTTCAAGGCCGGGTCCTCGGCCATCGGCGGTTCGGCGGCCCGGGCCGGTTGCGCGGGCGCGGTGCGGTGTTTTTCTCGGCGCGTGATCTCTTTTTGCAACTGCGCCATCGATTCCTTGAGCTGCTGCACTTCCTGCGCCTTGGCATCCAGATTCTGCCGGGCCCGGTGCAGGGCCGCGGTATCCTTTTTGTGATCATCCCCGGCATGGGAAAACATCTGGTCGATGATTTCGCCGGACGGATCGTCGGGTGACAGATTCAGTTTGTCCCGCGTTTCCAGTATCTGCTCGAATAAAAACGACGCCTCGGTCTGCTCCACCACCGGCAGCATGCTGCGGGACACCAAAATCCCCAGGGCCTTGGTCTGGGTGTTTTCCATCACGCCGTAGGCGATTTTCTGCAAGGTCTCCGAATCCTCCGTCTGCAGTGCTGCCAGCGACAGTTCTTCCAGCAGTTTGACAAACCGCGGAGGGTCGTTCTGGGCCAGCGCCAGACGGACACCGGGATGCAGCTCCGTTTCAACCCCGGGCACATCGGGATTCCATGCCATCAGCCGCACGATGTCATTGTTCCTACCCGCGCGCGCGGCGAGGTGCATGACGGCTAGCCAGGTTTCCACCAGACCTTCGGAAAACCCCCGGCGTTCAAAGCCTTCGGCGGCGCGCTCGAACAGATTCATAGCGGCGAGCCGCATGAAATACATATCCAGCAATTCCTCCGGGACTTTCACCGGATCCAGCCGGAGCATTTCGGCGGGCATGGTTTTATCCAGCCGCGCCATGGTCAGGTGTTGTTCCGGACTCGCCGCCACTTCCTCACGCGTCTGACCAGCCACATCCGAGGAGTGATAGAGCCGGTCCTCGTCTTTGGCGATGCAGCAATGCTTGTATTTTTTGCCGCTGCCGCAAGGGCACGGCTCGTTGCGCCCCACCTTGGCCACGGCGCGGCGCATGGTGGTGCCGGCGACCAGGGTGTTCACGGGGGCATCCGGCAATATTCCCGCCACCACGTCCCCGAAAAACTGCTCCAGACTTTCCGCCGTGAATTTCTTTACGCCGGCAAGGTTGGGGGCTCCGTGATGCTGTTGGAGGATGGCGGACAGCGCCGCATCCCCGGTCAGCACCGCCAGCGCCCGCAACATCGCGATCATTAGGATCTGGTGCGGTTTGTCCATTTTATCACGCCGGGCCATGGCACGCGCTGTCGCCAGGACGCCATCGGGAAGGACGCCGCCACGATGCTTTTGGCACCAGGCCGCGATGACATACAACGCCGCCGCATCCACATCGAGCGGCAGCTTCGTCTCCTGCACGGCTGCCAGCAATGGCTCCGGCAGTTCGCCCGTCATGTGCCACGCAATCCAGCCCATGAACAACCAGTTAGGCATCAATATCCCTCCGCGTGGCAAATGCCGGACCGACACCGGCCGGCCGGTGACCAATGCCGCCATCACGACGAAAACAAAACCCATTTGGTCCGCTTGCCGTACAGTCTCTGCAATCAGCTCATCCAGCGCCGGGGCCTCCGCCGGGAGCATTTCCGCCACCCGCAGGACAGTTCCCTTGTGAAACCGGGCGTGGTCAATGAACTGACGCATTTCGGCAGGCATGACCGCGACCGGGGCAGCTGCGAGATTGTCCGGAGTTAGGTTTGGTTTATCGTCCATGGTATGTTCCCGTTTAACGGCCAGCGGCCGGCCATGTGATCATATACCGTTTCGCAATGCTGCCAGCCGTTTATTCCACAGGTTGTCCAGCGCCTCCAGTTCTGGCGGGATCGGCCGAAAGACTTTCCGATTGACCCTGTGCGGGCGACTCTTGTGCAACACACTTTTCCAGATGAAACCCAGTTCCTCCAGGCGGCGAATGTATTCCGGCTTCAGTAACCCTTTTTTATGAAACTGGCGCTGGTTGGAAACCCAGTAGCCGAAAGACGGATCCTCCGGCCAATGACAATGGACATCACAATGGCCGAACCGGGCCTTGAAGGTGACGAGCTCAATTCAACGCAAAGTTCCCGTCCAAAGGCCGTGCTCATAAACCGGGGATCCGGGACGATTCCCACCCTGCCCAAATCCAGCCGGTCAGCATCCAGGCAGGTGCCGATGGTGGCGTCAGCGCTGTGGTGCAAAGCCGTGTGAACGGAGCAGGCTTCGCATAAAAGAGCCATCCCTTCATCATCAATTTGGAAGAGTACGCCTCTCAATTCTCTGACGAACGCCGCGCCGCGCGGCCCGGGTTCCGGGTCATTAAATTCATTCTGCCGCTTGGAATCGTGAAATACCGCGAAGAGCTTGACGACATCGGTGCGGGCGACCGTCTTTTGAGCCAGCTTCAGCCCGTTTTGTTCGACCCGCTTCCAATGGCTGGGGCCATGGGCTGAGCCCGGCGGCAAGGCAAATTCAGCCGTGGCTCGCTGCCAAAGTGCGTCGTAATTAATGTCTGACATTTCGCTCATTTAGGCCTATGGGCGGTTGTGAATAATGCTTCGGGCAGGCGCGCTACCGCCGCAGCAACGCCAGACCTTTTTCACCGGCAGCCGCCCGGTTGACGCAGGCTGAGTCGGCGTGCCTTTCATGCGCACGCATAATGCGGTTCAAGTTCGCCATGAGCATACCGCGCTGATAGGCGGAGGAAAAGCCAGGATTCGCAGCAGATTGTGCAGCGAATAAGCCATCAATTCACCGTATCATATGCGGTGATTAAGCCCACGATTCACCAGGCTCGAACTTCGCCCTCACTTGCCTGATAACTTGACTTACACTTGACTCACAGATTTCGTGTGAGCTTTGCTCAACCGACAAGTTGGTTCGCGCTGTATTGCTCGCCGGCTGACAGGCGGGGAACTTTAGGTTTTCGCCGGCGTCAGGTGGGCCGGCTCTTCAAGGATATCCAGCAGGGCGTTGGCACAATACACCCGGTCCCGTTTGGCGGTGCCCACCTGCTTAACGATCTTCAAAGCTTCCAGCCGGTCGATGGCGCGCTGCGCCGTGGTAAAGGCAATTCCCAGTTTTTTCGCCGCGCCCTTTGCGGTGATGAACGGATTGGCCGCCAGCAGCTCCACCACGCGCAGCGGCGCGTTCGTCGAGTCGCCGGCCACTTGTTTCTGCCACGCTGCCTGTTTTCCATTCATGCGCGTCGCCCGGCTCAAGACATCCTCCGACATACGGGCCACGCCCAGCAGAAAGTATTCAATCCAGGCATTCCAGTCGCCCCGCTCGCTGACCCCTTGCAGGCCCTGATAATAATCGCGGCGCGCCACCTCAAAGAAGGCTGACAGGTAAAGCAGCGGCGTCGGCAGGATGCCGTGTTCGATCAAAAACAGCGTGATAAGCAGTCGCCCCACGCGACCATTGCCGTCGAGGAACGGGTGGATGGCTTCGAACTGATAGTGCGCCAGCGCGATAGTCACCAGCGGCGGGAGGTCGGATTCTTGCACGAACTTTTCCCATGCCGCTAGGCAGGGTTCAATTTCACCCGGCGGTGGCGGCACATACGAGGCCGTCTCCGGCGTGCTGCCCGCCACGCCAATCCAGTTCTGGATTTTACGGAAGCGCCCGGGCATGGCCCGTTCGCCGCTCACGCCGGTCATGAGTTTTTCGTGGAGCTCCCGGATGGTGCGGATGCACAGCGGCAGATCCTTCAGTCGCTTGATCCCATGTTCCAGCGCTATCACGTAGTTGCCGACTTCCCGCAAATCTTCCGGACTGCGATCCACCGTCGCGCCGGCCTCGGCGGCCAGCAATTCGCCGAGGGTGGCTTGCGTGCCTTCAATCTTGCTCGACAGCACGGCTTCCCGTTTCAAAAAGGGTCGCAGGAGGATATGCGGATTCGGCAGCCGTCCGCCTTCTCCCGCCAGTTTTCCAATCAACCGGTCGGCGTCTGATAGCACGCGAATCAAGCGCGGCGTCCACTCAATCTTGGGCGGCAATGGGGCGGGCACAAAGGCGGCAAACTTGCCGAGGGTCACTTTGCGGCCGGGGATGTTCGGTTGGCTGGCCATGAGGTTGCTTTCGACCATGAAAATAGCACAACTCACTATTATCACAAAAGCACAAAAACGATAATAGTGGCTTTTGTTATTTTCACGGCTGAAAACTGGAATCCGGCGCCCTTGCGACCTCAATTTATCCAATCACACCCAATCCCGGCAAAACAGGCTGCGCCAAAATCAGTTCGCGCTGCATTCCCTTCGCGTGCTCAATAGGCCAGTCGGGCACCAAACGCGCCAGGTGTCACGGTTTCCATGCGCGGAAGATCCGCACAGCGCAATCCAAAATCAACTCACCAGCCAGACCGGTGGCAATCCGGGGTGTTGTGCTTGGTGTTGACCTCGAATCGGGAGTCCCAGTAGCAGTCCATAGCTCCGGTAGTATACAGCCTTTGCTCTTTATGAAATCTTCATGGCCTCGGCGAATGACTTTTGTGATTCTTCCTTGGGTGGGACTGTACTTGTCTCACCCCACGTGGCAGGATCGAGGCATGAGCATTGGCAAAAAGAAAAAGGAGAAGTCGGAAGTCAAAATCCAGAATACCGACCGTAGCGAGCGGAGTCGGCCTCCGCTGGAGCGGATGAAGCGCATTTTCGGCCTGCTCCAAGATGGGAAGTATCCGAACAGTTCGTCGGTGGCGGCGGAGTTCGGCGTGGCGATGAAAACGGCACGTAGGGATTTTGATTTCATGCGGGATCGCTGGGAGCTGCCGATTGAATACGATGATTTGAAGCACGGTTTTTATTTCTCCAAGCCGGTGGACAGGTTTCCCGGGGTGCCGGTCACGGAAAAGGAGTTGTTCGCGCTGTGCGTGGCGCACAAGGCGATCGAGCAGTATCAGGGGACAGCGCTCCAGCAACCGCTGGAGCTGGCTTTTCAAAAGTGCATGGGGCAACTGGATGATCAGGAGCGGTTCACGCTGCAGAATCTGGATGAGGTCTTGTCGTTCCGCCCGTTCGCGCCGGAGGATCCGGATTTGCGGCTGTTTGAAACCATCACGGAGGCGATTCGCGAGCGGCGGGTTTTGCAGTTTGAATATCGCAAACCGGGCCAGAAGTCTGCTGAGCGGCGCCACGTTTTTCCGTATCACCTGATGCAGTTCAGCAACCGGTGGTATCTGCTTGGGTTCGACCAGCGCGCCAAGGACATCCGCAAATTTGTGCTGGGGCGGATGCGGTCGGTGGAAAAGCTGGCGGGAAAATTCACGATGCCGAAGGGTTTCGACCCGAAGAAGTACATGGAGAGCAGCCTGGGAGTGATGACGGGGACGGGGGATTACGAGGTGGTGATCGAACTGGATTCCTGGCTGACGGATGTGCTGCGCGGCCGACGGTGGCAT
>CAIXBQ010000125.1 GCA_903917705.1 uncultured Verrucomicrobia subdivision 3 bacterium | reverse complement strand
CGGAAATAAAACGCCCCGTGAAGCGGGAATCTGAAGCTTGAAAAAGATGGCGGAGCGGCAAGCGGACTACGGAGAGAGCAGGATGGCACCCCCTTCAAACCAAAACGCGCCATGCCAAAAACACTAAACCAAAACTTCTAGCCTCGCAGAGTCGCCAACGGCATGAATCCGGCCGCTCTGACTTCCGTTGGTTTTGGGAGCAGCGCAGCGAAGGACAAACCAACGGATGTCAGACAAGAATTGAGCTTACGTCCGGGCCTGTCTCCGCCGGATTCAGACTGCGGAATGGAACAAAACGGAGCGCTAACAGGCGGCCGAAGGTCGTTTGTTCACGCGCAGAGAAGTGAAGTGCAGCGGTCGGAACCGGACGGAGTCAGAGTGCTTATGGTGCCCGCATCGCCGCCCGCCAGTTGATGCTGTCATCCTGCCTCCGAGGCCATCGATGTCTTTACCAGCGTGATGAACAATCCGCGCGGGCAGATTGTTAACCGGAAGGTGTAGGACACCGACACCGCCGACTTCACGAGTCAGGTTGCCGACATGGAGGATCTGGAAACGCCACGTAGACTACCTGAACGCTTTGCTGCGAAGCCCGAATTACACCGACGTCGCAGATACTATGTATCCGCCTGACGAGCCACATCAGATAAAAGTTGCAAAACACTGTTTTATTGACACGGAACGTCATCGGGACGTTCGCCGGCAAACCAGCTACCGGCCCCGATGACTCCTGCGTATTTGTTCCCCAGCAAATACTCTGGGAAACAGGCTGCGTCCGGTGGGCTTTCGCTCGGGACACTGCGGCAGTCCGTGGACTGGCGCACTCCGCCCGCTCGAAGCGGACAGGTGTTGCCACCCGCCCCCTCCCGAATCCCCCTCACACAACGGAACCCAATGTTGTTGTTGGCATTGTTCGGGTTGTTGTTGTTGCGATAGGTGCACCGCGAGTTGTTGGCGTTGTTGTTCCAATTGCCGCCGCGCAACACACGGTTGCCCGCGTTCCGGTCGCACCTAAAATGATCTTCAATTCCTGTTTGATTTTTTCAATCAGTGGTCCGCAGTCGGCCTGTGCCGCGTGTCCGCGCCAACTGTTCCAACGGCACAGCAAAGCGTCCTTGCTCAAATTGCGGCTTTTGTATTGTCGCACATTCCAGCGCAACCGGCGCCGGGCATCCGCCACATTTTGGCGGCATAGCCGCCGCTGCCCCGGCCAGATCCTTTGTCCCAAAAAAGTCACGCCGTCCTTCGTGGGATAACTGCGCGACTTGCGTTCGTTCAAGTGCAGCCGGTGCTCCAGCAGTCGCCCGACGATGGCCGCCCGCCATTCCGCAAGTTGCGCCTTGTCATCGGCAAACAGGAGAAAATCATCCACATAACGCACATACCCCGGACACCGCAGCGTCTCTTTCACCCAATGATCAAATGCCGTCAGATAAACCCCGCCAAACCATTGGCTTGTCAGGTTGCCTATCGGCAGTCCCACCCGCCGGACGGTCGCCTCCGCCAGGTCATCGCCGGGAAAAATCTGGCACACCGGCTCCTGCCGGTTGCTGCCGTCGACAATCTTGTCCAAGAGCCACAGCGTGTCGCGGCAGGCAATGGTCTGACGAATTGTCGTCTTCAATACCGCATGATCCATGCTCGGGAAAAATTTCCTCACATCACATTTCAGAACGTAATTGAACTTACAGCAAAACTGTTGCGCCCGCCGGATGGCCGCGTGCGTTCCCTTGCCGGCACGATTGGAATACAGGTCGAAAATCATCTTCCGCTCAAACAGCGGCATCACCACGTTGCACAACGCATGATGCACCACCCGGTCGCGGAACGGCGCGGCGCTGATCATCCGGCGTTTCGGGCGGGTGATGATGGTTTCGCGGTAGGAGCCGGGCGTGTAGGTTTGTGTCAACAGTTCCCGGCGCAACTGCAATAACTCCGCCTCCAGATCCGTGCGGAAGCGGCCAATCGTATCCTGCATCCGCTTGCCGTGCTCCGCCCGATGCGCCGCCAGCAGCAGATTTTCAAACGAGCAAATCTCCGCGTAGAGCTGATTGTGCGTGATCAGGCCACGGCCCCCGGCGTGGCTCGCATGCCCGAAACGGATTTCAGCCAGCCGCCAATCATGCGGCCGACTTCATCCATCTTTTCGGCCAGCACGCCGTAGGTTTGGTTGCTGAACAGCTTCAAGGCATTGGCCAGCCGCACCAGATGCCGCGCTACTTCCAGTTGCAGATTGGCCTCCAGCAGATGCCCGCGCTTGTCCCGGCTGTAGTAGGCCCGCAGACAATCCTCCTGCACGTCCAGCAGCTTCGTCTCAATCCGGTCGCCCAGCACGAACTTCTGGTCGCGCGGAAACTTGTTCAGTTGCGGGATGAGATAGACCAGCAGGTCTTGCAGTTTGGTCAGGATATTGTCGCTCTCGGCCATGTCAATTTACCCAAAAATAATTTCACCGCTGCGCGGAGTTGGTTTTTGTTTGCCACGCCCCTCAGCATGACCGCCCGCGCTCCGGTTCAAAAGGATTAAAGGGTAAAAGAACAAAAACTAAAGCCCCCGCACACAACGGAACCCAATGTTGAGGCTGGCATTGCTCGGGTCGTTGTTGCTGCGATAGGTGCACCGCGAGAGGCCGGCGTCGTCGCTCCAAACGCCGCCGCGCAACACACGGTAGCCCGATCCTGGCCCCGCTCCCGTTGGGTTGTTTGTGGTCGGCTGACCATACGGCGTGCCATACCAGTCCCCACACCATTCAAACACATTCCCCGCCATGTCGTATAACCCGTAGCCATTCGGCGCAAACGAACCCACCGGACTTGTCGCCGGACTCGTTCCTCCGACACTCCCGACCGCATTATAGCCATTCGGCCCCAAATCATAGCTGTAACTGGCGGTCGCTCCGTAGTAGTTGGCCTGGCTTTCTGAAATACTGTTACCCCACGGAAAACGGTTGCCCGCCAACCCGCCCCGGGCCGCTTTCTCCCATTCCGCTTCCGTCGGCAAGCGATACCCTTTCGTGGTCAAATTTTGATAAACCGTCGTGCCATTGTCCCCATTCGTGAACACCTGCGTAAAGCCCGCATCCGTGTAATACACCGGCGTCAAACCCGCCTGCTGCGACCGCGCGTTGCACCACTTCACACTGTCAAACCAGTCCACCGTCTGCACCGGCTGATTCGTGGCGCTATTTTTGCCCAAACCCGCATGCACAAAATTGTAGCCGTGGCTCGTGGCATACGCAGACACATTCGTCCATTGCCCGTAACTCACCAGATTCACGTCCATGTAAAACGCGGAGACATACACATTCGTCGGATTCGCATCGGTGATGTCCGGGTCATTCGTGGCACTATTATAGAAAAGGTAGTTGCCCATGGTGAACGAACCCGCCGGGATTAGCACCATGCCCGCCGTCGTATTCGTCGTGGCCAGCAACCGGAAATAACCCGCCGGTGCCGAGTTCGTCACCGTCGCGGCATTGACCGTGATCGCATTGCTCGCCGTCACCCAGTTCGGCGTGACCAGATTCGCGGTCGTCTGCACCACGTAATTCGTGCTGCTGACCGGCCAGTAAAGAACAGATCGCCCGCCCGGCGCCGGAGCAATGCCCAGATTCGTCACTTGTGCCGTGGTTCGGTGAACGCCAGCCAGCAGAGCCAGCCCGAGGAACAGGGATTGGAGTTTGGTTTTCATGGTCGTAGTTTCTGACACCCAAATTAAATACAATTAAATGGGGGGGGGCAAATGTTTATTTCCAAGTTCAAGGCAAGTTTTGCTGGGCGGGCTGGCTGGCTCCAGTTCTGGCCCGGACCCACATCGCTGGCGTGAACTGCTTGATCTGAGTAATTTTGGCGGCGGGCAAACGGGTAAACAAATCTTTCAGATAATCGAACGGGTTGATGCCGAGCCGCCGACAACTGCCGAGCAAAGTGTAAATCACGGCGCTGCGTTCCCCAGCTTCGGGATGGCCAATGAACATCCAATTGCGTTTTCCAAGGGCACTTGGCCTTATGCTGTTTTCGATTAAATTGTTGTCAATTTCAAGAATGCCGTCGGTGATAAATTGGTTCAAAGCCGTCCATCTTTTCAGCGTGTAATCAATCGCCTGTCCAAGCAGCCCTTGCGGTAAAGTCTTTCTCCGCACCAACTCCATCGCCCGGTGCAACCGCGTCATTACCGGCTGTGATTGCCACACCCGCATCGTCTGCCGCAGGGCTGGCCCGGCTTTTTGTTTGCGCAACTGCTTTTCCACCGCGTAAAGCTGACCAATCTGCCCCACAAACCACGCCGCCAGTTTGGTCTCCGCCAACGCTTCGTGGAAACCTCGACGAACGTGCGCCCAGCAGCCAACCAAAGTCAGATCACCGCTACGTGATTTTGCCAAAGATTCGTATGCCCCATAGCCATCGGTCTGGAGTTTGCCCCGGAAGTTTTTCAGAAATTCTTCCGGTCCTGCTCGCGCTCGGCTCACCCGCCATTCAAACAGCACATCACTTTTAGGTCGGCTGTAAACCCAAAGATAACCTTGCTGGCTTTTGCCTTTCACATCCGGATCTAAATATCGGATCGGCGTCTCATCGGCTTGCAGGTAATTACCTGCAAGCAAATCTTCCCGAATCGCCCGATACACCGGTTTTAACAGTTCAGCGGCTTGTTCGACCCAGTAGCCCATCGTCTTGCGGCTCAACTCAACCCCGAACTGCTGCCGGAACATCTTCTCTTGCCGGTAGAGAGGTTGATGATATTCATATTTGCTGACCAGAATTTGCGCTAGCAAACCCGGTCCCACCATGCCCTGTTCAATTGGCTGGGGCGGCAGTGGGGCTAACGCAAAACGTTCCTGCTTTACGTAACGTGGGCGGATATAAACTCGTTTGATGATTTTGGGCGCGACCCAGTCCAGTTGGCTGGTGCGTTCTTCGCTGATCTTTCTCCAGCCATCGGGTTGGACTTGAACTTCTGCCGGTTCGATCACGATCTCCTGCGTCTCAAGCTTGTCCTCGACCAACATCCGCCGCACTGGATGTGCCGTGCCGTTGCGTGTGGCCGTCGTGGTCTTGGGTTCTGCCGCTGGCAACGTGACGACATTAGGTAGACCTTGGAGTAGTAGTTCGAGTTGGTGTTTATCCAGTCCCTCGTTGCGTGAACCGCCGAAGTAATGGCGGATATATTGGTCGAGCTTCTGGCGCAGCAGCCGGTTCTCCATTTCCAACGCGACGATACGAGCGCTCATCTCTTCTAACTTTTCGAGCAGCGTGGTGTCGGTATTCATCAGCTCGCATTGATAGACACAGACCACAGAAAAAAGTTCATGCTGGCGAAAGATTTTTTCAAATTATTTTAGCGGCGATACCAGTTCTTTTTTGAACGCACTTCCAACCCGTGAATCAATGCGCTGAACTCCTCGCCACGCAAATCTATCTGGCCATTTTCACTCACTGGCCAAGTGAATCGTCCTTGTTCCAATCGCTTCGCGCAAACCCATAGACCAGACCCGTCCCAATAAAGCACCTTGACCCGGTTCCGCCGTCCATTGGTGAACACAAACAGATGCCCAGACAACGGATCGCTTTTCAGTTGCTCCACAACCAGACTGTAAAGCCGATTGAAGCTGCCGCGCAAATCTACTGGCGTGGTGGCCACCAGCACCCGCGTAGCACCAGTGACGTTCAGCATGGGAGTGCCCGCAGCAGTTCGGGCAACATCTGCACATCTGAACCGGTTTGCAGCCGTACGATCCAGCCTTGTGGGCTGACGACTTCGACTGGCCAGCGCGATGCTGGACTCGGCAGCCGGACTTCTTGGAATTTTACCTTTGGCGGAACGGCTGCACGTTCCAAACGCAACCATCGGCTCAGACTGGACAGCCCGATGTTGTGCTGGGCGGCAAATTCGTTCTGTGTTAATCGGCTTTGGTGGAACTTTGCCAGCAATCGCTGCCGCCGTTTAGATGTCCAATGCCGCCGTCTCTTTCCATTATTTTGTGTATCCATCCCACCATGGTCTCATAGTCTGTCGCCGGAAACTAGACGTGGACCGTCAGCCGCATACATTGCAACGGCGCACTATGAGCGCACTTTTGATCGGCAATCGACGGTCACAGACCGCCGCTACAGCGCAATGATAGAGCCTCCTCACGCCGGCTGCCACGGAGAAGGAGCAAGTTACGCAACGGGGGAAGAGAGACGGGCGCGGATGCGGGCGGCTTGAAGTTCATGGGCGCCGAGGGAGCCTTCGGTCCAGAGCACAAAATGCGACCGGGCGATTTTTTGCGCCACGGGCAGCTGGGCGGCGATGCGCTGGCGGATCTGGTCCGGCGACCAACCACGTGCGAGCAAGCGTTCGTGCTGGGCGGCGGGCGTGCAGGCGGCGCAGATGAGCCAGTCGAATGACAACTCCGCCTGAGTCTCGAACAGCAACGGAATGACGACCACGGCCAACGCGATGTTATCCTGCCGCCATGTTTCCACCTGCGCCTGCCAGGCGGCGCGGATGCGCGGGTGCAGGATGGCCTCCAGTTTTTTGCGGGCGGCTTTGTCCGCAAACACCAGACGGGCAAGGGCTTCGCGGTCCAATACGCCAGCGGAGGAGACGAGATGAGCGCCAAATTCCGCTTGAATTTCCGCGAGGGCGGGCTGGCCGGGCTGGACCATCCGGCGGGCGAGTTCATCGGTATCAACAACGCGGACGCCGGAGCGCAAAAAGAAACCGGCGGCGGTGGATTTGCCCATCCCCACGCCGCCGGTCAAACCGCAAAGTTTCATGGAACAAACGGCTATGGGCCGAGCACGGCGCGATAGAACCGATGCGGATAATTAGTGGCAGCCGGGTCGGTAAAGACGAACGGCGGGATGGCGCTAGTGAGGCTCAACCAGTTGACCAAGTTCGTGGAAGCCTGAACGGTGGTCATCACATTGGCCCCGGTACCGGTGACGGTCAAATGGAAGCCGCCCGCCAACGAGAAGCCGGGCGTGAGAACCGGCGGACCAGGGTTCGCCACGGTCAGCAGCGCGACGGCGGTATCGTCGTCCGAATTGGGATCGTCCGTGTTGGCGTTAACGCTGACAGTGTTGGTATAGATACCGGGAGCAGAGGTCAGAAAATCCAGAGCCAGGGTGGCACCGGTATTGATGGGCAGATTGCCCACCGTCCACACCAACGGGTAACCGGGGGCGATAGAGACAACGGTCGGAATGGAGGACAGGAGAGTGACGCCGACACCGGGCAGGAGGTCCGTGACCACAACGTTGGTGGAGGAGGACGGACCGTAGTTGGTGACGGACAAGCTAACCAGCCAATGAGCGTTGGTGCCAAGGGACACGCTGGCGGGCGTGGCATATACCTGATTGTCAGCGGCATAACCGACGGGATTGGCGGTGGTCAGAGTGACAAACCAGCCATTATTGATCATCCCGACATCGAGCGGCTTGTCATCCTGAACAAACAGGAACCAAGCACCGTTCGGGTCACTACCATTCATCACGGCCAAGTTGGTGCCCCAAGGCGGCAAGGGGGCGGAGACGATGGGCGGGATAATGACGCCACCGCCACCGCTACTGACAGTCGTCAGCGCATTTATCAGATTGGTGCCGTTGGGCGTGCCCAAGCCAGTGGCAAGGTCATAGCCAGTCACAGCGAAGAAATTGGTCGGGCTGCCCGGCCACGTATTGTCACCGGCAGTGACGTCGTGGAAACAGTTGGTATAAGCCGCCGTTTTGGCGAGGGCATAAATAGCGGGGTTGATGAAACCGGCGGGGGCATGTCCGTTCGCGACGGCCTGCTGGTTGACAAGGGCCATGAAACCAGCCCACAGCGGCGCAGCCGCGCTGGTCCCGCCACTCGATTGCCCCTGACCGTAGAGAACCATATATACATTGATGGCGGTCAAGGCGACATCGGGGACGTTGCGGCCGGTGGTGGAACCGTGATTGGCGGCGGTCCCGAAGCCAACCTGCCAAGAGGGCGTTTTATAGAAATCGCTAATACCGCCGGTACTACCCCAATCACCGCCATTGGCATTCGGAGTGCGATCATTCCAAACGGTTTCCGAAACAAATTTCCCCCCCGCATCCGTCGTAAGTTTGGTTCCACCCACCTGGGTCAGATAGGGGCTGCAAGTGGGATAACCAAAACCGTTCGGGTCATCAAACTCTCCCGGCAAAGAGGCGTCGGTATCGCCTGACGCATTGAAAAAGCTCTGCCCCTGCAGAATCATCTCCTGGAAAATCTGGTCACTGGTTGCGCTCGGACCGCCGCCCCACCCCCAAGAACAGCTTACCTGCCGCGCGGCATTGTCCATCGCGATCTGGTTGAGCACCGAGTTAGGATTGAAGTTATTCGGATTCTGCTCATAGACAAGCAACTGACCCAAGCCGGGAGCCATCGAATTAACCATTTCGATGTCCAACGTGACCTCACCCTCACCGCCGGTCATCGTGGGATTCCCGTCAAAGCCGTCCAACAAAATGTTGGTAATCGAGAGGGTGGGCAAGCCCGTCTGGCGCACATACTCCGCAATGTCAGTGGCAAAATAGCCATCGAACTGAACCAAGGCGACTTTCTGGCCCGTACCCGTCAAGGTGGTACCCGGCACATAAGCCTTGCGATAATCATAGCCCATATAATCCCCGCCGGGGGCGGACCCAGCCTTGGGCGCGGGAGAAGCCTTCTTGGCGATCGACGGGATATGCCGCATCGAAGAACGCGGTTTCGGATAGTTGCTCAACCCCCAGACATCCAAAACAGAAAGTTCAACCGGCACGGACGGCTCCTGATCCGGGGCAAAGAAATCGCGGTTTTCGGTCGGGTGCCGGAATTTATTCAACTTTACGTTGAACGCCTTTTCCACATCCGATGCCGAGCCGGTGACCTCGAGCAGCATCCGGTTGCCGTCCGCGCGTGACACCGTCAGGCCTTTGGCCCGGATAAAATCCTTAACGGCCTGATAGTCCTGCTCGGTCGGCCCGAAATGCGCGGCAAATTCCTCCGGAGTGAGGTAATGGTGGTAATTCGGACTGGCGGGATCGTTTATCTGTTGCAACAGCGAGTCCACCGCATCCTGATTGCGCAACGGCAGGCCAATGGCCAGATGCAGCTTATTGGTTGCATTCAACCGGCCAGTGGAAGCCAAGTGCGAAACCACCGACGGCACATGGCCGTGAAGCTGTTTCCGGGCACCCGGCGCGGCAGCCGACGCCGCCAGGGTCAAGCCGACGGCGGCCACCATACCGAAGCTCATCTTCAAAAAAATCTTGCTCATAAAATTACTCGTTGATATTTGCGCCAAGCGACATCAGGGGAAAGGATTCACCGGGAAATGCTGCGTCGGCTTGTTGGTGCTGGTGGTGATGGGGCCGAATTCCGGCAGGCTGTTGGTGGCCGCATCATCAAAGGTCAGCGTGACATTGGTGGCGGAAACCGTGCCGGCATGCGCCATGATCAGCGTGTTCAACTGCGCGGGCGAAACCACCAGCGCATCCACATCGTGCGGGTAGGTATGCGTCAGCTTGTTCAAGGTGACCGTGGCCTTGATGAGCGAACCGCCGACACCGCTCACATTGATGATGGACGGATAGGGCGAGGCAACATTGGTGTCATTGATGATGATCGTGGCGTTGTTGGAGTAAATGGAGGTCCAACTGCCAATCGTGTAACCAAAGACCGCCGTGCCGATGCCGTTGTTGGTGCTGTCGGCGAACAGCTTGAAGGTGGCGGCGATCTGCTGGTGGTTGGTGCCATGGGCAGTAAAAGAGTACGGGCGCGAAACCGAGTGGCCGGCATACACCAGCGGCCCGTAATTCGTGGTCGTGTAACCCACCGGCGTCACGCCGTTGGTGGCCAACAGAGTCGCAATCAGATTATTGACATTGGTGCCGCCGGCGTCGCGCAGGCCAAACAGGACGGTGACGGTCTCGTTGGAATTAATGATGCCGTTGGGCACCCCGGCACCGGTTTCAGACACCAATTGAGAACCGGCGGGAATGACATAGCTACCGGTGTTGTCGTGAATGGTCAGCCGGGCCGACGACGGAGAAAGCAGGATGCCGTTGGTGGGGTTGGACAAGGCCAACAACACGGTCAAATCGGGCTGCACCGTGGTGGTGGCGATGACCGGCACACTGAAGGTCTGGACCGTGACGCCGTTGGAGAAGATCAGCGTCCCGTTGGTGGCGATAAAATTCAGGCCGTTGACCGCCGTGCCGTTGGTCGCAACGAAATCGACCGTGGTGGTGACGTTCGTATTGTCGCTGCGATAAACGGTGATGACCGCCGAACCGCCCGATTTGCCAACGGTGAAGTTGGCGCTAGAGAACCGCAGACCGGAATTGCTGTCCACGATGGTGACCGTCTGCTGACTCGGCGAAACGAGGCGACCGGCGCCGGTCGGATTGGACAAGCTGATGATAAAGACATGGTCGCCCGTGACGGCGCCGTTGTTGATAATCGGCACATTAAACGTCTGGGTGGCCACGCCGTTGCTGAAGGTCAGCGTGCCGCTGGTCGCGGTGTAATCCGCCCCGGCGGTGGCGTGGTTGGCAGCCGTGCCGTCGGCGGTGGCATAGCTGACGGAAACCGGCTCGATATTCGTGTTGGAGCACATCACCGTCACGAGCAGATTGCCGGCATTCTTGAACACACTGACATTGGCATTCGTGAAACTCAAGCCGTTGTCGGCATCCTGCAGGATCACGGTACTCACCCCGGGCGTGCCGATCTGGACGCCGGGACTGGGGCTGGATAGACCCACTTTAAACTGCACATCGCCGGTCACCTGGGTGTCATAAATCAGCGGAACCAGAATGGCGGCCTGCGCGGCGCCATCATTAAAGGTCAGCGTGCCGCTGCTGGCGACATAGTTGGTGCCGGCAAAAGCCGTACCGTTCGTGGTGAAGTAGTTGACGGTGGTCGTGCCCTGGGTGTTGTTATAGCGCAGGACATTGATGGTGGCGAACGGCAGCGTCTCAATGAACGTATTGGTGGCCGAGGCGAAGACGATGCCAATGTTCGTGTTCAAAATCGTCACCGTGGTGATGGCAGGACTGCCCAAGGTGGCACCGCCGGTCGGATTGGACAACCCGACAAAGAAATCCTCGGTCACCTCAATGGAGGCCGTATTGAGCACCGGCACGGCAAAGGTCTTGCTCAACTCGCCATCGCCAAAGTTCAGGACCCCGGTGGTGTTGACATATTTAGCCCCGGCCACGGCCGTGTCATCCGCGGTGCTGTAGCCGACCGAAACGATGCCGGAGGCACCGTTGGTGCGCAACACCGTGATGTAGGCATTGGTATAGCCCGAACCGCCGCCCTCGCTGACCACATAGTTGGTCTGAGAAAACACGAAGGAACCCTTGGCCAGCGTCCGATCCAAAATGGTCAGCACGGCATTTGACGGATTAGACAACAGGGACCCGATGACATTGGTCAACTGAAGAGTAACGGTGCGATCCCCGTCTGACACCCCGTTGAGGACGGGTATCAACACCGTCTGAACGGTGACGCCCGGCGCAAAGGTGACCAGGATATTGGTCATCGGCAAATAGTCCAAGCCCGGCGTGGCGTTGCCATTGGTGGTGGTGTTGAAGACCACGGTGGCAGCACCATAAGTGGCGCCATTACGGTTGACATAGATGGGCGCATAGCCATCCGGAACGCTGCCCGTATATTTGTTGGCCTGATAGGCGGCAGACGAGAAACTGATGGAGTTGTCCGTATTGGCAATCGTGAGCACCGCCGTAGGCTGGTCACCATATTCGGCCGGCGCCACCGGATTCACCGCGAGATTCACCGTCAAATCCGGGGTGATGACATGATCGTCCAAGACGGAAATGGTGATGGTCTGCTGCACTTCGCCCATCGCAAAATCCAAGTTGGTCATGACGGCGAAATAATTGGTGACCGCGCCGTGGTCGGTATTCGCCTGCGCGGTGCCGTCGCTGGTGGCGACGGGCACAAAAATGTGGCCCGAACCATTGGCATTGGTGCCACTGGTGCCGCCGGTGCGGTTCACCGTGATGATGACGTTGGTACCGGTTTCATTCACCGAATAGGTGGGCGCGGAGAACTCAAAGGCTCCGACACCACCAATCGAGCCACCGTAGATCCGGGCCAGATACGGATGCGGCAACCCGCCGTAGTTGAGGAACCCGCCGCCAATGATGATTTTTTCATCGGGCACGTTCGTGGGATAGCCGGAAACCAAGTCTTCCTGCACCACCACCGCCGCCACAAAGCTATCCGCCCCCACGCCGAAGTTGATGGTGGGATCCACCGTGCCGTCGGGATTGAGGCGCGTGATACGGTTACGGGTGACGCCGCTGCAACGGGTGAACGACCCGCCCAGAACAACACGACCGTCCGTCTGCAAGGCGATGCTGAACACGGCGTCATTCGCCCCCAAGCCGGGGACAAAGCTGTTGTCCGCCGAACCATCCGCACTATTCAACCGCGCAACATGGTTGAAGTTGGTATGGCCATCAAGGCTCGTGAACAGACCGCCGACCAGAATCCGGCCGTCCAATTGGAGGGCGATGGCGCGGACCGAATCATTGGCCGTAGCGTTGGTAAAGCTGAGGTCCACGGAACCATCCGGGTTCAGCCGGGCGAGGTGATTCGCATTGACCCCATTCACGGACGTAAAGTCGCCGCCGATGAGCACCTTACCATCGGTTTGCACCGCCATGGCATAGACGGTGGCATTGGCCCCCACACCACTGACATTGAAGGTGGTATCCGGGGATCCGTCGTCATTCAACCGACCGACGCCATTCGCCAACTGGCCGTTCAGCAGAGAGAAGCTGCCACCCACCAGAATTTTCCGGTCGCCATTGAAGAAGGTTTCAGCCACGGCATAAACGGGATTGTCCGCACCGGAGCCGGGATTAAACAGACTGTCCAGGGAACCGTCGGAGTTCAGGCGGGCAATACCTTTCATCACCACACTGTTCATGTTGGCGAAGGAACCGCCGACCAGGATGCGGTCATCCGACTGGATGGCAACCGCACGCACGGTGGCATCCGCACCCATGGTGGTGGTGGGCAGCGAGAAAGCGGGATCCAGCGACCCATCGGCGTTCAGGCGCGCAATCCGCTGGCGGCGCACACCGTCCGCCATGGTGAAATCGCCACCCACCAACAACTGGTTTTCAGTCGCGAGCGTCATGGCATAGACCGGGCCATTGAAGCCCGCAAAAGAACTGTAAGTGACATCCGGCCCGCCGGGGATTTCGTTCACCGTCGTTGTGTCAATAATGTTCAACACGGCATTGCTGGGACTGCCCTGGGCATTCCAAGGGGTGGCATTGCCCACCACCACCGCGTTGCTCAAGGACAGGTTCAGAGACACCAACCCGTTGGAAGCGGCAGGATTAATCGGCACCGTGAAATACTTCGCGGCCTCGCCATTAGTAAACACCAGGGTGCCGCCGGTGGCGGTATAGTTCACCCCAGCCAACGCCGAACCGTCCGCCGTGGCGTAGGCGACCGAGAGCGACCCGGATAGGCCACCAGTGCGGACCACCGGGATCAGCGCAGAGCCGCCATATTTCTTCACCGAATAGGCATTAGCGGCGAACTCGACCGTGCCGGGGAAATCCACATTAACGATGGTCAACACCGCGTTGGTACCGCCATAGCCCAGCACCGCGTTGTTGGTCCCCAAGTTCAGCACACCATTGGTCAACCGCAGATTGACCAGGAGATTCGACGTATAAAGCCAGTCGCGCTTCACCGGAATGGACACCAGCTTGGTACTCACATCCGTGTTGGTCCAAGTCAGGGTGTTGGTCGTACCCACATAGTTCACCCCATTGGTGGCGGTGCCGTCCCCGGTGACCATCGTAACACTGATAGTCCCCTGACCGCCACCCAGACGGCTAATACCGATCAAGGCATTACCATCCGTTTCATTGGCAGTGTATGCCGCCGCAACGAAACCAATATGGCCGACCCGCGAGTTGTTATTGACAATGGTCAACACGGCATTGGTCAGGCCGAGGGTCGCCCCGCCCGACGGCGTATACAGCGTCAGAATCACCGTCTTGTCCGGCTGGGTGGTGGTACCATTTTTAATCGGAACGGTGAAGGTCTTGGTACTGTCGCCCGCCTGGAAAGTCAGAGTGCCAGTGGTGTTAGTGAAATCAATTCCGTTGGTACCCGTGCCATTGCTCGTGGCATAGCTCACCTGAACCACACCGCCGGTGAAATTGGTGCGGACGACGGTGATGGTGGCGTTGTTGCCATTTTCATTCACGATATAGGCGGCAGAACTGAAACCGAGCACGCCCGGCTTGAAGTTGTCGTCGATGATGGTCATCAGAGCGGCATCCTGCCAACCCAAGGCAACCCCTAGCGGCATTCTTTCGCCACCGAGAGTAAAAGCTGACTGCGGATCCGCCATGGCAAAGTTGGCGTTCACATTTCCGCTGATGGTGGCATTATTATTGATTGTCAATTTGACGTACTCCGTCGTATTCGGGTCCGGTTGAGGCAAGGTATTGTAATTTGGCCCGTAATAGGCCGGACTTTGCAACCAGGACATACTTGGACTGGTTGAATAAAGCGTCGGCCAGACCGGAATGGCACCCTGCGGCGTAAAATCATTCGCGGTGGCCACACCCGGCCCGGGAGCCCCCAGAATCGTCGAAAACGTTGCATAGGCGAGGCCCAAACTGCCGTTGGTACGCACGATTGAAACAAACAAGCTATCACCGCTCTTGTCCACCGTGTATTTGCCATACGATAACTGTATGTTACCCGGCCCGGGCGTGGCTCCACCAATCAAACGGGCCAAATTGCTGCGAGGATGGATATCCTCGCGAGTAGCACCGCCACCAACTTGCAGAAATCCGCCGCCAATCATCACGTTGGTGGTGCCCGGTTCCAGCGCGATGGCGTCCACAAAATTACGGTTATTTATCGGCGGATAAAGGGTGGGATCGACGGCATCATTGTTGAAATAATGATTCGGAATGCCGGCGAACTGATTGTAATAAGTGTCCAGGAAGCTGGTGTCCAAGCTGCCATAACTGAACAACCGGGCGATACCCACGCGATGAGTCTGATTATATTGAATGAAATCACCGCCAATCAGTATTTTACCATCCGGCTGGAGAGTAATGGCACTGACCGTATCGGCCACACCGGTCACAGGATTGTAGGTGCCGTTTTGGGGCCCGGTGCCGGGATTGAACGTGGTGTCCACTGAACCATCGGTAGTGAGGCGCAAAATGCCGTTATAGTTGGCCAACTCATAGTAAGTAATAGTGCCGCCCATGAGCAACTTCCCGTCCGGCTGCAAGGCCAAGGCGTAAACCGGGTCAGAATAACCGGTATCGGGATTGTACGTACCGATGCCGGGATCGAACGCGGTGTCCACGGAGCCATCCACGTTCAAGCGCGCCACCCCGCCACGCAACAAGCCGCCCACATATTCAAATTCGCCGCCGATGATGACCCGGCCACTGGCGTCCACCACCACGGAGTTCACCACGCCATTCGGACCGATGCCGGGATTGAAACTCAAGTCGAGCGTGCCATCCGCATTCAACCGGGCGACCGAGTTACAGTTGGTGCCGTTGACCGAGGTGAAATGACCCGCAATCACCAACTGCCCGTTGGACTGGAGCGCGATGGACTGAACGATCGCATTGGTGCCCCGGACCCCCAACGCGGTGCCGCTGGTGCCGTTCATAAAATTGCCATCCACGCTGCCATCCGCATTCAACCTAGCAATGTGATAGCGATTATTTCCATTGAAGGAGGTAAACTTACCACCGACTAAAATCTTCCCATCCGGCTGCAAGGCCAGCGAGGTGATATAGTCATTGGCCCCGCTATTGGGCGCCTGCAGGAACGTGGTATCCGGATACCCGTCGTCCAGCACGCGAACGATGCGATTGTAAGGATTGGAATCGTAGGAGATGAAACTACCGGCCACAATGGCCCGGCCATCGGGCTGCTCAGTCACGGCGTAGACGGTGCCGCCGTTACCGTTGGCGCCGCCGCTGACACCGCCCTGGGTGCCGGGATAAGTCAGGAACGGCGGGACGGACACCGGCGAACCTTCTGCGTTCCAGCAACGATCCAAAGCGCCAGCAGGCTGCTGGCCACAAACCGCATCATCAAACAAGATGGTCAAGTTAGCCGAACCGACCAACCCCACGACCGCCCCCGGATCATCCGATGAGGGGTTGACACAAGTTGAATTGAGGACGGGATTGAACAACTGGATCAAAAGATCCTCGTTATTCTCCACAAGGCCATTGTTAAGGATCGGAATCGGAACCTGGATGGTTTTGGGTTTAAAATCATAAGCCCCCCAAGTCATCGTGCCGGTCACCCGGGTAAAATCACTGTCGGGAGTGGCATAATCGGAACCGGCTTGGACGCCAAACGTATTGGCCGGGGGATTCGGATAATTATCAACGGTATAACTCACGGACACGTTATCGCAGGCGTTCCCCCCGGCGCGCAGGACACTCACAATGGCAACACCGCCGAGCACATCCTTGTCCACCTTAAAACAAGAATGTTCAAAATTAAAGGACGTTGCCTGCGCCTGCCAGATGGGCCTGAACGCCACCGGCGGATATTTGGTGCTCAACGCATTCACAATGCTGCTACCAGAGTTGGGATCCACGGTCGGCGGAATCAATTGAGATGATTCCAACGGGGCCAATCGGGGATTGGTAAGTTGGACATTTACCACCCAGGATATAAACGGGAGATAGGGGGCATCGGCACTTTGAACCCCCGCTGCGACAGGCAAAATGATGTCCTGGCTCATCTGATAGTCATCAAAAACAATTGTCCCGGTCAGGTTGGTGTCGAAACCGGCCGACGCATAAATAATCTCGTTGGTGACCGTGCGATAATGATAGGTATTGGTACCAGGCCCAATGCCGTGGATTCCAATCGGAGGATAGTTCGTCGGCACCGGATGGAATTCTATATACCGCGTACTGGTGCTGACCACCGGCCCTGCGGCATCCACATTGTTGCTATTCCACCACGCAAAATTAGTGATGGCGCTGACAAGATTGGTTGAGAAGGTAAAGTTGGTGCTTAACAGGCCGTTGGTGTAGACGAAGTTGGTGAAATAATAACTCGAGGAAACAATATTGGTGTAGAAATAATTGGTGAAATAACGCCCACCACCCAACAGAGTATAGGAAACGGCGATATTGGTGCCGTAGATATTGGTCACGAAGGTATTGGTCCAATAGGCGGCAAAATTGGTGTAAAGGATAACGCCGTCAGTGACAGTTGAACCATCGGACGGAAGCACCCCCGAAACCGTATTGGTAGAGACCGTGCTAAAACTAAAAAAAGTCGAGATGGTTGAACCAAACCCGGTCAGATTATCAGTCAGGGTGGCGAACAAAGTTCCCAAAGGAGGCAGATTCGTCGGCGCCGGAACCAACGGCCCGGTCACCAATGGAAAATAATTGGTCGAGAAATTGGTCCCAACCGAGTAGGTCTGGAAAGTGGAATTAGACAAGGCACCATATACAATGTTGGTGATATAGCCACCGGCGATCGATTCATAATAGTTTGAAAAGACGATGGTGTTCAGGCTGAAATTGGTGATCAAGGTGAAACCCGTATTGGTATCCAACATCGAAAAAGAGATGTTCGTGCCAAAATAATTGGTGATATACATGTTGGTGTAGGTCATCCCGCCACCAATAGTCGTATAATCCACCATGACTCGCCCGGTTGATCCACCCATGCGAGTCACGGTGAGACGCGCCCCAAGAGTCCCCTGCGGATCGGACCAAGGCGTCACTGTGTAGCCATCGTAAGGATTATTTAGTCCCGCGGAATCCGTATCACTGACCAGATATTCCCCGGCCGTAAATTGAAACGTACCCGATTCGATGGTCGGAGCGGGCCCCGGCAAAGGCAAATTCCAATTCAGCACGATATTGCCGGTATCGTAAAAACCAAACACGCTGGCATTGACGGAAAAGTAGTAAGTCGTACCCGCAACCGCCGTAAAACTCAACTGGCTGGTAAAAAAATTGGGGTCCCCGCCGACATTAAAGCCATTATCATCATCCGCCCCGATGAAGGTCAGGCTGGGATCGCACAAGTTGTTCGTGGCGTCCGAATACACGGCCAGTAGGGTATCAAAAGTGCTGCCAATCGTGGTCACGGCAACCGTTCCGCTGGAGGGAGCCGTCCATTTATACCAAACCGAGTTGTCCACCGGCTCAACCCCGAAATCATCGGTATTCACCGAGGTCGGCTCGCAGGTTTCCAAGGTGGCACCCACGTTGCTGCCATTGGTCGAACCCGTGAAGCCGGTAATGAAGAGGGCATTCGTAAAACTGTCGTTAGCGGGCTGGGCCACGGCGACTCCGGCCACCAGGCCAAAGGCCAGCAGCAGGGACAACTTCAGCCAACCGGCAACGACCGAGCGACCGGCCAAACTCGGGCCGGCAATAATATTTTGCATCGTATTCACAACATTTCTCCAATCTGCCGGCGACCGCAAGGCGGCGCGGCATTCAACGCTTAAAAATCTCATACAACTTCAATAAATCAACCTTAGTTCGGCAACAGCATCACCCGATAAAAACGGGGACCATTCGTCAGAACATCAAACAGCCAGACATTCGTCGTCTCCCAGTTATCCGCCGGCCACATGGTGTTATTATAGGGCTGGGGCGAAATAAAATTATTGGAGTGGGCCGAGTTCGTCACCGCGGTGCCGGGACCGTAGTAATAATTGCCGAAATTGGTGAAGGGCAACCAGACGGGCGACAGCAAATTGGTCTTGTAATAAACAAAATTGCCCGCCAACGGGATGGTCGGCCACGCCAGCCGGACGAGCGGCGGATGGTTGGTGGTCAAGGTCAGGTTAAACTGCACCTGCGAGGGCACGAGCACCGGCGTCGGGTCCGTGCTGTTGGCCCGGCCGTCACGATCCGAATCCATATCCGAGGCGGCGGCCAGAGCCGCGTTGACCAGATTGGTCGTCCCATCCGGATAAACCACGGCCACGGAACTGAACGTCCCGGCATAAGCGGGCACCCAGCGAAGGTGGTCATTATTCCGGTGGTTCAATTTTTCCGCCACCGAAACGCCCTCAAACAAGGCCTGCGCATAGTAAATGACCAGATTGGTGTTGAACTGCAGGTTGAGCAAGTCATAGCTGGCATTATGGTTGGTGGCGTAGTTGAACAATTGCAGACAATCCACATAGATGGCGTTGCTGGAGCCGGTGCCGGTGAAATACCACGTCGTATGCGGCGGCGCGCCTTTCGCGAGCAGGACCAACTGGCCGATGGCGGCGTTGTTCGCATAGCCGGCGGTGGAATAACCGCGATCCTGACCGGCCCACGAGTTGGACAAGGCGGTGCCGCTGGCGACAATATTGGTGATGGTGGTGCCCAGGAGATCGCCGGCAACCGGCTTGATCGGCAGGCTCAACCCCGGAGCCAGACCAAAGCCGGGATAATTGGCACCCAGCGACCAGAAGCTGTTGGTCAGGCCGTTATCCGTCAAGAGATTGGTGACGGTGAGCGAGAACGCATTCCCGGCCAAAATGGTGTTACCGGCCACCACGAGGCTGCCACTGATATTCGTGAACGAGCCACCGGCCTGGATGAAGCCGTTGGTCATGGTGGTGGTGAGCGATTGGATGATAAAAGAACCGCTGCCGACGGAAAAATATCCACTGTTGTTTTCGAAGTCGCCGGCCACAATCGACGCACCGGACGTGGTGCTGATGGTGCCGGCATTCACCATGGTCAGGTAAGGCAGGGCGGAACTGCCAAACTTGGTGGATTTCATCGTGCGGATGGCACCATTGTTGGTCAGGCAACGCAGGCGCGGCGTGGAAGCGGCCCAGTCCATGGTCGAGGAATTCAAATTCAACTCGCCGTCCAGCGAAAGCGCGCCGTTACCCGCCCCGTTGGTGGAGATCAGCAGATTGGTGCAGTTCAAAGACAGGGTGCGAGAAATATTCAACGTGTCGCTGATGATCACGTTGTTGGTGCTATACAGCACCACGTCCTGCTGCTGGGAGGGGGAGACCGGATTGACCGCATCCATCACCAACAACGCCCGGTAGTCAATGGTGTTGCCGCCACCATCCGTAACAAACCAGCGGGTGCTCCAAGCCTGTACATTGCCGCTCCACACCGGAATGGAAGACACAATCAGATTGGTAATCGCGAGGTTGCCGTTGGTGCGGCCCAGATACATATCGGAATAAGGCGCGGTGATGAGGGACTGGCCATCGTAATCAAACTGGTTGGTGCTTTTCAACTGGAGGTAATTCATGCCCGACATCGTGGAAAGCGAAAGATTCAATTCGTTCGACGCCGTCAGTTCCACCCGGCCCGGGAGGTTGGTCAGCGCGCCGTTGGCCACCGAGGCCAAGGAGACCGAGGAGGCAATCAACTGGGCATTGAGGTAGGAATAAATGTTGTTGGTCACGTTGCCGGACAGGAAAGGGCCGGTATTGGGCCCGAAATAATCCGGAAAGCCCGCGACCACCGGGGTGCCATAATTCAGCGGGGTGGTGTTTTCGCTGATGTTAAAATTATTCGGAACGCCCGGGCTGACGTAGCCAAGGATGTTGGTGTTGGACCCCACGACATAATCGTTATCCAGATAAAGATAATTGGTCGCCGGCAGGCCCGTAGCGGGGGAGATATAACCGCCCAGCCATTCGACATGGCCGCCACCGGTGAAAGGAACCGAAGGATCATTCCCAAAATAAACGTTGGCCGGCACGGAGTTGGAACTGTTGTTCTGGAGGAAGATCATCCGGACAACAAAAGTGGTCGGACCGGTCTGCCGCAGATCAAAATATGGCGTTGAACGGCTGAGGTTGAAGTAAAGGGGGGCCGAAGAAACCGCCGTGTTCTTGGTCAGCGCATTGATGGGTATCCAGTCGGCATTGGTGTCCGTGCCGGTCGCGCCGGTGGCGTTCACATTGGCATTGTAGTTGATCTGATTGTTTTGAATCGCCAAGGTGCCGGCGGTAAAATCCAAATAACTACCGCTCAAACGAGCCAAACCGTTCAAGCCGATGTTGATGGTGCCGGAATTCACGATGTTGGTGGCATTCACATAAATGCCAACATTACCGCCGACCTGATTGGTGCCACAGGCAATGACCCCGTAGTTGTAAAACCCGGCGGCCTGCCGGAAACCGGACGCACTATGCGTGTCAAAACAGAAGCCGGTGCCGCAGTCCATCTCACCCGCATTGAAGAAATTGAGGGTGTCGCTCCAATTATCATACAGCAGGCCGTGGGGCCAATTGCCCGTAAGCAGAGGGTTATTGTAGCTGAAAATATCACCCCAATCGTTGACAAAGTTAAGCGCGTCGATGGGGGTATTATAATTGATCAGGGTGCCACCGTAATCCGTGACATTGAACGTGTCCTGCTGGGCCTCCACGCTGCGGCCCAGCAACATGAGCGACACCGCGACCGACGGGAGGTTCAGCCACCAGCTCCGGCGTTTCATTGGGCGGACAAATAATTCCATAAACTTCAGTGAATGGTGATCGAATAGCTCAGGTTGACGACCCGGTTGGCCGCGTCAGTCACCTGCAGGGTAAAGTTGAACACGCCGGGACCAACGGGGGTGCCGGAGACCGTGGCCGTGCCGGGGGTGAAGGTCAATCCGGGGACCAAGTTAGAAAAGCCGGGCGCCCCCCAGACATATGGCGACTGGCCGCCGGTCACGGTAAAGGCGGCGCTGTAAGGCACGCCATTTGTGCCGTCGGGAACGGTGGCGGGCGCCACCTGGATGAACATCTGGCTGACCAAGTCGGCAATGCTGGCGCCGTTGGGATACAGCACGGGCAGATTGGTGGAGCCATCAAAGGACGCCCAAGTCACCAGCGAATTGGTCTGCTGCGTATTCTGGTCCAAGAACGCCCGATTACCGGCCGGTCCGTTGGCAAAAATCGGCCCGACCTTGGTGTAGGTAAACGTGGTGGAGGGAATGATCGTGCCGGGTCCCGCCAAACCGCCCGAAACGGTGCTCTGGTCAAAATTAATGCCGCGGGTCACCCGCGTGGCCCCCAAATCGGCGGCCCTGAGCAAAAAGTCCGGACCCGTCACCACGCGCTGATAAAATTCCACCACGCGCTGGCTGTTGGTGACGGTCACCATGCTGTAGCGATTGGTCAGCGGCTGGAAGAACTGGCCCAGCAGTGAATCGTAGTTGGCGCGGACAAACTGGAGGTGTTCAATGCCCTGCCGCAAGGCGGGCACCGGGGCCGCCTGGGAGCAAAGGTCCGGCTGCACCAGGAACACGACGTTGGTATAGGCGGTGATGGTCGTCTGCGTATAAGAGAACTGTCCGCCATTGGTGCCCGACGACACGCCATTCGTAGCGGAAACAATGTTGGTGGCATAGATCGTATTCGTCTGCAGGGCGGACAGAATGGTGTACCCACACCAATTGGCCGGAATGGGGAGGAAATCGCCGGAAGGCTGATTGAGGTAGGTCGTGACAATGGAGATGTTGGTGCAGAGCAAATCCGGAGAACCGCCAAAACAGGCCGAGACGTTGGTGGTGATGACCACCGAATAGGTATTCGTATAAAACCGGTTGGTAACGATGCCACCGAAGTAGTACACGTAGGTGGTCAGGATATTGGTGGCGTAGTTCGTGGCAACCGCCACCACCGGCTCGCAGATGCCGGGATACACGAGATAGGAGTAATTGGTATAGGTGTCAAAATAATTTTTGGTAACGCTGAAAATCGTCGAATTGGTGGCGGTGGAATTGGTGAAAGAGCCAAACGGCTGGGCCGTGACCGCCCCCACCATGGACGAGCTGGATTTGGACAGGATCAGATCAAAACCACACCAGTTGGTGGGAATCAGGAAGAAATCACCCGCCACCTTGTTCGTAAAATAGGATATCGACGTGGTATTGGAGTAGATGTTCGGATAGGGCGCCCCGACCAGATTGGTCACCCAAGTCGTTTGGATGGTGACCCAGCGCTTGGGATAAACATGGTTGGTAAACACATTGCCAAAAACATAGGTCCAATTGGTGGTAAACCCGTTGGTGATAACCGGCACCGTGACCAGGATGGGCGGGGAACCATAGGGCGAGCCGACCTGATTGGTCAGATAGGAAACATAATTGGTGATGTCAGCATAACCGGGGTACGGCCTCGCACTCAAAATGGAGAGGCCGGGATAGGCCGCCTGCAAAGTAGCCGGGTCATCGATCGCCACCGAATCCACGAAGGTGGCCAGATCCATGGTATCAATTTCCGTCCAGAAACCGCTGTTGTCATAATTGATGACCGTCGGCCCGGGCTGGTTGGTGAAATAATAGATATTGGTCAGGTTGTGGACCACCGGCAAGCCGCCAGCCACCGTGTTAGAAAACACCGGCAGGACCGACTGGTTGGTAAAATAATAAACAACGTTGGTGGAGATATAAAGGCCGGTATTGGTGACGACCGAGAGGATGACCACCCCCGGAAAATTGGTGGCCAAGGACGCGGGATCGTTCGTGGAGCCGGACTGCGAAAGGATCAGGCTGATGGGCAAGGTCGTCAGCGTCTGCGGGGCCAGAACATTGGTCACCAAGAGCAAACCGCCGCTGGGGGCCGGGTTTTCCCAATTAATGTTGTTGGAACTCAACAGATACCGGAAGCAGCCCACATCATCGCGCGTCAAGCCCGTAAAAAAACCGCCGCTTTGCAAGTTCTGGGAGGCCACCGCCGTGTTGACGGCACCAAACGGGTCAACCGAACTGTTCCGAGTGCCGGCCAAGCCAGCGCAGGTCTCAAAAATCTGGTAGGTAAAAAGCGTGCCGTTGATATACGGCGAGTATTGCACCTGATTGAACGGGGTAGGCATGAAATCCAAGTTCCGCTGGATCACGTTATAAGATATGTCAGCCGGGCAATTCGGCCCCGCAATGCGGTCATGCAGGGTCCAGACGTAAAAGTCAGGGTTGGCCAACCCCATCTGCTCGACGAGCAACTGGAAAGTGCCGGATTTCAAATCCGTCAACCCCAGGGCCTGAGCTGTATAATTGAACTGCTGTGATTCCAAGGGGAACTCGGAAAGATCCGAGGAAAAGCTGGAGACCCCGTTGGTCAGCACAATATTCATCAAGCCAAACGCCGCATCAATGTTCGTGGAGCCGACCAAGCCAAAATAATTCAAAAAGCTCGAATCGCAGGCATAATACATCACCGGCGTGACCCGGCGATACTCCTCGCCGATGTTTTTCGGCCCGAGCTGTTCGCCGCGGATGCCGTAATCAAGGGCGGGCGTCTGGTAGCCGTCGCCGCCGTTGCCGATCGGCCCACCGGGAACAAAGCCCCACGCGACCGGCAACGTCAGGAGAAACGCACCAGCCCAGAAAAAATATTTAATCAATTTCCGCATACAAATCTCATTAGCGCAGCAGCACCACGCGGTAGTAACCCGCCGAATTGCCGCCGACATAAATTGAATCCGTCGTCCCCGCCGCAAACCGCGGCGAACCCAGATTGCTCCACGTGGTAAAATTGGCCGTGACCTGCACCTGATAAGTCGCCCCGGCCTGGGTGTTCCAGCTCAAGAACATCCCCTGAGCCGTCCGCGTCATCACCGTCGAGAGCCAGGTGGTGGAATCCAAGGGGTCGCCGCCGCTCAAAAATATCTGAGCCAGCGTCGGGCCACCGGCACTTGCACGCGTACCGGCCGCAGGCCAGTAGGTGGTGGTGTAATGGCCGTTACCATAATTATAGCCGCCGAAATAATCCCGCATCCATTCGTAGGGAATGCCATTCCAGTTCAGACCGCTCCAAGTGGTGCCGCCGGCCGAGGGGGAGATCGGCGCGCGCCGGCCGTCGGTCATGACATAGTCCACCTGGAAAGAATGGGTGCTGTTGGTGGTCAAGCCATTGGCCGCCGTCATCGTCCACTGGTTACTGGTGACCAAGGCCGAGGGCGCCCCGGCACCGTCCACATACACCTCAAAATTGGACACCGACAGGCCGAGAAGGGGGGCCCAGGACACCACCAAGCGAGGCTGGTAGACATTGTTGCTGAGCACGAACGGGACCCAAACGAACGGCGCGGACATCGGCTGCAAAACCGCCGAGGCGTTGATGTACCGCTGGGCAAACAGATCAAAATTGTTGGGCAAACCGGTGAAACTCGTCCACAACACCAGGAACTGGTTGAGCCCGTCCGAGGCCACAGCCGGCTGCATCTGCTGGCCGATGGTCGTCGAATTGACGCAAAATTCACCACCGATCAAGGCGCCGTTGCTGTGGACAAACCGGCCAAATACCCCCTCACGCGAACCATCCTGCGCCAGACTGGTCCACGTGACCATATAATCCATAGCCAGCGAACTGACCCGCGGCAGATACTGATCGCCATACAGGTGCGAATTAATATAAAAAACCGACCCACCCGTGCCGGCGCCGGTAAAACAACGGCCATAAACATCCAGACTGTTACCGGCATTGGCCATGTCCCAAGCGCTCCAAGCAACCAAAAAACTGCCATCCGTGGCCGCCGCCACCGACGGGCTGGCGCAAGGGTTTCGATCCGCGTTCACCAAAAACTCGGAAGACGCCGCCGATCCGCCGGCGTTGAACAACCGGGCATAAACATCCACGCTGGGCCCCGGCGCACCGGCGGCGGTGGTATAGATCGCGTTGGTGCCCGCGGCCGGAGACGCCACCCGCTGCTGTTCAGAAACCCAGGCCACGACAAAACCGCCGGCCGGCAATGCCGCGATGGCCGGGGCGCGCTGGTTGAAGCTGGTGAACTGGTTGACCAGGAATTCACCGCCGACCTTCTGGCCAGCGGGCGACAGAATCTGGCCATAGACATCCTGCATGGAATTGGAGCCGGCCTCATTGTAGCTGGCCCAGACGACGACCACATTGCTGTTATTCAAGACGGCCACGGCGGGGTTGACCTGGAAATTGTTGGTGAAGGTGCTGACCAACAAGTCATTGGTGGCCAGAAAGGTGTTGGTGGTGGCGAGGAACCGGGCATAGACATGCTGGAAACCGGGCCGGCCGCCCTGCCAGGCAAACACCGCGCCGCCATTCTTGAGCAGCGCCACGCGCGCATTTTCCTGATTGCCCGCACCGGCAGCGTTCACGCGAAAGGTGCCCAACGTGCCGGAAAGCGTCGCATCCAACCGCCGAGCACTGACGCCCCAGCCATCGCCGTCGGTGGCGTTGTCCGACCAGACCACGAAGCCGCCGGAGGGCGAAACGGCCGCATCCGGAAACACCTGATCGCCGGGCAGCGAGCCGATGACGGCGTATTCGGTGCCGTTGGCGTGGTAATAATTGGTCTGGGCGACGGCGGCGAAGGAAACCGCCAGCATGCAAAAGGCGCACGCGGCGGCCAGACAAAAGCGGGTTGAAATGGGCATGACTAAGTATGTGCAAAATAATCCAACCCGGCGGGATTGTCTAAAAAATCCCGCAAGGTTTTTCCTTGCACCGACTATTTGGTTAATCGAGCTTTGCAAATTCATTTTCAAATCAACTCCGCCTGCCGTTCGACCGGCAAGGCATCCAGTTCCGCCAACAGACCGTTGAATCCCCAGAGCCGGAACAGGCTGCGCAATTGTTCACGGTCGGGCGGCTGCACCGCCAGCCGGTCCGGCACGAACTCGCAGGGCACGGCGCGCAGGCCGACCAACTCCAGATTCCGGCGAACCGCGTCCGCCGAACTTAGCAGCGACGCCCGTAATTTTTCCGACTTCACCTCGTCCAGCCGCGCCAGCAAGGCGGCGGCCGAACCAAATTGGTTTAACAAGGCGGCGGCGGTCTTCGGTCCGACACCGGGCACGCCGGGGATGTTATCCACCGCATCGCCCATGAGCGCGAGCCAGTCCGCCACCTGCCCCGGCTCCACCCCGGCCTTCGCCACGACCTGCTCCCGCGTCCAAACCGTCCCGGTCTTATCGCCCGGATTCAACAGGCCGATCCGGGCCGAGACCAACTGCATAAAATCCTTATCGGAACTGGCAATCACCACGTCCCAATCTTTTTCCGCCGCCGCCCGCGCCAGACAGGCGATATAATCATCCGCCTCGACGCCGTCGCCGCAAAAACTGACGATCCCCGCGGCCGCCAGATAGCTCCCAATCCCGTCCAACTGCGACCGCAAATCGTCCGGCATCTCGGGCCGCTGGGCCTTATATTCCGGCAGGGCCGCGACCCGCCCGGCATCCAGCCCGCCGTCCCAGACGACAATCAAATGCGCCGGCGCCAAGGCCGAGCGCATTTTCTCGAGCATTTTAACGAAACCAAAAACGGCATTCGTCGGCCGACCATCCGGCGCCCGCAACTCGCGGATGGCGTGAAACGCCCGATACGCGTAGGCGTGCCCGTCAACGATCAACAGCCGGCTCACGGATTCTGTCCGGGCAGGCGAACCTTCTGGACGGTCTCGGTCATCTGGCCAGCGCCCGGCGGCTGCGGCGGAACGCCCGTTTGAGCGAACGGCAGGTCGTCGTCGGAATGCACGCGGTTGCCGGCGGGGTCAACGATGGTGGCCGTGACAAAAATCATGAGATTCTGCTTGGTGGCCGTCTTGGCCTGATTCTGGAACAGCCGACCCAACAGCGGGATGTCACCAATGACGGGAAGCTGGCTCTTGGTGTTTTGCACCGTCGAGGAAATCAGGCCGCCGAGCACCACGGTCTGATTATCCCACACATTGACGGTGGTGACGACCTGACGGACGGTGAACCGAGGCAGGGCCACGGGGAGGGTCTGGCTATTCAGGTTACCGGTCGTGCTGCCGGGAACGTAACCGGGAATCTGACCGGCCGTGATGGTGTCATAACCGTTAAACTCGGTGTACGACGGGATCAGCGCCATGTTGATGGTGTAGCCATCCGACAAAATGTAAGGCACCACATCCAAAACCGGGCCGGTCTCCATCGGCTGGGTGTTGGGTTCAACGGAAGCCACGCCAGCCTGATTGACCACCGAACCACCAGTGCCGCCATTCACCGTGTTGTTATTAGCGCCCGCGGACGAACCATTGTTAAACGAAAAGCCGGTGACGACATTGATCATTTCCGTGGCCCGCATCTGGGTCTGGCGACCGCTGATGGTGGTGGCCTCCGGCTCGGCCAGGTTTTCGAAACCGGTGCGCGTTTGGAGCATGTGCATGGCGACGCGGAAGTTGGGATCCGTGAGGATGCCGGTCATGGTGGCCACGGTGGGAGCGGAAGAACCGCTGCCAAAGAGCTGCTGATCCGTGGCCGCACCGGGGATAATGGTCGCGGCCGTGTTGCCGGGGAACGCACCCAAGGGATTGGCGGCCGAAGCCGGGACGTTCAGGGACGGGGAAGTGCCGCCCGTGCCGCTGACGTTATTACCCATATTGAACTGGCCGAGATACCAGTCAAAGCCAACCGCCTTGTCATCCTTTTGCTGGACTTCAATGAAGCGCGCCTTGATGTGAACCTCCTGGGCAATCTGGTTCAAGGTCTGGATGGCGCGCTCGATGGTATCCAGGTCGCGTTCCGTGGCGGTGACAAAGAGAATACCGGACTTGTCGTTAAAAAACACAGATTTGCCGGCGGGGCTTTGAAGGTTCACCCCCAGCGCGGTAAAGAAGGCCCGAGCCGCCTCGCTGGGCGTGGCCGCAAGCGTGACCTGGGTGATATAATTCAAACCGCCCTGACCGCCAATATTTCCGCCGCCGCCGCCACCCTGCTGGCCGCCATTGTTGCTCAGCGGATTGACGGTACCGCCCTGCTGGCCACCGCCCTGACCGCCGCCACCACCACCCTGACTACCATAATTGCGAAGGCCGCCCTGGCCGGAAAAGGCGTTCACCACACCAACCGCGGCGCCACTGTTCTGGTTTTGACCGCCACCGCCACCGCCGCTACTGCCGCCGTTGCCACCCGAACTCCCGTTATTATTCACACCACCAAAAGAGGCTGAACTGACGCTTTCCAGACCGGAATAAAAGGTGTTGGGATCAACCTTGAAGGTGCGCATGGAGAGCACGACCTGCTCCTCCCCCTTGGCTTGAAAAACGATCGCAAAATCCTGAATGGAATACTTGAGCGGATGATCGGAAACCAAGCAGATGGCGTCGAGCACCTCAGACAAGCGCACATCCATCAGACTGGGGATTTTGATCATGTAGGCCCCGACATCGGCCGCCTCGCCACCGCCGGACCCACCATTGGCGGCGGGAGCGGGAGCCACGGGCAAACCGGTAGCCGGATCAACGGCAGCACCCGCGCCGGGAGCACCGCCCGGAACGGCCCCGCCAGCACCAAAACCACCACCGGCCAGGCCACCGCCAAAACCACCGCCAAAACCGGTATTGGCGGGAGCCGCAATCGCCTGGCCCGATTTGTCCGCATTGGGATTGATCAGAAAATTGATACCCCGGCGCTCAGGATCACGGAGCCGAGCCTGCTCGGCCAAGTTACGGAGGACTTCGCTCAAGGGCATGCCCTCGCCAGTGGAAAAGTTGTCCAGGCGGACATGGTCCAGCTTGGCAACAATGGCCTGCCGACCCGGGCCGGTGTAAACCAAGGTGTTGGTGGCATAGGGGTTCGGTATGGGGAGAATGGGGTGGGCGGTCGGCAACACCCATTGTTTTTCGACCTTCTCCATCCGCGTCTGGGTATCCACGGTATGCTGGGCATAACTGCGGCTGATTTTGGCCTGCTGAATCAGGTTCAAATAATAGTAGGCACCCGTATTGTCCGGATCAATTTTCAAAGCCTCATAAAGCTTCCCCTCCGCTTCCGGCAACTTGCCCATTTCGTAGAACAGCTTGCCGTCCTGCACGAGCGTGCCGACTTCCACCTGCTGTTCCATGGCATGGGGCACCAGCTGGGTGACCGCCTCGCTGGGCATCCGGCCTTTCATGGCGGCGAGCATCTGGTCATTCTGCGACTTGAAAGCGATCACCTGGTTGAGATCCGGCGCAACCTTCAATTCTTTTTCCGTCTTGATCACCTGCAGCACCTGCGTGTCAGCCTCGCGCAAATCGCCACGGCTCTGGGCGTCGCGCGCGAGGGCCATTCGCGTGGCGGTCAAACCGGCGACGGCCTGGGCAGTTTCCACGTCAATGCCGGAGCCGATCTGCGTGACCAAGGTGCAAGCCTCCTGATAGAGCTTGGCGGCAACGGCCGTTTCGCCGCGCTGGGCGGTGGCCCGGGCGTCGGACAACTTCTGGCGGAGGTCGATGGTTTTGGCCTGGCGCAACACAGCTTCGTTCACGGCGAGCGCGGTGGAATTGTCCTGCGCCGGCACGGCTGCGGGGAAAACCAGCAGGGCGGCGAGTCCGAGGGTGAAAAGGGCGGCTTTGGTCATGGCAAATTCTTGTTCGTGGGCGATGGGCACGGTTTCAATTTCAAATTGTTAACACTCAAGGGGCAAATGGCAAAGAGGTTTTTTTCTGGTTGGACTGGTCGGACAAAATTAATTCATTCTGGTTGACTTCGACAACAAGGTAATCCACGCCGCCGAACGAGACTTTATCACCGATCCGCCGGGCGTGAAATGTTTTTTTCTCCGGGTCGTAGCGAAAATCCACGGAATGGGCGTCCACCCGGCGATAAGGCTTGTCGCGGGAAACGGTGACCAGCTCGCCCGTGTCCACCAGCTTGAGCTGCAAGGCGTCGGGATTCTCGGGCGCGCCAAAAACCTTATCCAGCGCGAAGGTGTCGTTGGCCTTGTCGCCCACCGAGATATAATGCTGCTGCTTGAAGCGCTTGGACGGCGGCGCCGCCTGTTTCTCCACGCCGAGGACATAGCGGGCACCGAGCTCATTGGTGGAAACCGAGTTGAAGGTAATGATCAGGTACAAGGGCGAGATGTTGGTGACCACGGCCACCTGCAGGCCGGTTTTTTTGGCGGGAATCAGGCTGCCATCCATGGCCCGCTGCCATTCGAACGGGTTGAAGACCTTGTTGACGGTTTCGAAATCCAGATTATAGGGCGACTGCTGCCGCGCCACGGCGCTGGTCTGAGCCGACAGGTCAAGATTCGTCAAGGCGGTCACGCGCGGATGGATCAAGCTGGTGGCACGATCTTCCATGGCTTTTTTATCGGCGGCGATATAGAAAAGCATGAAGACCAGCACGCCGATCAGCCCCGCCAAAACGAGGCCCAGCAAAATCTTTTCGTAATGTTTTTTTAGAAAGTCCATCTTACTTCCTGGGCAGCAGTTTCACCAGCTCCACCTCCATCGTGATCCGGAGCAACTGCTCCTTCAAGACGACCGGCAGACCGCCGCGCCCGGCCACCGGCTGGGGAGCCGGAGCCGCCCCTGGCTGCGGAAAAAATTCCCCCGGAATGCGACCGGGCGCGCCCATCCCAGGGGGATAGCCACCGGGCATAACAGCCACGCCGGCCGCCGGCTCGCCCGAACCGGCCCCGCCGGCACGGTCCGGCTGGACATTGACGGCCTTCACAATGAACGTGTTTGACGAGGTCGCGAAGCCGGCAATAACGCGGGCCAGCTCCGGCGAGAAACAGCGGAACGTCACGACATAAGGCGTCAGCACGGCCAGCTCGTTCGTGGCCGGATGCTTGTCCAGATAATCCGATTGCGGCCCGTTATTATCATCATCCGAAACGCGGACCCGCTGAAAGCCGTCCAGCGCATTGATCCGCGCGGCAAAAAGAATACCGGCCATGGCCCTGACCTCGCCGAGCTGCGCGGCCAGAAAGCCGAGGCTGCCGGAGGCGAATTTGACCAGCGGACGCTGCGCGGTAAAAGAGAAGTCGTATTTCGGCGGGAGCAACACCCCAGCGCCCTCGGCCTCGTGCTGCAACTGGTCAATCGTCCGACGCAAAGCGGCCGCATAGGCCTCGCTGGTGACGGGACCACCCGGGGGGATGGCCGGAAGCGGCTGAAAACACGCGTGCGCCTGAGCCACCCAGGCGCGCACCTGCCGCTCCTGCTCCTTGGCAATGGCGGTGTTATTGATGGATTCATTGCCCGGCGCGGGTTTTTCCTGCGCGAGATTCTGAAGCGTCCCGTAAATTTCGTTCAGCTTGTCAGCGGCGGCCGAGTTGCGCGACCAGCCCTGATAATTGTAATAGCCCGCCCCGCCGAGCAGCACCAGGGCCACCCCGCCGCCAATCACAAAAAACAAATTTCGCTTGATCCAGCCCATATCAGAAATTAAGCGGGTTGAGGGGCGTCACGTTCACCGTAAACGTGAAGGTACCGGTGGTTTCATCCGGGGTGATCTGGCCCGTGAGAGCCGTCCCCTTGGGATCGACGAGCGGTGAATTCTTGATCTCATTTTCCACGACGTAGGCGATTTCACTGTTAGCCGACGCATCGCCGCTGGTCCTGGTCAAATCCACCGCGCGGCAGATAAAGGTGATGGCGCTGTTCGTACTGGCTGATCCGGCCTGACCGGCGGCATCCGCCGCGGGCGGGGCCATGCCCGGCTCGGGCATACCCGGCGGCGACAACCCCGGCACACCGGGCCGCATACCAGGCGGCATCCCCATGCCCGGCATCCCCATCCCGGGCATCATGCCGGGCGCGCCATAGCCCGGCGGCATTTGGGCGACGGGAGCGCCGGAAGAGCCGGAACCGAGACTAGGGGCGGAAATCATCTGCTCAATCCAGATGCCCGCCTCGATGCCCGACTTCTGGGCCGACAATTTTTTCCGGATACCGTCCTCGGAACGAATGAGCGCCCGGCGCATATCGGACAGGAAATCACCCCAGTAATAACGCTGCTGCATCCACTGGGTGACCTGCCCCATCTCATTGGTGGCCTTTTGAAGCTTGCCGTAAGCCTGCCGGAAGACTTCGGATTTGTGACTGGCGTCCGCCACCTGCGGACTCAGGCGCTCGACTTCCGCCTCCTTGTTGACCGCCAGCTTCTGGAACAAAAACCCGACGCCGAAGGCGACCAGCACGAGGCTGAACACATTGGCGATAAGATACGGCTTTTTCTGGTTGAAGGACTGCCAGCGGAGGGTGCTGTCCGGCATCAGATTCATCTCCACGGGGCAGTTCGCCATGTTGCGCAGGCCCAGGCCGACCACCTCGCCGAGCGAGTGGGCCACGCGGGAGAGGTCCTCCAAATTCACCGCGGGATCAATCTGCACATTGCGGAACGGATTGAAATACTCCACGGGGACGTTCAGCTTTTCCGCAAAAAACTGCGCCGTGTAGGGCATGATGGAGGCGCCGCCGGACAAAAACAGCCGCTGCGGGGCGGAGCCGCCCTGCTGGCCGCGATAAAACTGCATCGTCTGGTTGACCTGGATGTGCAGCTTGGTCATGAACTGCCGCGCAATCTTGGAAATGGCCGCCTGATGGGGATTATCCGGCTCCTCATAGGCGCCGCCCAAGCTGACAAAACCCTCGGCAATCTTGATTTTTTCCGCGTCATCAAACTTCAGCTTCGCCTCCGTGGCAAAGTCCTGCGTGATGGCATTCGCGCCCAGATTGATGCTGCGGGAGAAGACCTTGCCCTTCTCGAAGAACAGCAGGTTGCTGGTCTTGGCGCCGATGTCCAGCAGCATGGTGCAATCCTCAAGGTCGCCATAATTATAGCGAAAGGCGTTACACAACGCGGCGGGCGAGGCGTCGCACAACTGCAGATTCAACTTGGACTGCTCGGCGATGCGGAAGAGGCCCTCGACAATCTCCGACTTGATGGCAACCAGCAGCACTTCCAGCTCACCGCTGGCGGCGGAGCCGAGAATCTGATAGTCCCACACGACCTCGGACAGCGGGAACGGCACGTTTTGCTGCGCCTCGTACTGGATGATCTGGCCGACCTTGCCGGAATCCACCGGCGGCAGCTTGACGAACTTGGAAAAGACATGGAAGCCCGGCGCGCAAACATTGACGTTATTGGCGGTGAAGTTTTTTTCGGCGAGCACGCCCTGCAGCGCGGACAGGATGGTTTTTTCGCGCGTGGCCTCCTGCGACCCCTCCAACCCCAAGGACTTGATGACAAAATTCTTAAGACACAAACCGCCGGCCTCATTGATTTCAAACTCGGCGAGCTTGAGGCTTCCGGCCCCGAAATCAATGGTCAAAAATGACTTGGTGTTCAGCATTTTTTTAGCAACGCCGCCGTCGCGCGACCGGTTTGTTCAAATCGCATGATGGGCAGCGCGAATTCATTATGGCAAATTGCCGCGCGGGTCAAACAGAAAGCAAAAAATAATTTACGCCGCGCGTAAAAAACATTGCGTCGCGCGCCCGCCTTTGGCTTCATCCCATGGTGTCGCCAACCGCCACCAGCACCACCCGCCACCGGATGACCGTTTTTTATTCCGGCAGCGTCCAGGGCGTGGGGTTCCGGTACACCGCCAAGACCGTCGCCACCGGCTTTGAGATCACCGGGCGGATCCGCAACCTGCCCGACGGGCGCGTGGAACTCACGGCCGAAGGCGCCCGCGCCGAACTGGACGCCTACCGCGCGGCGCTGCGCGATGCAGGTCTTGCTGGATTTATCCGCGACGAGCAGGTAACTTGGGCCGCCGCGAAAAATGAATTTCGGGGATTTGAAATCGCCCGCTCGTAAGTCAATGAAATACGCCATCATCGCCGACATCCACGGCAATCTGGAAGCCTTCCAGGTTGTGCTTGAAGACATCCGCGCCCAGAACGCCACGCACGTGGTGTGCCTCGGCGACGTCGTCGGCTACAACGCCAACCCCAAGGAATGCCTGCAGATCGTCCGCGAGATGAACATTCCCTGCGTCAAGGGCAACCACGACGAATACTGCTCGAGCACCGACCATCTGGAAGGTTTCAACCCGCACGCCGCCGACGCGGTCCACTGGACGCGCGACCAGCTCAACGAGGAGGAGAAGCAGTGGCTGCGCGACCTCAAATACACCCGCATGGCCGACCATTTCACGATGGTCCACGCCACGCTGGATGCGCCGCAGCGCTGGGGGTATGTGTTTGACAAGCTCGCCGCCGCCGCCAGTTTTCCGTACCAAAACACGCAGCTCTGCTTCTTCGGCCACACCCACGTCCCGGTCGCGTTCATGCGCGACACGGTCGTCCGGGGCGGCACGTATTCCAAATTCAAGGTGGATCCGGCCAAGAAATATTTCATCAACGTCGGCGCCGTCGGCCAACCCCGCGACAACAACCCGAAGTCCGCCTACGTCCTCTACGACGTGACCGCGGGCACCATCGAACTCCGCCGGCTCGAATACGACATCGCCGCCGCCCAGAAGAAAATCCTCGCCGCCGGCCTACCCGAACGCCTCGCCGAACGGCTGGCCTTTGGAAGGTAGAAGGCAGAATGCAGAAGGCAGAAAAAGACCTGGCGGCACGCACCAAGGAGTATGCACGCCGCATCATCCGGCTATACACCGCACTACCGAAAGAAACCGTCGCCCAAGTCCTAGGCAAACAAGCCTTGAGGTCGGGAACCTCAATCGGAGCTAATTATCGCGAGGCCAGCCGCGGACGATCCAAAGCGGAGTTCGGGGCAAAAATCGGCGATTGCCTGAAAGAGGCCGATGAAACGGCCTACTGGCTGGAATTGCTTGCCGAAGAAAACATCCTGCCGAAGGCGCGACTCGAACCGTTATTACAAGAAACCAACGAACTCATTTCAATTCTCGTGACCATTTCGAAGCGGGCGCGCGGGGAATGATTACTGCCTTCCGCCATTGAAAATCCTGATCCTCAAACCCAGCTCGCTCGGCGATGTGATCCAGGCGCTGCCGGTGCTGCGCCTGCTGAAGCAGCATCACCGCGACGCGGAAATTTTCTGGTGGATTGACACGGCACTGGCGCCGCTCCTGGAGGGCGACCCCGACCTGGCCGGCGTGGTCCACTTCAAGCGGAAACGCTGGGGCAAGCCGCGGCACTGGCCGGAAATGCTGCGCAGCATCCGCTGGCTGCGCGAACAAAACTTCGACCTGGTGATCGACCTCCAATGCCTGGCGCGCAGCGGCGCGTTCGCGTGGCTCGCGCGCGGCAAACTCCTGATCGGCCTCGACGAGGTCCGCGAAGGCGCGCGCGGCTTTTACGACCTGGCGGTGCCCCGCCAGAGTTTCCACACGCACGCCGTGGACTGGTATTTGTCCGTGCTCCCGCCGCTGGGCGTGCCCGTGCACCGGAATTTCACCTGGCTGCCGGAACGCCCGGAGGCCGCCGCCGAGGTAAAACGCAAATGGCCCGGGGCCTTTTTTCCCTCCCTGCACTCCGCCTTGCGCACGCCGCAACGGATCGCCCTCCAGCCCGGCGCGCGGTGGAAAAACAAACGCTGGCCCGCCGAGCATTTCGCCGAACTCGTCCACGCGCTGGCCGGAACATTTCCCGCCGCGCAATTCGCCATCCTCGGCGGCAAGGAGGAACAGCCGCTCGGGGAGGTCATCGCCCGGGCCGCGCCGGAGCGCTGCCTGAACCTGTGCGGCCAGACCACGCTGCCGGAAATGATCGAATGGCTGCGGCGCTGCGATTTGCTCGTCACCAACGACACCGGCCCGATGCACGCGGCGGCCGCGCTGGGCAAGCCGCTGGTGGCGCTGTTCGGCCCGACGGAGCCGCGCCGCACCGGCCCCTACGGCCAGCTGGAAAATGTTTTGCGCCTGGAACTCCCCTGCGCGCCCTGCCTGAAATCCACCTGCCGCTATGAAAAGCCGGAGGAATGCCTCCGCGCCCTGACCCCGGCGACGGTTTTTGAACACGCGCAAAAACTGCTGGCGCCGCGCGCTTGACTTGCGAGCCAGGCCGGATAATTCTCGCCGCATGAAATCCGCCGCCGTTTTATCCGGCCTGATCCTAGCGCTGGCCCAAGCCACCGCGCAGGAAGCCCCCACGCCGACCCCTACCCGCGAACTTTTCAACGGCCGGAATTTCGACGGTTTCACGTTTTGCATGAAGGGCGACACCGACCCGCTAAAGACCTGGAGCGTCACCAACGGCGTCATCCATTGCACCGGCAAACCAACCGGCTACCTCCGCACCACGAAGAGTTTCAGCGACTACGTGCTCACCGTCGAATGGCGCTTCGTCAAGGCCGCCCCCGGCGCCGACAACTCCGGCGTGCTGGTGCACATACAACCGCCCGACAAAGTCTGGCCGCGCTGCATCCAAAACCAGGGCAAGTCCGGCCGGCAGGGCGATCTGTTTGTGATGGGGGGCGCGGAGTGCAAGGAACATCTGGCCATGGGCAAAGATGCCAACACGGCGGTGCCGCTGCACGGCGAACCCAATGAAAAAGCCATCGGCGAATGGAACACCAATGTCACCGTCTGCACCGGCAACAACGTCAAAGCCATCATCAACGGAAAATCGCTGAACGAAATCACCGAAGGCACCATTTCATCGGGCTTCATCGGCATCCAGAGCGAAGGGGGCGAGATTGAAATCCGGAAAATGTCATTGGAACCGCTGCCGAAAAAAATTTGAACAACCAAGCAACGAAGGAACAAAGGGAATTGGGCTTCGTTGTCTGGGTTCTTTATGGAGCATTTTCATAGATACTGCAGCCGCCCGGCGGGGACCAAAATGAGGGCGGCCACCCCATTTTTTCAAACGCCCTAAACTTTTTCCGCCGCGCGCAGTTGCACCAGCGTCGCGCCCCAGCCGCCAAATTGCGGATGGTCCAGCGCGAACGAAATCACCGCCGGATTGGTTTGCAAACCCGCATGGACGGTACGACGCAGATTGCCAACGCCTTTGCCGTGAATGAGGCGCACCGGCAAAATTCCCCGCACCTGACAAGCCGCCAGATACTCCGACACCAACCCCTTGACGTCGCGCGGAGCAAACGGGTGCAAATCCAGCACGCCGTCAATCGGCAATTGAACCGGTTCGTCAGCCATGTGAAATTTGTTTTTCCACCCACGCCCGGGCCTCGTCCGGCGTTTTCAATTCATCCGCCAGCTGCAATTCGCGGATTTCCGCCAGCAGGAGACCCAGCGCCGGGCCCGGCCGGAGGCCCAGCGCAATCAAATCATTTCCCGTCAGCAGGGGCGGACGGATTTGCGGCTGATGTTTCAATTCCTCCGCCTGCGCCACCAAAAAATTAAAATGCTCCAGATCGCCGAACGAGCCGAGGCAGTCCAGCCGGTGCAACTCCAGCTCCAGCGGGAACGTCTCGCGCAACAGCAGCCGCCGCAGCGTGGCCTTGCGCATCTGCTTCACGTCCTTGAACTGCATGTGATGGCGGACGCACGCGACGATTTCTTCCGTCTGCTTATTCGGAAACTTCAATCGCCCAAGAATCTTCTCCGCCATGTCCGCGCCCACTTTTTCGTGGCCGTAGAAATGGATTTTGCCCGTCGCCGCATCGCGCTCCGCCGTCACCGGCTTGGCGATATCGTGCAGCAGCACCGCCCAGGGCAGCGACTCGCCGGCGCCCGCCGGAAGTTTTTCGAGCATCAGGCAAAGGTGATTGAACACGCTGCCTTCGGGATGATAATCCGGCGACTGCTCGCAATGAACCGTCGCCGCGAGTTCCGGCAAAATGGGTTCCAGCAGTCCGCTGTCACGCAGCAGCACCAGACCGCGCGCGGCGGGCGACACGATGGCTGGCTGGCTGGCTGGATGGCTGGATGGTTGGGGCGGGCTGGCAACGTCATGCGCGTTTTCCCCACCAATCCATTCATCCATTAATCCATTCATCCGCTCCGCCGGGGGCGGCGCAAACAACTTTATCAGCTCCTCCCGCACGCGCTCGGCGCTGATGAGTTTGATTTTCGGCGCCAGCTTCTGCACGGCGGCAAACGTCTGCGGCTCGATCTCAAAACCCAACTGCGCGGCGAAGCGCACCGCCCGCAGCAGCCGCAGATGATCCTCGCCGAAACGTTCCGCCGGCGCGCCGATGGTGCGGATGATTTTTGCGCGCAAATCTTTTTCGCCGCCGACCCAGTCGTGGATTGTTTCCGTGAGCGGATCGTAAAACAGCCCGTTCACCGTGAAATCGCGGCGCGACGCATCGGCCTCCGCGTTGGCGAAAACAATATTCTCCGGCCGCCGGCCGTCCTGATAATCCGCCTCGGCGCGGAAGGTGGCGACCTGGAACTGCCCCCCGCCCTCAACGACGATGATGACACCGAATTTTTTACCGACGGGAATCGTTTTGCAGAATAGCTGCTCCACCTGCTCCGGCCGGGCGTCGGTGGCGATGTCAAAGTCCTGCGGGTCGCGCCCGAGCAGCAGATCGCGCACGCAGCCGCCGACCCAGAACGCAGCGAAGCCAGCCGATTGGAGTCGGCGGACGATTGCTTGGGCGACAGCGGAGGCCGAATCGGACGTCATGACGATTTACGATTGACGATTTAGGCACGAATTTGCAAGCCAACTCATCAAACACCCGGCGCCAACGGCAAATTCACTCGTCGCCCCAGATCCGCTTCAGGTGGGCGATGCTGCGGGTCACGGAATCGAGCGGGACTTTGGGGCTGAGCTCAAACACCTTGATGTGCGCTGGCTGCACATAAGGCCGGAGGGCGGCAAAATCGATGTCGCCGCCGCCGGGCGGGAAATGGTCGCGGGCGGGAAATTTCACATCGTGGATGTGAAAGCCCGCCAGCCGGCCCGCCAAGGACGCCAGATGCGACGCGTGGTTGATGAAGCCCAAGTCCTGCTTGATCTGGGCATGGCCCACGTCGTGCCAGTAATAAACATGCGGCGCGGGAAATTCCTCCAGCAGCGAGGCGAAGTCGGATTCCAGCGGCAGCTCCTCGACGGCCTCGCGGATTTCAATGCCGAACTTGAGGCCGCGCCACTTGGATTCCGTCAGCAAATGCTTCAGGGTTTCGCGGGAATGGTCGTAGAACTTCTTTTTTTTGGCCTCGCGCGCGGCCATGGCCTCGGCGACGATTTTCTGAAACTTGGGCGTGCCCCGCTCGCCGCGCTCCAAGAGCTCCTTGAGTTTGCCGGTGTAGTCCTTCAAGTCCATGCTGCCGAAATGCAACACCACCAGCGGCGCGCCGACGCGCTGGGCGAAGTCGAGCGTGTTGACGGTGTGCTTGATGGCGAGCTGGCGGTCGCGCTCGCGATCGGAAGAGAATTCGTAAAGGTTGGGCGAGGGGCCGGTGACCCCGACGGGCAGCGGACAGAAGTTGTGCAGGGTGGAGATCTTGATCTCCCCGGCGTTCACGGCATCGAGAATACCCGGCAACAGGCTGAGGCGGATGCCGTGGCTCAACTCGGCATATTCAAAGCCAAGCCCGCGGATTTCGCGAAGCATGGCGCGCCCGTCGGTATGGCGGGCGGAATTCCAACAAGTCGAAAACGAATACATAAAAAGCCGGGCGCATCCTAGCGGACGCGCCCGGCGCGGGAAATGCAAATCACGGCCTAATCGTCGGCGTGGCGCGCGGCGAGCATGGCGGAGAAACGGGCGACTTTTTCCTTGCGGCGGCGGACGGCGCTGGGCTTCTCGAATTGCCGGCGGCTGCGCACGGTCTTGAGCGTGCCTTCGCGGTCGACTTTTTTCTTCAGCCGACGCAAAGCACGTTCCACGGGTTCGCCTTTTTTCAGTTTAATCTCTGTCATTGCACTCACTTCCTTCCGGGGGCGGGTGACAAGCGGCCACAGGCCGCTTCCCGCATAAATTTTGGAACGGAGAGCATGGATTTTCGGGCGGAAAAGTCAACGAATAAAAGCGCACGAACGGATTGATTCTTCATCCCCGATTCAGCATGCTACCCCGAAATGAGCCTTCACGACCATCGCCAGGCGATCGACCAGCTGGACGCGCAAATCGTCCGGCTGCTGAACGACCGCACCCGCCATGTGCTGGCCATCGGCGAAATCAAGCTCAAGGCCGGCGAGGAGATTTACGCACCGCACCGCGAGCGGGCGGTATTCAACCGGGTCTGCGCGCAAAACGCCGGGCCGATCACCCACGAGCAACTCCGGACCATTTACCGCGAAATCATGTCCAGCGCGCTCGCGCTGGAGAAGTCGATGACGATCGCCTATTTCGGGCCGGAGGCAACGTTCACGCACCAGGCGGCCATCCAGAAATTCGGCGCGAGCCTGAATTATGCCGCGCAAAAAACCATCGGCGACGTGTTCACCGAGGTCGCCAAGCGGACGGCGGATTACGGCGTGGTGCCGGTGGAAAACTCCACCGAAGGCGTCGTCACGCACACGCTGGACATGTTCGCCGACAGCGAATTGAAGGTGGTTTCGCAAATCGTATTGCGAATCCAGCAATGCCTGATGAGCAACTCGCCGCGGACGAAGATCAAGAAACTGTACGTCCATCCGCAGTCGCTCGCGCAATGCCGCGGCTGGCTGGCGAAAAACCTGCCGCGCGTGGAAATCGTCGAGACCTCGTCCAACGCCCGGTCGGCGGAACTCGCCGCGCAGGAAAAATCCGCCGCCGCCCTCGGCGGCGCGCTGGCGGCCGAAAAATACGGCCTGAAAATCCTGGCGCAGGACATCCAGGACAACTCCGTCAATGTCACCCGGTTCATCGTGCTGGGCCGCCAGTGCAGCCCGCCCACGGGCGACGACCGCACGAGCCTGATGATCAGCGTGGCCGACCGAGCCGGCGCACTGCACGAAGCCATCGCCGTGTTCCGCAGGTTCAAGATCAACATGACGAAGATCGAATCGCGCCCCAGCAAGCGCAAGGCGTGGGAATATTTCTTCTTCATCGACTGCACCGGACATTTTCAAGACGCGAAAGTGGCCAAGGCCATCCACCAGCTGGGCAAACACTGCAATTTTGTCAAAATCCTCGGCTCCTATCCGAACGCGGATTAACTTATGAGCCACCTCGCCAAAGCCCGCGAAGTATTCGACATCGAACTGGCCGCGCTGAAAGCGGTCCGCGCCCAGCTCGACCCCGCCTTTGACGCCGCCGTCGAGACCATCATCGCCGCGCTCAAGCAACGCGGGAAAATCGTCATCGTCGGCATCGGCAAGTCCGGCAACATCGGCGCGAAGATCGCCGCCACGCTGACCAGCACCGGCTCCACCGCCGTGGTGCTCAACAGCGTGGACGCGCTGCACGGCGACCTGGGAATCGTCAATGACGGCGACGTGATCCTCGCCCTGAGCTATTCCGGCGAATCGGATGAACTGCTGAACCTGCTGCCGGCGCTCAAGCGGTTCTCCGTCAAAATCATCTCGCTCACCGGAAACGCGAAGTCAGCCCTAGCGCGGCACAGCGACCTGGCGCTCAGCGTCAAGATCCCGAAAGAAGCGTGCCCGTTCAATCTCGCGCCGACGAGCAGCACCACGGCCACGCTGGTGCTCGGCGACGCGCTGGCGATGGCGGTGCTGCAGGCCCGCGGCTTCAAGCAAAGCGATTTTGCCAAATATCATCCCAGCGGGGCGATCGGGCGAGCGATGCTGCTCAAAGTCGGCGAGATCATGCGCCGCGGCGACCGAAACGCCATCGCGAACGAAGAGCTGTCCGTCAAGGAAGCCCTGCTCGTGATGACGCACGCCAAGTCCGGCAGCCTCGCGGTCGTGAACGGGCGCGGCAAACTCGCCGGGATATTCACCGACGGCGATTTCCGCCGGCACATGGCGACCAGCGACAAGCTATTGTCGCTGCCCGTCAAAGCAGTGATGACGCGCAAGCCGATCTGCATCCGCGAGGACGCGCTGGCCGCCGAGGCGCTGAAAATCTTCAACGAGCGGAACATCGACGACCTCATCGTCGTGAACGCGAAGAACGAGCCGGTCGGGCTGGTGGATTCGCAGGATCTGCCGAAGCTGAAAATTGTTTAGGCATCACGCAAAGACGCAAAGGCGCGAAGAAAACAAAATTCAACCCGCCATTTTAATTGTAATTTCTTTGCGGCTTGGTGCCTTTGCGTGAGATTTTTTTACGCTGCGAACTTCAGATAAATCACTTTCAAATACTCCGCCTCCTTGAAGCCGGCCGGATGATCCGGCGGATGCTGCAGGGTTTTCAGCCCGGTAAATTTCCGGCCAGACCTCACCGCCGCCCGCCGCACGGCATCAAAGAATTCCACCGCCGGAACGTGCGCGGAACACGACCCGGCCACCAAAACGCCATCGCGCGAAAGCCGGGCGATGCCAAGCGAATTCAAACGTTCGTAGGCGCGGATCGCGCCCTCGCGCTCGACCGCGCGCCGGGCGAGCGACGGCGGGTCGAGCACGATCAAATCAAACTTCGCAGCCGTATTTTCAATCCACTTGAACGCGTCGGCCTGCACCGTTTGGTGTTCGCACGCGGCGACGGCCGGAAAATTCCGGTTCAAGGCAAAATTCCTTTTGGCCGATTCCAGGGCGTGCGCGCTGATATCAAGGTCGGTCACGGATTTTGCGCCGCCGCGCGCGGCATAGACCGAGAAGCCGCCGGAAAAACTGAAGGCGTTCAGGACATTTTTCCCCCGCGCCAGGGTTTCGACCTCCGCGCGATTCTCACGCTGGTCGAGAAAAAAACCGGTTTTCTGCCCACGCAAAACATCGGCTTCGAAGCGGACGCCGTTTTCGGAAAAAATCACCGCACCCGCCGGTGAGTCACCGAACAGAACCTGCCCGTCGCGCCGCTGAAATTGCTGCTCCGCCAGCGTCTGGAGGTTCCGGCTCAAGCGCAGGACGATGCGTTCGCACCCGATTTTTTCCCGGAACAGCGCGAGCGTTTCAGCCAACCGCGGCAGCCAGACGGCGGTGTACAGTTTCAGCACGAGGGTAGTGTCGTAGCGGTCCAGCACCAGACCGGGCCAGCCGTCGCTCTCGCCGTGAATCAAGCGATAACCGGTGGTCGGCGCGTCAAAAAGCCCGGCCCGACGGGCGAGCGCCTGTTCCAGCCGGGCCTGCCACCAAGCCGCATCAATCGTGGCGGGCTTGCCCGCGTGCAAAATGCGGACGCGGATAGGCGAATCCGGATCAAACAAGCCGACGGCGAGAAATTTGTCCTGGCGGTCAAAGATAACCGCGAATTCGCCGGCCGCCCCGGCGCGATTCATTTCCCGGATGCTGTCGGCAAACAGCCACGGATGGCCGCCACGCACGATGGTCTCCGCCGCCGCCGTAACGCGCAGGCGCAGGCGAGTTGGTTTCAAATCCATGGGAAAGTGTCACGCAAAGACGCAAAGGCGCGAAGAAAAAACTTTGCCACAGTCCGTTTGCGACTTGGCGTGAGATTTTTATTCCAACCCGCTAGCCCGGCGGGCGCGCTTCAAAACGGTCTGCGCGAGCGCACGGGCTTTCACGGCACCGGCCGCCAGGACGCCGTTGACGTAATCCAGGTTGGCGGCGAGTTCGGCGCGCTTTTTCCGCGCTTCGGCAAAGTGATTCCAGTAGTTTTCGAACAATCCCTTCTTCAAATCGCCATAGCCAAGACCGCCGGCGCGAAGCCGGGCTTCAAACTCACCCGCCACCGGGGCGGGGGCCACGAGCTTGAGCAATTGGATGGCGAGGTTTTGGTCCGCGTCGGGCTTGGGCTCCTCCGGCGTGCGGGAATCCATCTTGATCCCCATGACTTTTTTGCGAAGCGCCTTTTCCTCGCCGAAGATTTCCAGGGTGTTGCCGTAGCTTTTGCTCATCTTTTCGCCGTCGAGGCCGGGAACCTTCGCCGTTTCACCACGGATCTGGGGCTCGGGAATCACGAAGGTCTCGCCGTAGGCCTCGTTGAACTTGATGGCGATGTCGCGCGTGACTTCGACGTGCTGCTTCTGATCCTGGCCGACCGGCACGATATTGGAATCGTAAATCAAAATGTCCGCCGCCATCAAAACGGGATACGCGAACAGGCCGTGGTTCACGGGCAACCCCTTGGCCGACTTGTCTTTGAAAGAGTGGCATTTTTCCAGCAGGCTCATCGGCGTGAGGGTGGACAGCAGCCACGCCAACTCCGTCACCTCCGGCACGTCGGACTGCTTAAAGAAAACCGATTTCGCCGGATCCAGACCGCACGCGAGGAAGTCCAAGGCCACATTCAGGGAATTTTTGCGCCGCTCCGCCGGATCGAACAGCGAGGTCATGGAATGGTAATCCGCGATGAAGTAAAACGCCTCGCCTTTTTCCTGAAGCGCGATGGCGGGCTGCATCATCCCGAAAAAGTTTCCGAGGTGCAGCGTACCGCTGGGCTGGATGCCGGACAAAATTCGCATAAAGGAAAGTTAGCAGCGAACAGGGAAAACTGGAAAGCAGGAAAACAAAAAAGCGTCCAGCTGGAAAGCTGGACGCTTGAAAGAAAATTGATTTTACCACTCAAACAGTGGCAGTCCAAAACTGTTGGTCATGGTATTGTAGGCGATCCACTCGACATGTCCGTCTAAAAAAGCATGATTGCTCCCCGGCGGCTTATTTTTGGTCAAATGGCTTGTGGATTGCAGATTTTTGGCGGCAAAAGCGGCGGTGCCGGCGGTGATACCGCCATATTGTGTCTTGGCCGGATCACTAATGATTACACAAGCCGCAAAGGGTGTGCTGCTGGGCGGATGGTTTCCATCTCCAGTTATCTTGACCGGCGTATAAACCGTTGCGGGCATTTGCGGAATGCCTTTCAAAATCCAGAAATAACCCGTGATTCGGAAGGTCACAGCGGAGGCGGCCATACCTTGATAATTCACTTGAAAATTCCAAGTGTCATCACAATCCCAAGAGGGATAACCGGGATCATAAAAAACATCCTTGGAGCACCCGCTGGCAGTCATATTGACGATGAAAGCTGATGAGAGATCCCAAGGCCATGCCCCGACCGGGCCATAAGGAGCTTGTGATAAGTCGGGCATTTTATCGCTGTAATCGCCCCCGTAGATTTGGAGAGCGATACACATCTGATGCTGATTATTTTTGCAGGCCGCCCGACGCGCGCGCTCCTTCGCGCTGGCCAGCGCGGGCAACAGCATCGCGGCGAGAATGGCGATGATGGCAATGACGACGAGCAGTTCAATCAGGGTGAACGCTTTTCGCGACGAACGTGACAAAGACAAATGTTTCATAGCTGGCTTGTGGCTTGTTTGGATACTTAATTAAGAATACTTTTTAATTGCCGTTTTGCAACAACAAAATTTTCACCAGCAGCGTGGAGACCCGCTAACCCCCCGCTTCGCTCCGGTGCAACGCCCCGGCGCGCACCTCCCAGCGGTGCAAATCCCCGCCCAGTTCGCGCGGCCAGTTTTCCTCGGTGCAGGTCATAAACACCTGGCCGCTGGCCCGGCGGGCGGACTCCAGCAACGGCAGAAAACCGCTGCGGCGCTTCACGTCCAGCTCGCCCATCACATCGTCAATCAGCAGGACTGGCGGCGAACCGTGCCGGCCGGCGAGAAACTCCGCCTGCGCCATCTTCAAGGCAATCGCCAAGGTGCGCTTCTGGCCTTCGCTGCCAAACTGCGCGGCGGATTTTCCGTCTTGCAGGAGCTGCAGCTCGTCGCGGTGCGGGCCGACGAGCGTGGCCCGGAAAGAACGTTCCCGCGCCCGCGACTGGGCGAGTTCCACGGCGAAATCATGCTTCACGCTGGGCTGGTATTCGATGCGCAGATCCTCCGCGTCATTGGCGATGCGGCGATAGGCCAGCCGCGCGAGCGGGGAAAATTTCGGCACCAGCTCGCGGCGGGCGCGGATGAGGTCGCTGCCGAGCTTGACAAGTTCGGCGGAAAAACTTTCCAGCGCAGCCTCGTCCACGGCGCGCTGCTTGAGCAGCGCATTGCGGGCGCGGACCGCATGCATGTAACGCTGCAGCAGCGGCAGATAACCCGGCCGGGTCTGCGCCAGCAGCAGATCCAAAAAACGCCGCCGGGCGCGCGCCGTGCCCTTGACGAGCTGCAAATCTTCCGTACAAAAAACCACCGTGTGTAGCGCGCCGAGATAGTCCGCGAGTTTTTTCACCGGCTGGCCGCCCAACGCCAGCTTGCGCTCCCGCGCGGACCAATACATTTTGATTTCCTGCTCCGCCGGCCCCACGACATGGCCGCCGACAAAATAGCCCTTGGCGCCGTGCCGGATCATCTGCGCGCCGCCCACGCCGCGAAAGGAGCGGAGGGTGGCCATGAGATAAATGGCTTCCAGGATGTTGGTCTTGCCCTGGGCGTTGTCGCCGAGCAGCAAGTGGAAGCCGGGCGCAAAATCCACGTCCAACCGCGCGTAATTGCGGAAGTCTCGAAGTCGCAGATGGGCCAGATGCACGCGGAGAAAATGGGGCGCGGAACGCCGGACCGCGAGTTTTTTCAGAAGCTTAACCGCAAGAAAATCAACTCCCCGCGGGGGGCCGCCTGATTTTAGCCAGCCCGACCCGGACCCGGCTCCGGATTTTCTGTTTCAGGTCCGCGACATTTCCCGGGGCGGGCTCACGCTGTAAAACATAAACCACATGCGGCACCGGCGTGCGGGCGATGTCCTCCGGCGTGGTGTTCTTGCCGGTCACCCCCGGAGCCAGATCAATTTCCGCCGCAAGAAAAAGGCGCCGCACAAAGGCGGAACAATACACGGAACGCTCCCGCGCCAGCAGATTTTCCCGCGCGCGCAACTCCGGATGGCGCAGGGCGAGAAGGGTGCCGACCAGTTCACGCAGGGAATAACGCTCATGACCGGCCACCAGGTCCAGCCCGGCGCACAACAAGGCGGCCACCTGGGTTTCATTCAGCCCGAAATCCAACACCGCAAGGACCGGGAACATTTTTTCATCGTGGTATTTTTCAACGCGGTTTTCCTGCGCGCCGAGCTGGATGTTTTTGCGATGAAACTGGAGGTCGGACTCGAGCACCCAATGCCGGCCGTCGGCGCGCCGGCCTTCAAAGAGAAACGCGTGCGACCAGTCGCTCCAGCGGCCGGCAGCATCGAGATGCCGCTGCGCCCGACGGATGGCGAGGTCGACGCGCGTCGCCCCGCCGCACAGGCCCACGCGCCCCGGCCGGGCGTGACGCTCGAGAAACTCACGGTTCGAGAGACCCGTAATGATGATCATCTGGTTTTTCATAAGAAATCACTTTTGCGGCAGGAGCAAAACATGCGCCGGCAAATCGCGGTCGCAGGCGAGCCAGCCCCCCTGCTCGGACAATTCAACGACCTGGATGGAACTGCGGCGCTGCTCATAGCCGTCTTTGCGCCCGTCCGGCCCACGCCGGCCGGGATGCGTGAAATAAAACAAAAACGCGCGGCCGCCGCTGACCACCACGTCACAATGATTGCCCATGACGCGGTCGTCCAGACCCCGGCCAGCACCGGCTACCAGATTGGCGGGCTGCTTCGACCAGCCGCCCGCACCGTCGGAGCGGAAGACGCCAAGGCCCTTCCATTCGTCTATGATCACCCAATCCTTACCGTGCCAACGAAAGCCTTTCGGCCCTTCGCCCCGGCTTTTGAAAGCAAGCCCCCGATCGGTCCAATTCGCCAAGTCGGGGCTGTCAGCATAATGAATGGATTTGCCGGTGCGCTCGTCGTTGTAATACAGCCGCCAAAGGCCATCAGTCATGCGCTGAAGGCTCGGATCGATCACGCGGTCGGACGCGAGCGTCAGTTTTATGGCATGAGACCAATCCAGCAAGTTGGCACTGGTGAGCTGAACAATGAAGCGCGGATGCCCCCAATCCTCAAAAATACCCGGCACGACGGTGAGAAACATCCGCCAGGTTCCATCGGGCGCGCGGATCACGTCCGGGGCCCAGCAGGTGAGATTCGTGGCGCCGTATTCGAGGGGAAGATCCAACCGGGCCAAGCCGACAAATTTCCAATGCGCACCACCGTCCGCCGATTCCGCAATGCCGATGGGAGTTCCGTGAACCCAAGTAACACCGGAAAGTCCCGGGACATTCGCGCGACGGTCCGTATAAAACATCCACCATTTACCAACGAGCGGATTCCAAACCAGCGCCGGATCGGCCGCGCCGTCATAAACCGGGTCGCGATACAGGGGTTTAGCGGCGACGGCGCCGGGATCGGCGGCCAACAAGGCAGGCACAAACACCAACAGGGCAAGAAAAAAGCCGGCGCGGTTCATGGTGGCGACGGAGAAATACAGATTGCGACCGGATTAATCAAGCCGCGGAAAATGCGCTGGCCGACTTTCCGCGCTTTCATTCGGACGGTGAAACGTGTTTTCATGACGCATGGTTCCGTGCGTGATTTTCGAGGACGAACATTTGCTGGTGGCGAACAAACCCGCCGGCTGGAACACGCATGCGCCGGCGCCTTACGCCGGCGAAGGCATCTACGAGTGGCTGCGCCACCGGGAGCCGCGCTGGTCGTCGCTCGCCATTGTGCACCGGCTCGACAAGGAGACCAGCGGCGTGCTCGTCTTCGGCAAAACTCCGCTCGCCAACAAATCGCTCACGGAACAATTCACCGGCCGGGGCGTCCACAAAAATTATCTACTGCTTACCGACCGGCCCGCGCCCCAAAAAGAATTCACGGTGAAAACCACCCTGCTCCGGATCGGCGAGAAATACGCCAGCCGGCCCGGCGGAGAAGTGGCGGAAACAAAGTTTCGCAGCCAACGCGATGACGGGGCCCAAGCGGAATGCGGAAAGCGAAAAGCGGAAAGCGAAAACGAGCCGGCACCGCCACCGGCCGGCGGCTACGCCCGGATCGAAGCCTCACCGCTAACCGGCCGCACGCATCAGATCCGCGTCCACGCGGCGGAGAGCGGCTTCCCGATTCTCGGCGACACGCTTTACGGCGGCACCCCGGCGGCCCGAGTGTTTCTGCATGCAGCCGACATATCCTTCAACCATCCGGCCACCGACAGACCGGTAAAGTATTCCGCACCCGCAGATTTTGACGCCGATGCCCGCCTGGCTTTACGCACAGCCATCATCGAACCGAACGCGACCACCGCCTTCCGGGTGATTCACGGCGCGGGCGACGGCTGGCCCGGCTGGTTTGTGGACAAGCTCGGCGATTTTCTCCTCTCGGAATCCGAATCACCGCTGACCACCACCCAAGGCAAAGAATTAGACCGACTGGCCAAACTCCTGTCGTCACGCGGTGTGTATCACAAGACCCTGTCGCGCCAGGTCCGCCGTTCCACCACCGCCGAAGCCTCGCCGAAACTCATCGCCGGGGAAGCCGCACCGGAGCGAATCGAGATATGGGAAAACGGCGTCCGTTACGAAATGAGCTTCGATGAGGGCTATTCGGTCGGCCTCTTTCTGGACCAGCGCGACAACCGCCGCCGGCTGCTCACCGGCCATATCGCGGCAGGTTTTCCCCTGCTAAAATCGCCGGCCACGGACGCCAGGCCCGAAATCCTCAACACCTTCGCCTACACCTGCGGCTTCTCCGTGGCGGCGGCGAAAGCCGGCGCGCGGACGACGAGCCTCGACCTCTCGAAAAAATACCTTGAATGGGGCAAGCGCAACTTTGCGCGGAACGGCCTCGACCCGGCAAGCCACGATTTCATATACGGCGACACCTTCGACTGGCTGCGGCGACTGGCGAAGAAGGGGCGAGCCTTTGACGCCGTGGTGCTCGACCCGCCGACGTTTTCACAGTCCAAAGAGCACGGCACATTCCGCGCGGAAAAAGATTACGGCAAACTCGTCACCGCCGCGCTGCCGGTCCTCAAGCCCGGCGGCGTGCTGCTGGCCTCGACGAACGCGGCGGACTGGCCCCCGGAAGATTTCCTGGCAATGGTGAGCGCGGCGGCACAAGCCGCGAAGCGGAAAAGCCTCCAACAGCATTACGTCCCACAGCCGCCGGATTTCCCCAGCAACCGCGCCGAGCCCGCGTATCTGAAAACGGTCTGGCTGAGACTGGGATAGTCAAATCGCCAGCAACAGGCGCTTGATCTCCCGGAGGCGAGCCTGGGCGTCCTTTTTGGTGAGCCGCGGGAATTTGCCGCCGAGCTGGATAAAATCGCCACGCCGGGTGATTTTCAATTTATCCGCCTCGACTTCGATGGCGGTCACCGCCTTTTCGCCGGCGAGAACCTTAAGCTCGCCCACGGCCAGCAACCATTCCACCGGCGGCGGCAGCGGGCCAAACCGGTCGCGCAATTCTTTTTGCAAGCCAGCGAGCGCGGCCTTGTCCGCGGCCTGCGCCAGCTTGCGGTAAATTTCGATGCGGTGATGCGGCCCGGTGACGTAGCTCTCCGGCAAATTGGCGGCGTCGCCGAGAAAATCCAGCGCCACGCGCACTTCGACCCGAGGCTTCACCTTCTCGCCTTTGAGCGCCCCGACGCTTTGCTTGAGCAACTGGCAGTATAGTTCAAACCCGACGGCGGTAATGTGGCCGCTCTGTTCCGCGCCGAGCAGATTCCCCGCGCCCCGGATTTCGAGATCGCGCATGGCGATCTTGAAACCGCTGCCAAGCGAGGCGTATTGCTTCATCGCGCTGATGCGCTTGCGCACGTCGGTGAGCAGACGCGCATGGCGCGGCAACAGCAGATACGCGTAAGCCTGGTGCTTGTAGCGCCCGACGCGCCCGCGCAACTGGTAAAGCTCACTCAAACCGAAGCGGTCGGCGCGGTCAATAATGATGGTGTTCGCGTTCGGAATATCGAGACCGCTCTCGATGATCGTGGTGGACAACAACACGTCCGCCTCGCCGTTGACGAACCGGGTCATCACCTCTTCCAAATCATCCGCATGCATCTGGCCGTGACCCACGACGATGCGCGCGGACGGCACGAGCGACTGTAATTTCGCAAGCATCGCGTCAATCGTCGCCACGCGGTTGTGGAGGAAGAACACCTGGCCGCCCCGATTCAGTTCACGCTGAATCGCGTCGCGGATAGTGCGTTCGTCGTAAGGCGCAGCGATGGTCTCAACGGGCAGCCGGTCATGCGGCGGGGTCTGGATGGTGCTCATGTCGCGAGCGCCGGTAAGGGCAAGGTAAAGCGTGCGCGGAATCGGCGTGGCGCTCAGCGTCAGCACGTCCACCATCGTCCGCAGCCGCTTGAACTTTTCCTTGTGCAGCACGCCGAAGCGCTGCTCCTCGTCAATCACGACCAGGCCCAAATCTTTGAATGCAATATCTTCCTGCACGATGCGATGCGTGCCGATGACGATGTCCACCGCGCCCGCCGCCAGATTTTTTAAAACGTTCGCCTGCTCGCGTTTCGTGCGGAAGCGCGAAAGCAATTCCACGCGGATCGGATAATCCGCCATGCGCTCGCAAAAATTATTATAATGCTGCTGCGCGAGCACGGTGGTCGGGACCAGGATAGCAACCTGCCGGCCGTCCATCACGCATTTGAACGCCGCGCGAATGGCCACTTCCGTTTTGCCAAAACCCACGTCGCCGCAGATCAGACGATCCATCGGTTTTGCCCGCTCCTGATCCGCTTTCGTGTCGGCGATGGCGGTGATCTGGTCGCGCGTCTCCTCGTAGATGAACGCGCTTTCAAACTCGCGCTGCCATTGCGTGTCCGGCTTGCACGCGTGACCGGCCTGCGTTTCGCGTACGGCCTGGATGCGCAACATTTCAGCCGCGATGTCGCGCACGGCTTTTTCGGTCTGCTCCTTCGCTTTGGCCCAGCGCGTGCCGCCGAGCTGATTCAGCGGCGGGCTGACCTTGCCCGCCCCGACGTATTTGCTGACGAGGTGCGCCTCGCTGACGGGCACGTAAAGCTTGGGAGATTCCTCGCCAGAATTAGCCGGCGCATATTCAATGACAAGACATTCGGTGGGTGGTGAAAGCTGAAGGCTGCTGGCCGATAGATGACGACTGTGGCCGGCCGGCATCTGCTTCAAACCCAGATAACGCCCGATGCCGTGTTGGAGATGCACCACCAGATCGCCTTCCTCCAGATCCGTGAAATCAATGTCGAGCGCCGAGCGCGCGGCCAATGCGTGGGCGGACTTCTGGCGGCGGGGACGCTGGATTTTGAAGCGCCCGAAAATTTCCGCATCGGTGACAACCACAAGCCTGGCTTCATCGCAAATGAAGCCGCGAGCGAGCGAGCCGGTTTGCGTCCGGGGTCGGACAGCCTGAGTCCGGGGACAGAGGGGGGTCCCCGGATCCGAGGCGCCCGACCCGAAACCAAATTCCGCCCAAATCTCCTCAAACCGCTGCCGTTCGCCGTCGCTGTTGCAAAAGACGTGGACGGCATACTCCTGCCGCTGCCACCGGTGAAGCTGCTGAAAAAACTCCCGGCGCTGCGCCTCGGCGACCAGAGGCTCGGGCGCACGCTCGGCCAGGGGACGGAAGGCTTCGAGCGAGGCAAAGACCAGCCCGGCGGGACCTGCATTCACGCGAACCGTTGACACCAAAGCCTGGTTACTTTCCAATGACGGCCCGGCAGGAGCCACACTCCGAACGGTTTGAAGCTGCCCTTCGTCGTCGGCTAATTCAACCGCCGCAAGGCCCCGCCGGTTCAATTCAGCCAAAAAATCCGGCCACGAAATGAAAAAAGAATCACCCGGCGGAATCTGCTGTCCGTAGGCGTCAGCCTGGGCGGCGAGCGATTCCGGGTCGCACAACAGAACAATGGTTTCCCGCGGCAAATAATCCAGCAGGGTGACCAGCGCAAGCTCGTGCCCGCTGCCGGCTTCGGACTTCTGATTTTGTTTTAGAATTCCGAGTTCGCCGGCTGGCGGCAGCGTGAGGCTGGAAATTTCCTCGCGGGAAATCTGCGTGAGCGGATCGAAATAACGCAGGGACTCCAGTTCGTCCCCGAAAAACTCTAACCGCACGGGCCACGGACTCGTGGGCGGAAAAACATCCACGATGCCGCCGCGCAAGGCGATCTCACCCTTCTGGGTGACCTGGGCCTCCGGCTCATAGCCCTGGGTTTCAAGAAATTCGACAAGGTCAAGCGGCGCGATTTTGCCGCCGCGCTCCAGCCGGCGGAGGCGTTTCCGAATTTCACCGGGGGAAAAGGTTTTTTGCAGCAGCGCGGCCACACTGGTGACAATCGGGGACAGGTCACGGGCAACGGAAGCCGGGGTTTCGGCGAGCCCAACCAGGGTTTGCAGGCGGTCGCTGACGACGTCGGCGTGTGGAAGCTTGTCCTCATGCGGCAGAATTTCCCAAGCCGGATAAAACCAAGGCGAAGCACCCAGCCACGTTTCCAGATCCTGCTGAATGCTTTCCTGCACCTTAAGGTTTTCCGTGACGACAACCAACCGCCGGCGCGGAAATAATTTGTGCAGCAACGCTGAGAAAAAGGGTTGGGCGGACCGAGCGACGCCGGAACAAGCCAACGCGCCGCCCCGCTCCAGCCGCCGGGCCAGGGACTGCACGGCGGGAGCCACCAGAATGTCAGCGAACAGTTTGTCCACCGCTGACGAGGATTCGTTTTGCACCAAGGGCAAAAAATCGCAGCGCCGGCCGCTGAAGTCAAGTGACGCCATCAATCCCCAAAGGGGCGCCCGGCGGGAACAACGCGCAACCCTACAGCCCGCGTTGATATATTTCCCGCTTCAGCGACTCGACCCGGGCGTAAGGCGAATCAATGGCCTCCACCATCAATGGCTGATCCTTTTGAACCGGCACGGTCAACCGTTCGCCGTTCATCATTTCGCGGCAGGACAACTGGCCTTTCTGGAGCGGAACCGCCAGATAGAAATCCTCAATAATGCTGTCATGGTGGATCTGGTAGCCGGCGGGCAAATCGCGCCGGGCGTACACCCCGCGCACGAGGCCATCGAGGTAATTGGCTTCTTTCGGCGGGACGAAGCGCCGTTCGGTGGAACTTCCGCCGCACATCTCCTTCGCTTTTTTGAAAGCCTTGAACCAGGCATCCAGCTGATGGGGATGCGAGCAATAGGGCGAAACCGGAATGCCATCGGCCTCAATATCAATGTGCCGCTCGAAGGTTCGCGCGCCCTTGGCATAGGCGATGAGCATCGAAGCGTCCCAGCTGCGATATTCGTGGGTGGACAAGCCGATGACCGCCTGCGGATAGCGATTTCGCAGGAAATCGAGCTGGTTCAAGTCGAGGTCGGAATCCTCGCTGGGGTAAAGCGACACGCAATGGTTGACGGCAAAAGGAATGGCGCGGTTGGAAAAGAATTTCACAAGGTCGTCCACATCCTTGAGCGAGGATCCGCCGGTCGAGAAAGAAACCGGCTTGCGCGTCTTGGCCACGCGTTCAATGAGAAACCAGTCATTGATGTCCGAGCTGGCCAGCTTGATGATGTCCAAGTCAAACTCCTCGCACAAATCCACCGAAGCCTCGTCGAACGGGGTCGCCGAGGTCAGGCAACCGTGGTCGCGGACGGACGCGACCAGCGTGCCAAATTCTTTTTTGGATAATCTCGTATCCAAAGTTTTCTTGATGTAGCGCACGTCCGTCCGCGCCCGGAAATCCTTGTGGATAAAGGCGTCCACATCGCGGAACTGGAGCTTAATGGTCGCCCGCATATTGTTGAAGCGGACAACCTGCGAGAATTCGGAGATGATGCGCAAGCCGCGCTCCAGCTTTCCCCAGTGGTTGTTAGCCATTTCCAGAACGAACAGTTCCTGGAAAATATTATTCAGAACCGGCTGGGAGTTGATCGGGTTAGACAAGGTGGTGTTCATAGGATGTGCAAAAGGTCTTCGAATTGTTCCAAACGATAATGAACCGGGGTCGGGCAGCTTTCAAAAGCGCGACCATAGCCAAACGTGGCAGCGGCAAACTTGAATCCGCAGGCAGCCGCCGCCGCCCCGTCATCGGCAGAATCGCCAACCAACAAGACTTCCCCACCCACCAGCGCATTACGCTGACAGGCGTCCGCGGCGGCTTCAGCCTTGGATGAATAAGGGGGCGTCCGCATATCCGGAGTTATGACCTCGCGGAAGAACCGGTCCAGGCTGAAGTTTTGGAGAATGGCATGGCTCGGCTGTTTCGGCTTGTTGGTCAGCACACGGCAGATCCGCCCGGTCTGGCAGACTTGGGCGAGAACTTTTTCCACGCCGGGATAAGTCCGGGTTTTGCGCCAGCCTTCGGAATTATAACTGGCGCGGAAGAACTGTTCGAGGCGAGAGAGAATTTCAGGATCGTCTTCCGGCAGAGCCCGACGGAATATTTCGCGGACCGGCGGGCCAATAAACGGCAACAAATCCGGCATCCGCCGGCCGGGAGACACCTGCGCCAGCGCCGCTTCGACGGAAAAAGCGATGCCGGGCAAGGAATCCACCAGCGTCCCGTCCAGATCAAAAAATAATTGCGTGATCGGCATGAGCTTCAATCCGCCGCGGGTATCAGCATATTGGAACGGAACTCGTCCCGCTCAAGAAAAGGCGCCATATCTTCCAAAGGCGCCGTGACCATCCGGCCATCCGGCAGCCGCCGGGAACTGAGCTTGGGTTCAAATGACTGGGTGCGATCGAGTTCCACGACAACAACCTGCGGCCCCGGGGCGGCGAGGATTTCGGCGATGTCTTCCGACGCGCGCGTTGGGTCAAGCCGCCGCGCAGGCAGTCCGTAGGCCCCGGCAAGCTTGACAAAATCCGGGAAGCTGACGCCGCTTTCCGGACCTTCGCCGACGAGCAGTTTAAAAAACGCCTTTTGGGTCGACCGGATCGAAAGGTAACCACCATTGCAAAGGACGAACAGCTTGATGGGGAGGCGGTGATGCGCGACCGTGGCGAGTTCCTGGATGTTCATTTGCAGGCTACCGTCACCGGCGAGACAAATGACGCGCTGTTGAGGTGCGGCAAACGCGGCGCCGATGGCGGCAGGCAGATCGTAACCCATGGAGGCGCAGCCGGAGTTGCTGAACAGGCGCTGTCCCGGTTTCAACAGCCCGGCTTGAAACGGCGTGATGCAGGCAGAGGCGTCGCCGCAGACAAAAATGTCACCCGGCCGGGAAGCCGCGAACAACAGCTCGACAAAGTGATATTGGTTGATGGTCCCCGGTTCGGCGGTGCGCTGTTTCGGCAACACGCCAGGATACCGCTCCAAGCGTTCCCGGCACCATTTAAGCCACTCAGCATGCAAGGGCAATGGCGGGAGCGCCGCCGGGAGCTGTGCCAACAGCAGTTCCAAAAACAAACGAGTATCCGAGTGGACCGGCAGATCCGCGCGAAAAGTCGGCTTGGCCAGTTCGGCAGCATCCACATCCACCTGAACCTTGAAGGCGGCGCGGGCGAAACTCCCCCAATTGTAGCTGATTTGCCGGATGCACATGCGGCTGCCCAAGATCAGCACGAAATCGGAATTCTGAACGGTGAAGTTGCCGGGACGCGTTCCGATGGTTCCCTGACGACCACAATACAACGGATGATCCGATGGGATCAAATCATGCGTCCAGGCCGTGGTGACCGGGATGTTCAGCCGTTCAGCCAGTTGTCGGAACGGCTCGACCGCGCCGGCCAGACGCACACCGGTTCCACCAAGAATGACCGGGCGTTTGGCGGCAAGGAGCCGTTGCACGACTTCCGCCGCCTGCTTCCGCAAGGCGGCCAGGTCCCATTGAATGGTGTCGACAATGGGATCATACGCCAGCATGGAGTCCGGATCCACCATGGCCGCCTGCACATCCACCGGCACGTCGAGCCAGCACGGGCCGGGCCGTCCGTGGGTGGCCAGAAAGAGCGCTTTCTCAAGATGATAACGGATGGTGGCCGGATCAGTAATCAGCTGGGCATGTTTCGTGATCCCCTTCACCATCTGGATAACATCCGCCTCCTGATCGCCCAACTGCCGAAGCTTCCCGGTCAATCCGTTGGTGGCCAGCAAAGTCTCGCGCTTCATCTGGCCGGAGATCACCAGCATTGGAATGGAATCCGTCCACGCGCCGAAAACGCCATTGAGCGCATTGATGCCGCCGGGGCCGCTGGTCACATTGACCACGCCAATCTGGTTGGTGACCCGGGCATACCCTTCCGCCGCCATCGCACACGCCTGTTCGTGATGACAGCATACATAGCGCAACTGTTCGCACCGGCCGAAAGCATCGTTCAAATGCATCGCCCCGCCACCCGTGACCAGAAACAGATGACGAACACCCCGCGCGGCAAGCGTTTGGGCGACATAGTCGGCGAGTCGGATCATATTTTTCGACAGTTTTAACCTGTCTGCTTAATCAGGCAACCAATAAAGGACCAAATCAAATCCGCAAAAACAATGGGCACGGTTTTCGAGGGATGCCCGCAATCCCGCGAACCATGTTTTAATGGATGCCCGGGACATCATCGTTGGTCAGCAAAACGACCGGGTTGGGGAGGTTCAACCGACGGATGGCCTGAGCAATGGCCTGTCCCTGAATAATGGAAGTGATAATGATCGGCTGTTCCGACCCGACCACCCGGGCGGGCGCGAGAATGGGAATGCCTTTCAGCCGCTTCCCCTGGTTGATCGGATTGCCATCCACGAAAGCGGCGATCTTTGCCCGGGCGAGGCAGGTTTCGCCCAACAGTTTCATGGCCAGCTGACCCGTGCCCCAGACAATCACCGAATCATTCCCCCTCAGAACCGCCTCAATCTTCCGGTCAATGGATTGCATCATGGCCTGGGAAGCGGCGATGTATTCCGCCATCCGGATCCGTAATTCCGCGTCCGTTTCCAGCGAACCGGACTCCATCGCCGCGTTGTCTTTCGTAAAGAATCCGAACACCGCCGGATAGGGCATGGCGGGTGCCGCGAACAAAGTTTTACCGCCCCCGCTTTTTTGATGCCATCCCTGCGTGACAAACAGATTACGCAAAGAGCAGGCGGAGAAATGATTAATATGTTCGGTGTTAAAATCCTGAAAGGGAGCCAGGAGACATTCGACATAACGCGCGGCATCGGGCACTTCCACATAGACCATACCCGCCGAGCGCGCCAGCCGGCGGATGCCCGCGACCGCCTGCCGCAAGTCCTGGACGTGTTCCAGCACGTGCGAGAGAATCACCCCGTCAAATTCCCCCGCGTCCGGCGGGAGCGCTGACAGAGTCCCGACAAAACCTTCGGCGGCTCCGGCCGCCCTGGCGGCCGCCACGCAAGCCGGGGACGGATCGATGCCGCAGAGCCGGGTATAACCCAGATCGTGCAGCTCTTTCAGGAGCCCGCCGTTGGCGCAGCCAATATCCACCAACCGCGACTGCCGGTCGGGAAGCATGGCGGCGATGCACCCCGCCATTTCTTTCAAACGCCGGGCGTCCTCCGGCGAACCGCCGCCCCCGGTTGACGTGCTGTTGCTCTCGTATTTCGAATAGCGCGCATAGAACACGTCGTAATCGTGCTGGCTGACCTGGGTGTCCGCATAGACGAAGCCGCACTGGCCGCAAACCACGACTTCATAGCCGGCCGCCAGGGGATGCCCTTCCGGCAAAACAAATTTTTGCGAATGCAAAACTTCGCACGCGGCCCCGCCGCAAACGGGACAGCCGCGCAAGGATGTTTTCACCGGCCGGTTTTCGGGCGAGGTCAGCGTTGATTGGTTTTCTGATGCCATGAGATGGTTCGTTGGATTGCGTCCCCCAAATTGATCCTGGTTTGCAGACCTAATTCCCGCTGCGCCCGCCGGGTGTCGGGGAGGTAACGCGCAGCGACCGCCCCGGGGGCGGGCTTTTGGTCAATGATCACCGGGCGCGCCGGCTGGAATGCTTGCGCCACCGCCCCGGCCACCTCGCTGATGGTCAGCGCGTCTTCCGAGCCGACGTTATAGGGATGGCAGGATTGGCCGCGAAACAGAATCGTCCAGAGCCAGACCATCAGGTCGGCCGCATAAAGATAAGAGCGATACGGCGTCCCGTCGCCGCGCACGTGGATCGGACCGCCGCGCAACCCGTCGCGAATGAAATTACCGATGGCAAAATGCGCGTCCAAGGGTAGATGCGGCCCGACGAACGCGAAGCACCGGGCAATCTTGGCCTCCAGCGCGGTTCCCTGGCCGGCCACGGCGCACAGCCGCTCCGCCGCGCGCTTTCCCTCGCCATAAGCCGAGGCCGGATCAAGCGGATCGGGAGCGCCCGCATAGTCTTCGGGAATATGCGTGAGGCCGGACGGCTGGCGCCCATAGACCGCACCCGAACTGACAAACAGCAACTTGCGGGTTCCGCGGGCCGCCGCCAATTCCAGCACGCGCCGGGTTCCCGCCACGATGGTTTCCAGCATTTCCGCCGGCGCCACCGGCGCACTGGAGGTTGTCCCGGCATGGATGACGTAGGGAAATGGGCCGTCGGGAAACGAAAAATTCCGCACATCGCCGGTGTGAAATTCCAGGTCCGGCCGGCCGGCCAGGTGCGGCATCCGCGCGGCGAAAGCCTCCGGCTGACGCGACAGCACCACCGCCGAAGCCCCCAGGCCCAGCCGGTCATTGGCCCGCGCCAAGCTTTCCAGGAGCCAGCGGCCGAAGAATCCCGTGCCGCCCGTGATGAAAATCCGCTGCCCGCGCAGTTCGTCCCAAAGCCCCGCCGTGCCGGCCAGCACATGATCAAGATCGGGAGCCAACGGGTTCATCTCATTTCAAAAATTGATGCGCTCTTCCTCGATTACCAGCGGCTTGTTTTTGACCTGGGTCCAGATGGCGCCGATATACTCGCCCAGCAGGCCGATGAAGATCAGCTGGACGGAGGAAAAGAAGAACAAACCGATCACCATGGGCGCGAGCCCGAGGCTGAAGGTCTGCCAGAATAACAGCTTGTAGACGAAATAGCCCACCGCCACCAGCAGGCTCAAAAAAGCCAGGATGAATCCGGAGAACGCCGCCAGCCGCAGCGGCAGCTTCGTGTGGTTCACAAAGCCGGTCATGGCCAGATCGTAAAGCGTGAACCAGTTATTCTTCGTCTTACCATGCCGCCGGGCCGCCTGCTGGAACGGCACCTCCACCCGCTTGAACCCGATCTCGCTGATCAGGCCGCGGAAATAGGGATACGGCTCATTGAACCGCTTGACGGCATCAATCACTTTCCGGTCATACAGGCCGAACCCCGTGAAGTTCTGGATTTGGGGCGTCTCGGAGATGCTCGCCAGCAACCGGTAATACACGCGGCGCAATTGGAACATCAGCGGATTTTCCAGGCTCGTCGGCTTGACCGCGCAAACCACCTGATGGCCCGCCTCCCACTGCCGGACGAATTCGCCGATCATCTCCGGCGGCTCCTGCAGATCCGAGCAGAGCGCCACCACCGCGTCGCCGGTCGCCTGCAGCAGCGCATTGAAGGGCGAGCGGATGTGGCCGAAATTATTCGCGTTCAGGATAACCTTGAAGTTCGGGTCTTTCGCCGCCAGCGCGCGCAGAATTTCCCGGCTGCGATCCGTCGAGCAATTATCCGCGATGACAATCTCGTACGAATAGCCCGGCAGCTTGCGGAAGACCGCCATCAGCCGGTCGTAAAACTCCTGCAGGTTGCCCTCTTCATTGTAGCAACCGGAAATGACGCTGATCTTTTTCATGAGCATGGCCTTTCGTTTGGCGAATTGCTTGCCGCCGGCCCGCAGCCGGTCCGGCGGGGTTCCGCGCGCCGGCCGCGAATGGTTTGCCGGCCGTATTCACCGCTGGTTCCTGCGCCAAGCGGCGCGATAATCGCAGCCAGACCACGGGGCGTCAAGCCGCGCACGCGCCCGCGCGAATCCTTACGGCCCGACCGCGGGCGCGTTGGTTTCCCAGCCGCGAAACGCGATCAATCCCAGGTTCTCAAACGGGTTCACCGGAATGGCGCCGGCGTTATCCGCCACAAAAAAAGTGACCTTGCCCGCGTGGTTTTGCAGGTACCAGCCCAGCTGTTTCTCCCAGGCCTCGTAATACGGCGCGTCCAGCCAGCCGAACGGCCCGTGGGGCGCCAGCGGCGGGTCGCCCGGCATCGGCGCGCCCGGCGGCGGCGCGGAGATTTTCCCCACGATCCAGACTTTGTGCCCGGACGAGAGCGCCGCCTGCACCCGGGCCAGCACCGGCGCGATGGCGTGGGGCGTCTGCAGCTTTTTCATCATCAAATCGTAGCGCTGGAACCGGAAATCATCGATGGACGGCAGCGTCGTCCATTCCGCCGCGCCATGATAATAATGGGCGAAGGTCACGCCGAAATACCACGTGTTGACGATGATGAAATCGCCCGCCGTCGCCTCTTTCGCCACCTGCGCGGCGACAATGTCCCCGTTCGACTGCCGCCAGCGCAGCGCCGAATAGGCCGACGGCGACAGCACCAGCCCGAACAGCGCGATGGCCAGCACCCCCGTCCGCGTGAACGCGTGCACGCGGGGGAACACGCAGTCGCAGCCCGCCATCGTGAAGCACAGCACCGGGATGTAATACCACACCTGCGTCGGCAAACCGCTCGACTTGATGAACCCCGCGAAGCACACCACGCCCAGCACGATCGCCAGCCCGCCGAACAGCGCCAGATCCGGCTGCGCGCGCTCCGCGTCCGGCAATTTTTTCAGGAACAGCCGGCCGAGGCCCAGCATCACCGCCAGGAAAGCCACCACCAGCCACACGCCGAGGAAATCCCCCGCCATCAAAGTCAGCCGACCCAGGCAATTCCAGAAGCTCGTGCCGTATTGCAGCATCTGCCAGCCGTCGTGCGTGGCGAGAATGGGCTTCACGTAAGGAATCAGCGACAGGGCCGCGACCAGGCCAATGCTCAATATCCCCACCGCCTTCAAGAATTGCCGCTGCCGCAGGCTGACCGCCACCCCGGCCAGGCCGATGGCCAGCACGAAGAACGCGTTTTGATACAAAGTCTGCACGCTCGCCACCGCCGCCGCGCTCGCCAGCAGGCCGCGCCGCCAGGTCGGCTTCTCGATGAAGCGCCATAACAATCCCGTCGTCAGCACCATGAAGCCCGTGCCGAGGCCGTAGCCGCGGATCGTGTCGCCGTAGCGGATCACCACCGGGTTCAGCGCCGCCAGCGACAGCAGCAGGAGCGGCGGATTGCGCCCCAGCATCCGGCTGGCCGCCCAAAAGGAACCCAGCAGGAACAAGCCCGCGACCAGCCCCAGCGCGCGCATCCCCAGGTCGCTCTGCCCGAAGCCCAGCGCCGACCAGACGCGCACCACCGTGTGGAACACCCCCGGAAACGAATCGTTCATCAGCGCCCCCGCCATGTCATGCCACGTCGGCAGCGTGGCGATGTTCACCGTCACCAGTTCATCCCGCCAGAGCCCGCCCGCCACGGACCAGGAAAAGAGATGCAGCAGCACCGCCGCCGCCGTCAGGACCAGCGCCAGCAGCCATTCCCCCTGCCCCAGATGTTTTTTGAAAAATTCCTTCATGGTCGTTGAAAAATCTTTGCGCGCGCCGGCCGCCCGTCATTTCCGCCGGTAAATCTCCAGCGCGCTCCCGTGCGCCACCGGATAGCGCGCGGTGAAATTCGTGCCCAGCACGATGATCGTGTTCGTCGGCGAGATGATATCCGTCATCCCCGTGAGCGTGTAATTGGTCTGGTAGCGCTCCCACCAGTTGAACAGCGCCGGGTCGGACTCCGGGTGGCGGTTCCATGACATGATATTGTCCGCGAACACCACGTACGCCGGCGCCTGCGCCTCCAGGTCCGCGATCATCTCCCGCTGCATCTTCAGCGCGAACGGCTGCGGCTCCATCAGCGCGTAGGTGTAAATGTAGCCCGTGGCCGAATGCCGGTGCGCGAGAAAATAGATTTCCGGCTCCGAGCCGAGAATGGCCACGCGGTCGCCCGGCGCGGAATTTTCCCGGATGAACTTCGCCACCACCTCCGCCTCCGGCAGCGGGTCCGCGCCGTAAAGCTGCCGCGCCAGCGCCGTCAGCGGCAACTGGAACCACGCCCCCGCGCAACCCGCCACGCTCACCGCCACAAACAGCGCGTAGCTCCACGCCGGCCAGTCCCCCAGCGCCGAACGCCGCCCGCCCCACCACCGGCGCAGGCCGCTCACCGCCGCCCCCGCCAGCAGCGCCACCGCCGGCAGCGCGATCAGAAAATAATGTTTCCGGAAATAAAAATCCGGGCACACCGCCAGCGCCGACGCCGCCACGAACCCGAGGAACCACCCGCGCGAACCTTTCCACCGCGCATCCGCCGCCACCGCCGCCAGCCCGCCCAGCGCCACCAGCCACAGCAATATCCCGTCCGTGATCACCCACGAGAAGCCGTGCCAGAAATACAGCGGCGCATACGCGAGCGGCACCCCCGACGCGTATTCCCGCGCATAATCAATCGTCCAGAACTTGAACCTGCCGAACACCCCCGCCGCCGCCAGCCAGCCGCAGCACAGCCCCAGCGGCGCCAGCATGGCCGCCCCGTAAACCGCCACCGCCGCCAGCCGCCGCGAAAATCCCTCCCGCGCGCGGAAAAACTGCCCGCCCGCGTAGGCCAGCCCCGCCCACGCCGCGATCAGCACCGCGTGCTGCTTCATCAGCACCGCCGCGCCGAACAGCGCGCCCCCCGCCGCCAGCCACCGCCAGCCCGCCCGCTCCCGGCACCGCCACATCGCGCACAGACCCGCCGTGGCGAAGAACGCGCAGAAATGCGTCGCGTGGCCCGCCAGCCCCAGCATCGAGGGACAGGCCGCCAGCACCGCGTAGCACGTCGCCGCCGCCGCGCCCGCGAGTTCATCCAGCAATTTTTTGCCCAGCCAGAACAGCATCAGCGCCGTGGCCGTCGTCATCAGCAGCAGCCCCAGATGGATGCCCGCCGGCGACTGGCCGAACAGCCCCATCACCGCCGCGTAGGCGAGATAAGTGCCGGGGAATTTCATGTTATACGCCAGCTCGTAGGGGGGGATGCCCTGGAGGATGAGCTGGCCCGCGTAGGCGTATTCGCCCTCGTCGCGCTCCAGCGGGAAGTTCAGCAGCCGCAGCCGCGCCAGCGCCACCACGGCCAGCACCCCGACCATGAACCACCAGGTCCAGGGCCGTTGAAATCCGCGGGAACAGGCATCCGGCGACGACATGCTCCGGCATGAGACAAAATTGAACCGGCAAATTCAAATCAAATCAATTTGGCGAAGCCGCCAGCGCCCATCTCCTCCGGAACCCCCGTCGGCCAGCATTAACAAACCTTAAAAAAATGCTTGACGCCAAATATGGAAGGATTATTCCTGCTGATACTACGGTATGACGAAGGCAGGAAAACCAGCTTTGTCAGTTAGCAGCAAAAGTTTTAGCAAATCAGCTCGGCGTCTTTACGGGAACCATTTTCCAAGTCGGCTAGCTCGGCCACCCCCTGCCCCTTTGCCTCCTGCCGATTGGGTTTGACCGGAACGGGCGGCGTCCGCAAGCTTTTCCCGGTGTCCGGCCCGCCTCCCCTATTGATCCTGCCGTTCGCGCTGCTGCTGGGCGCGATGGCGCTCGCGCCTGTCCTCGCGCCGCGCTGGTGGGGGCGGCATTACGCCAAGGCGGCCCTCGGCCTCGGCGCGGTCACGGCGGCCTGGTATCTCCGGCAGGACCCGGCCAGCCTCGCCCACGCGGCCCGCGAATACGCCGGGTTCATCGCGCTGGTGGGCTCGCTGTTTGTGGTGGCGGGGGGCATCCGCCTGGGCGTGCCGGGCGCGGCCACGCCGCTGGCCGGGGCGGCTTTCCTGCTGGCCGGCGCGCTGGCGGCCAATGTCCTGGGCACCACCGGCGCGGCCATGCTCCTCATCCGCCCGTGGCTCGAGTTCAACCGGCGCCGCCTCGCGGCGCATCACCTGGTCTTTTTCATCTTCCTCGTGGCCAATATCGGCGGCTGCCTCACGCCCATCGGCGACCCGCCGCTGTTCCTCGGCTATCTGCAGGGCATCCCGTTCTGGTGGGTGGCGCGGCATTGCTGGCCGATGTGGGCGACGGGCGCGGGCCTGCTGCTGGCGATTTATTTCACGGTGGACACGGTGCACGCGCGCCGCGCGGCGCCGGCGCCGCCGGCAGACGAACCGGCCCCGGCGGGCTGGGAGTTGGCGGGCGCGGCAAACCTGTTCTGGCTGGCGGTGATCGTGGGCGCGGTGTTCCTGCCGCCGTTTTGGCGCGAGGGCCTGATGCTGGCGGCGGCGGCGATTGCTTTTTTCACGACGCCCAAGGCCGTCCACGCGGCGAATGAATTCAGTTTTCATCCGGTGATCGAGGTGGCGGTGCTGTTCGCGGGCATTTTTGCGACGATGATCCCGGCGCTGGCGTGGCTGGACCGGCATCCGGCGGCGCTGCTGGGGCCCGGCCCGGCGCCGGGGACTTATTACTGGGCCACGGGCGGCCTGTCCGCGGTGCTGGACAATGCGCCGACGTATCTGGCTTTTCTCAGCACGCTCGGGGCGGGAACGGCGGGGCCGCCGGATGCCGCCCTGCTGGCGCGCGGGCCGGCGCAGGTGCTGGCCATCAGCGTGGGGGCGGTGTTTTTCGGGGCGGCCACCTACATCGGGAACGGCCCGAACTTCATGGTGAAGGCCATCGCGGAGCAGCGCGGCCTGCGGACGCCGGCGTTTGTGGAATTCATCTGGAAATTCTCGCTGCCGTTCCTGCTGCCGGTGCTGGTAACCGTCTGGTTACTGTTTTTCCGGGGTTGAATTGCGGCGGAATTGTGACATAGTTTGTCCGGTCGGCTTTGGTTATCTCTTGGACGGTCGGGGACTGATCGGATGCGCACGCTTTACAACATTCTGTTTCTCATATTTTTCGTGCTGTCGTCGCCATATTACTTCTGGCGATTGCGGCGGCGCGGCGACTGGCAGCGCGGGTTCGGGCAGCGGTTTGCCATTTACGATCCGTCGCTCAAGCAGGCGCTGACCAACCGGCACATCATCTGGCTGCACGCGGTCAGCGTGGGCGAGGTGAACCTCTGCACCCAGCTCATCCGCGCCCTGGAGCCGCGCGTGCCCAACGTCAAGATCGTGGTCTCGTGCACGACCACCACGGGCATGGCGGAATTGCGCCGGCGGCTGCCGACGCACGTGAGCAAGATCTATTACCCGGTGGACCGCCGCAAATTCGTGCGGCATGCGCTGGCGAACATCAATCCGCTGGCCATCGTGCTGGTGGAGGCGGAGATCTGGCCGAATTTCCTCTGGCGGGCGCGCGATCTGAAGATCCCGGTGTTCCTCGCCAACGCGCGGCTGTCGGACCGCTCCTACCCCCGCTACAAAAAGTTCGGCTGGCTGTTCCGCCCGCTGTTCGCCTCGTTCGCCGGCGTCGGCTGCCAGAACGAGGAGGACGCCGACCGGCTGCGCGCGGTGGGCTGCCGGCCGGAGGCCGTGCAGGTGGTGGGCAATCTGAAGTTTGACGCGGCCACGCTGTTCGAGCGGCGCAATTTTGACGTGCGCGGGCTGCTGCGGCAGCTCGGCGTGGCCGACGATGCCCCGGTGCTGGTGGCCGGCAGCACGCACGACGGCGAGGAACTCCTGCTGGCTGACCTCGCGCAGCGACTGCGCGGGAAATTTCCGAAGCTGTTCCTGATTCTCGTGCCGCGCCATTTTGAACGGTGCAAGGAGCTCGGCCTGAAATTGAAGGCGCGCGGGGTGAAATTCGCCTACCGCAATGAGGTTTTCCCCGGCACCGCCCTGCCCCCGGGGACGGTGGACTGCCTGCTGGTCAACACCACGGGCGAGCTGAAGTTTTTCTACGAGCCGGCGACGTTGGTGTTCGTCGGCAAGAGCCTCACGGCGTTCGGCGGGCAGAACCCCATCGAGCCGGGCGCGCAGGGCAAAACCATCGTGTTCGGGCCCAACATGCAGAACTTCGCGGACATCACCCGGAATTTCCTGAAAAAAGACGCCGCGGTGCAGGTGCCGGACGGCGCCGGACTGGAGCGCGTCCTCGGCGAGCTGCTGGCCAACCCCGCGCGGCGCGCGGAACTGGGCCGGAACGCGCTGGCGGTAGTCGCCGACAACCTCGGCGCGGTCGAGCGCACGGTGGAGATGATTTTGCCGCACCTGAAGGAGAACGGGATTTTCATCGCGCCGGAAAAGTGACGCGGGACGTTTCGCCGCTTGACGAAGACGCGCGCGCTTTTCATATTCACCCCTGCTTCGCGTCCGCCCCCGGTGCCGGGACGAAGGCGGGAAGCAAATATGCCAAAGCCGAAGGCCCGAAAAAAGGAAGCGTCTCCAATTCCCGAAACGGAAAGACTCCGCGCCCTCGCACCCGCCGACCCCGCGGCGGCGCTCGCCGAAAAAGTCCGGGACCTCGTCCGGCTCGCGCGCGACCAGGGCCAGCTCACCTTTGAAGATGTCGGGGAGGTTTTAACAGAGGAATTTTCCACGCCCACGCTGCTGGACCAGATTTTCGCCAAGCTCCGCGAACTTGAAATCGAGGTGGTGGACGCCGCCGAGGTGGATCGCGTCAAGCCCGCCGGGCAGGAGGGCGAGGAGGCCGAACAACAGCTCGACGCGCTGGACGATCCCGTGCGGATGTATCTCCGGCAGATGGGCACGGTGCCGCTGCTGACGCGCGAGCAGGAAGTCGAGATTTCCAAGCGCATCGAGGCGGCGGAAGCCGACGTGCGCCGGATTGTCCACAGCTTCGGATTCGCCGGCAAGGAACACATCGCCCTGGCGGAACGGCTGCTGGCCGATCCGCCGCGCGAACGTTTCGACCGCGTGGTGCTGGACAAAAAAGTCAACAACCGCGAGGCGCACCTGCACACCCTCCAGCGGCTCATCGCGCACGTGCGGGAACTCGACGCGGAGGTGGACCGGCATTTCAACCACTGGCGGGACGCGCACCAGCCCGCCCGCCGCAAAAACGCAAACGCTAAGTTTCAAAAGGTCGATGCCAAACTGCAGGCGACCTACGCCAAATTCTATTACAAACAGAAGGTCACCGAGGAGATGACGCTCGTCGCCGAAAACATCCACGAAAAGCTGCAATACAGCCTGCACGCCCTGGCCGACGTGCAGCTCCAGCGCGAATCCAGCGCGCAAAAACATCTCGTGGAGGCCGAGCAGCAGAAAATCCGCGCGCTGGAGGAATTTGTGCGCCAGCCCGCGGGGGATTTTCTCGAGGCGTTCGACCAGCTGCGCGACGCCTCGGCCCGCGCGCTCCAGGCCAAGACGGAAATGGTGGAGGCCAACCTGCGGCTCGTCATCTCCATCGCCAAAAAATACACCAACCGAGGCCTGTCATTCCTCGACCTGATCCAGGAAGGGAACATCGGCTTGATGAAGGCGGTGGAAAAATTTGAATACAAACGCGGCTACAAGTTTTCCACCTACTCGACCTGGTGGATCCGGCAGGCCATCACCCGCAGCATCGCCGACCAGGCGCGCACCATCCGCATTCCGGTGCACATGATCGACATCATCAACAAATTGATGCGGGCGCAAAAGAAACTGCTGCAGGAACTCGGCCGCGAGGCCACAACGGAGGAGATCGCCGACGAGATGCAATTGCCCGTGTCCCGGGTATCGGCGGTTTTGAAAATGGCCCAGCAGCCGCTGTCCCTGCAGGCGCCGATCGGCGACGGCGACGAGACGAGCTTCGGGGATTTCATCGAGGACAAGGCGGCCGACAATCCCCTCGACCTGACCAGCTTCAGCCTGCTCAAAGACAAGCTGGGCGACGTATTGTGCAGCCTCACCGAGCGCGAGCGGCAGGTGCTGGAACTGCGATTCGGCATCGGCGACGGCAACGCGCGGACGCTGGAGGAAGTCGGCCAGCAGTTCCGCGTCACGCGCGAGCGCATCCGGCAGATTGAGGCCAAGGCGCTCCGCAAGATGCGCCACCCCACGCGGCTGCGGCAGTTGCACGGTTTTCTGGATTTCGAACTGCTGGACGAGGTGCTGGGCACGGAACTGGCCGGCCCCGGCAACGGCCCGACACCGAACAAAGCCGTTCAAAGCCCGTAGCCCGGCGGCCAACTCGACACCGCCAGCCGGTTGAAACGGCAGGTAATATCCAAGCGGCAGAAAAAAAGCCCGCCGGCTTGGGGCGCGAACGAATGCCACACAGAGAGGCGGTTTAACCGTGGATTTTCACTGGCTATTTAGCGCGGGCAGTGGTCAAATAAAACCATCACATGAGCACACCATCGGCCAGTTTTATCACTCCCGGCTCCCGCCGGACTCCCGATTTGGCAATGGCTTGAGATGAAGGAAAACAGCAAGCCAAACCCAACCACACCGACAGGAGTTTATTCTATGCCTAAACGCCAAAAGACCCCCAAACGGGGGCCGGCCACGCTGGCTATCCACGGACGTGAACGTCGCCGCAAAGCCCACCACGCCGTCTCGACGCCCATTGTCCAGACTTCAAACTACAGTTTTGAGTCCATGACCGAAGTGGTCGAGTTCATGACGGCCAAGGGACAGGGACGCATCATCCGCGAGCAGGAATACGGCCGTTACGGTAATCCCACCCAACAGGAGGCTGAACGCAAACTCGCCGCCATCGAAGGCGCCGGACGCGCCATTTTATTTTCCTCAGGCATGAGCGCGGTCATCCTGACGCTCATGGCCTACATGAAAAAAGACGGCCACATCATCTTCACCAGCGACTGCTACCGGCAGACGCGTGATTTTGCGACCAATTTTCTCACCAAGTTCGGGGTTCAAAACACCATCGTGGCACCGGATGCCAAAGCCATCGAAAAAGCCATCCGGCCCAACACCAACATCATCTTCACCGAGTCGCCCACCAATCCCTTTCTGCGCGTGCTCGACCTGCCGGCAATTGTCCAAGTCGCCCGCCGGCACAAGGTATTGACGATGATTGACGCCACCCTAGCCACGCCCCACAACATCCGACCGCTGGAATTGGGCGTAGACTTCGTCATCCATTCCGCCACGAAGTATCTCGGCGGCCATAACGACCTACTTGCGGGCGTGACCCTCGGTGCCCATGCATTGCTCGAAGATCTCAACAAGCTGCAACGGATGATCGGGGCGATTCCCGGCCCGTTGACCTGCTTTCTATTGGAACGCGGCCTCAAAACCTTCCCGCTGAGGATGGAGCATCACAACCGCGCCGGTTTGCAGGTGGCGCGGGCATTGGAAAAACATCCCAAAGTGGAAAAGGTCTGGTATCCCGGCCTCAAGTCACATCCGGATCACATCATCGCCAAACAACAGATGTCCGGCTTTGGCAGCATGATCAGTTTTCTAGTCAAAGGTGACGTCAAGGCGACGCGCCAGTTCATTGATGCGCTAGAGGTGTTCCTCATCACGCCGAGTCTCGGCGGCACCGAAAGCCTCGTGACCCAGATGTCCACCATGTCGTTCTTCGACTACCCGTTGGAATATCGCCAATCCATCGGCATGACGGACAACCTCGTCCGCGTGGCGCTGGGCCTGGAAGATCCGGAAGACATCATCGCTGATCTGTACCAGGCACTGGCACAGATATAACAACGGCCGGGGTCAGCCGGATTACGGGCGGAATTTCAGGGAAAAATGATGTTGCACACTTATCCGGCGGCCAGCAGAAAAGAGTTGAAGGATCACGCTGGATGGCTGATACATTTGAATCCTAATGTCCGCAATTGAAGTGGTGGTCAAAGGGTGAAAGTGTGAATAAAATTGGGGGTGATGAGCACATTTGCATCGCTGGTATCGGTTCACCTTGCGGGTGAAGGCAAAGACGAGATTTCTTTGGACACGTTGCCGGG